>DASTMZ010000098.1:0-7139 GCA_035713725.1 Micromonosporaceae bacterium
AGTACGAGAGGACCGGGACGGACGAACCTCTGGTGTGCCAGTTGTTCCGCCAGGAGCACGGCTGGTTAGCTACGTCCGGAAGGGATAACCGCTGAAAGCATCTAAGCGGGAAACCCGCTTCAAGACCAGGTATCCCACCCCTAGAGGGTTAAGGCCCCCAGCAAGAACACTGGGTTGATAGGCCAGAAATGTAAGCCCAGCAATGGGTTCAGTTGACTGGTACTAATAGGCCGAGGACTTGACCACAAAAACGCTACAACGCATCCACTATACAATTCCCAAATAACAAACACCCACCACCACAGACACACGGCGGCAGGGTCCACAACTGAAAACAAAAGACGTTACGGCGGCCATAGCGGCGGGGAAACGCCCGGACACATCCCGAACCCGGAAGCTAAGCCCACCAGCGCCGATGGTACTGCATCCGCCAGGGTGTGGGAGAGTAGGACGCCGCCGGACACAACCCCCGTTGAGGGCCGCCAGCAGGCGGCCCTCAACGCATTTCCGAGACCCGACTTCTGCGGTCAATTTCTGCGAGCGACTGCCATTCAGTGCTGGCCATTCTCGAGCGACCGGTGTCGGTGGAACGCCATTCCCGCGGCGCCAGGTATTCGTGGAGCGCCAGTTCCGCAGAGTGCCGGTTTAGCGTGGGGGCCGTACCGGTTAATGCCCTTCGAGCGTCGGCCGCATTTGGATGAACAGGTTGTAGGCCTCCGCGATGCCGCGGTTGGGGAACAGCGCGAGGCCGACAGTGTCGCGATCGGCCCAGCCGCAGACGGCCATCGGGGTCTGCGTCGAGGCATCCGCGACATTGCTGTCGGTGGTGAGCGCGCACTTCACCGCACCGCCAAGCTGGCCGGGTTTCTCCTGCGTGACCTGAGTGACGCCGTCCGTCGCGTCATCGAGCATGCCCATGAGGGCAGAAAGCCGCGTCGCGGGGCTCCCGGTCGCCGACGTGCCGCCGACGAAGATGACGCTATGCCCGTCGCCGGCGGCGTTGGCGTAGACCGCGCCGACCGACGAGTCTAGGTTCATGCCGGCCGCGATCGCGGTCCGCAGGTAATCGGCGGTGCTGGTGGCGTCGGACCGACTGTCCAGCTGGAACCCCGCGACGTGGGTCGGCGTGTGGACGCTGCCGGGCTTTGGCCGGAGCGCGAACCCGATGGCGAGCAGTGCCGCCGCGACCAGAAGAGTGAGTGCGCCCAAGCTGATCCAGACTGCTCGACGGGTGCGCCGGCGATCGTCCGACGCCTCGTCCGCCGATTCGAAGTCCAGCAGACCTTCGTCCGCGTCCGGGTCGACCGCACCGCGGTCCATCGTGTTCTCCCAACGACGGTGAGGGCCGCCGAGGGAGCGCGGCACATGGGCGCCACGACAGTACCGCGTGGGGATCCCCGGCTGCGCCGAATCGTACGATTGCCACGGTCAGGCGGATACCGGACACGGAGCTCTACCGCGTCTACCGCCAAACGGTGCGGGGTGCCGCCCAAACGCCACCCCGCACCGCCGCGCCGGAACCGGCTACGGGTGCTCGAATGTCGGCCGCAGCGCGCGTGTTTCGGTAGCGGCCTGCGACGCGGTCCGCGACGTGAAGATCGCGAGGATGATTCCGTGGCTGTCGGCTACCGCGCAGACCCCGACCGGGATATCCGTTCCCAACTCCGACAAGCTGCCCGACGCGCACTCCATGGCGCCGCCCATCGAGCCGGCGTCGTAGGTCTTCGGCTTTCCGAGGTCCGCCTCCGAGCTGGTCGCCATGCCGGCGAACACCCCGGCGAGCGCGGCGTTCGGACTGCCGACATCGGTCTGCGCGCCGATCAGGATCAACACGCGGTCCGGGTTGGTGGGGTCGCTGTAGACGCCGACCGTGGTCTGCGCGGCGAGCGCGTCGGGGAGCGCCTGCGCCAACTGCTGGTTCGCGTCCGAGCTGGGCTGCAGCTTGAGACCGGCCGCGGTGGACGGCAGCCGGTAGATGGTCGGCCCGGAAGCGGCCGCGGACGGAGTCGTGCTCGCTGATGCCGGCGGTGACGTGGCCAAGCTCGGCGTGGAGGGCGCGGCGGACGGCTTCGACGAGCCGGCGTAATGGATGCCGAGGAACGTACCGACGCCGCCCAACACCAGCACGATCAGCACAATCAGCACCACACGCAGCGTGTTACCGCTGCTGCGCGGTGGCTCCGGCTGGTATCCGTACGGTGTCTGTGGCGCGCCGTACCCCGGTTGACCGTACTGCTGCGGTGCGTACCCGGGCTGTTGGCCGTACTCCTGCGTCGGGTAGGTCGGCTGGCCGTACGGCTGCGTCGAAGGACCGTAGGGCGGGCTGGCCGGCGGCGGAGCAGAGCCCGCACCGTACTGGGGGACGGCACCGTACTGCGGCGCGGCACCGTACTGCGGCGCGGCACCGTACTGTGGCGGCGCGGGCGGCACTGACGACGGCGGTGACTGGTACGGGTCCTGTGGCGGCACGCCCTGTCCTTCCGGCGCGCCCCAATTCGGTTCAGTCATATGACTCTCCTGTGAAGACTCGTGTGAGCGTAGCGAATGCAAACCTCCTGCGCCGTCCCCGTACACTCGCCCTGTGGAGTCCGAATTCGCGCGCGTCCAGCGTGAGCTGGACGAACGTGGCGCCGGCCGGATGGTTGCCGATCGCAGTCGCATCGAGGCACTGCTGGACCTGATGGGCAGCCCGCAGCGGGCGTACCCGTCGATCCACCTCACCGGCACCAACGGCAAAACGTCCGTCGCGCGAATGATCGACGGTCTGCTCCGTACGCATGGGCTGCGTACCGGCCGCTACACGAGCCCGCATCTGGAGACCATCCGCGAGCGGATCAGCATCGACGGCGACCCGATCAGCGAACAGCGGTTCGTCGCGGTCTACGACGAGGTCGCGCCGCTTGCCGACCTCATCGACCAGAAGTCAGCCGCCGCCGCGGAACTCGACGACCACATCGATCGGGTGACGTATTTCGAGCTCACGACCGCGTTGGCGTTCGCGGCGTTCGCCGACGCACCCGTCGACGTGGCCACCGTCGAAGTCGGGCTCGGCGGCGCCTGGGACGCCACGAACGTGCTCCACGCCGGAGTCTGCGTGATCACACCGATCGGGCTCGACCACACCGAACTTCTCGGCGACACGGTCGGCGAGATCGCCACCGAAAAGGCCGGGATCATCCACCGTGGCGCGACGGTGATCGTTGCGACGCAGGAACCGGAGGCGTTCGAGGTCATCGCGGAGCGCTGTGTCGATGTCGGCGCAACGCTGCTGCGCGAGGGCGTCGACTTCGCGGTGCTCGCCCGGTCCACCGCGATCGGCGGCCAGGTCGTCTCGTTGGGCGGGCTCGGCGGCACCTACGACGACCTGTTCCTTCCATTGCATGGCGCGCACCAGGCTCAGAACGCGGCGCTGGCGCTCGCCGCGGTCGAGGCGTTCCTCGGCGGCACCGACGAGAAGCGGCTGGAGATCGACAACGTTCGGGACGGCTTCTCGGGCGCCACGTCACCGGGGCGCCTGGAGCGTGTCCGGAGCTCGCCCACGATCCTGCTCGATGCGGCGCACAACCCGCACGGCATGGCGGCGACTGTCCGTGCGCTCGAAGACGAATTCGACTTCCGCCGACTCGTCGGCGTCTTCGCGGTGCTCGCCGACAAGGATGCGGAAGGCGAGCTCACACTCCTTGAGCCCATCCTCAGCGACATCGTGATCAGCCGGAACAGCTCGCCCCGGGCGATGCCGGCTCGGCGGCTGGCAGAGTTGGCGACCGAGGTCTTCGGGCCGGATCGCGTGCACGTCGAGCCCCAGCTGCCGGATGCGATCGAGCGCGCGGTAGAGCTTGCCGAGCAAGACATGGACGGCGATCTCGGTGGCATTGGTGTGCTGATCACCGGGTCGGTGGTGACCGTCGCGGACGCCCGCCTGCTGCTGCGCCGATGACTGGGCCGCAGACCATGCCCAACTCGCAGACTCCGGACGAACCCGAACGGCCTGTCGAGGGGAACGGTGACGGCGGACCGGATCGGCCGCCGTCGGGCTTGCGCAATCCACAAGCGGCGGTACGAGGTGTTGGCGCCGGCGCGCTGGGCATCGAGGCGCTCGTACTTCTGCTCGCGATCGTCCCGTTGCACGTGCTGAACGTGCGTGACGAGGGATGGGCGATCGGTTGCGTGGTCGCGCTCGCCGTGCTGTGTCTCGTGCTCGCCAGTTTGCTCCGGTTCACGTTCGCCTGGCCGGTCGGCGTCGCACTGCAGGTGCTGCTGATCGCGTGCGGCTTCTTTCATGTCGCGCTCGCCGTGATCGGCGTGCTGTTCCTGCTGGTGTGGCTCTACGTCCTGTCGGTACGCCGGACCGTGCTGGGGCGCGGCTCACGGTAGGTGGCATCGGCTATCGCCGGAGTCACCTCACGACTCGCCGTTGTGCGCATCGCCGGTGTCGGGCGCTTCATTGGTGCCGGGCCGTGCGCTGCTCTCGGGCTGCGCGCCGTTGCCGAGTGCCTCGTCACTCGATGCCGGACCTTGGTGGGGAATGTGCGCTTGCGGAGAATCCGGCGGATGCCCCGCGGTTTCGGCGCGCCGCTTTCGCGGCGACGGACGGCTGCCCGGCGGGCGCACGGGCGTCGGACCGTCCGACCAGCGAACCTGGCTGACGTCCAGGTAGATGACTCGCATGGCCGCGGACGGCACCGGTTGGTCGGCCGGCGCGCTGGGGCGGCTCTGCTCGCGCTGGCGAGCCGCAGCGGCCTGTAGATGCGTGGGGACGCGATTCCACAACACGCGCACCCGAAGCGGTTTTGCCGTCGACACGAGCACCGGAAGGTTTGCGTACCGGTCGGGCCACTTTTCGATCGGCACTCGCGGCTCCCGGACCTTGACCGAGGTGCTCGGTAGGTCTCGAGTGGCGACCGCCAGGTGCAGCTTGCACCGGCCGAACTCGACGTTGTCCGGCGGGTCCGTGCGGTCGAGCACATGCCCAATGCCCATGACCACGCCGCTCGACCGGCCGCTCCACACGGCGAGTATCGCTAGGCCAGCGCCGGCGGCGATCAGACCGATGCCGAGGCCGATGACGGCCACCCGGCCCATGCTGATGCCGCCGCAGAGCACGAAGAAGGCGCCGAAGAGGACGACACCGCACGCGACGGCAAGGCCGTGCGGTACCGGCCACCTGCGGCTGGTGGGCATTTTGGACCTCCCGCGTGATGTGCACAGGCTAGGCGGGTTTGTACGGATTGCCAACGCGACTCGGGGCGCACCCGACATGCGGTCGGCAGGTCGGTAGGCTGCCTGCAGCGCCGCGGGCGCACGAAAGAAGGAGAGTCCCAGTGACCCAGCGCACGCTCGTCCTCATCAAGCCGGACGCGGTCCGGCGCCAGATCGTCGGGCGCATCCTGGACCGGTTCGAGGCCAAAGGGCTGTCGATCGTCGCGATGGACATGCGCGTGATGGACGCGGCACTTGCCGACGCGCATTACGCCGACCACCTGAGCCAGACGTGGTATCCGCCGCTGAAGGCGTTCATGTGCAGCGGCCCACTGGTGGCCATGGTGCTCGAGGGCGACGAGGCGATCGACGTGGTCCGAACGCTGGTCGGCGTCACGGACGGTCGTGCGGCTGCGGCCGGTACGATTCGCGGCGACTTCTCGCTGTCCAACCGCGAGAACCTCGTGCACGCGTCGGACTCGCCGGCGAGTGCCAAGCGCGAGATCGGGTTGTGGTTCCCGCACGTTGGCGCCTGAGTAAGCAGGCCGTGGCTACTCGGTGTAGCGGCGTGCGGTACGGACGAATCCGTCGGCGTACGAGTCCGGTGGAAAGTCGCCGAGGTAGTACGTGCGCATATCACGGCGAGTCGCGGCAAGCGGATCGGCGCCTAGCAGATCGTCGAGGATGCGTTCCAGTGCGCCGTCGAGATCGGGTTCGCCCGCGTCGATGACGTACGCGGCGCGCGCCAACGGGAACGACGTCTCGAACGAATCCGGTGCGTCGCCACGCATATTCGTCAGTGCGAACGGCTTGGCCGAGTAGAGGTAGTCCGACGCGACGCCGGAGACGTCGGAGATCATCGCGTCCGACTGGTTCACGCAGTCGAGCAACGACATCGCAGACGCCGGTGGTCCGTACACGTGCGCGCGGCCGGTCTGCGCCCGATCCGCGGCGAGCATCTGCTGCAGCCGGAGGAGGTGCCGGGCGCTGCCCGCGGATCGGTCGGTGTACGGATGCGGGCGCAGGATCACCGTTGCGCCGCATCGCAACAGGCTTGCCACGATGCGTTCGCCGATCGGCAGCGAGCAGTAGTTCGCGTCCTCGTAATGGCTCGTCCACGTCGTCGCGTAGAGCACGACCGGCGCTGTCATGCCGCTGATGTCGGCGTTGCCAACCTTGATGGATTCGACCTGTGGCCGGCCGACGATGTCGAACTTCTCCCGAGGGATCACCACGCCGTGCGCCGCGTAACGGTCGATCGCGGCCTGGCCCGCCACGAAGATCCGGTCGAACATCGCGGTCACCGGGTTGTAGCTTGACGCCTTGTCCGAGTCGCCGTGCAGCAACTGGATGTGGGTCAGGTCGTGGAAGCGGACCATGTGCGAGTTCTTCATGCCGTTGTTGACGTAGAACACTGCCTTGAGTCCGGCCGTCACGACGTCGTCGACGTGCTCGATCACCGGGCAGAACACCACCGGTACGCCGGCCGGCGCACGACGGCTCAGCACCTCGAACGGACCGGGCTCGCGGGTCAGGATGAACCAGCGGCGGCCGATCCGCTCCAGATAGGGCAGCCACATCGTGACGTGATATTCGGTGTTGTCCGGGGCGCTGAAGTGCAACGCGAACGCGGGATCGAAGCGGCGCATCGCGTCGCTGAGCGCGACTTCGGATCGTACGCCGCGCAGCCGCACCCCAAGCGCTTGCGCACCGACCACGCCGATCAGACCGGTAGCGACCGCGACGATCACCGCGAGCGGCCACGGCGCCAGGCTGGCGGCGGCGAACACACCGACCAGCAAGACGAGCGCCGGGGCCGCGCCGAAGACCGCGCCGGCCGGCACGATCAGTGCCCGTTGGGCTTGGTACCCGGGCAGGTTCGTGACCGTGATGGTCGGTCGGTGGATGGTGTCGGCGAGGATCGCTTGATTCGCGATCAC
>DASTMZ010000099.1:0-6003 GCA_035713725.1 Micromonosporaceae bacterium
CGTCGCCTGGATCGAGCACACCTACCACCGACGCCGCCGACAGGCACGCCTCGGACGACTCACCCCGATCGAGTTCGAGACACTCAACACCGCCGCATGATCACCTAACCGCACTAGTCAACCAAACCCGGGGCAGTCCCACGCTTTGCTCGGCACAGTCCGGGCGACCGCTGGTTTGTGGACGAAACCTACGTCAAAGTCGGCGGCGTATGGCGCTACGCATATCGGGCCGTCGACCAGCAAAGACAAGTCATCGACATCCTGGTCTCCGCACGCCGCGACGCGAACGCGGCCCGCCGATTCTTCCAACGGGCATTGGCCACCGTGCAGGTCACCCCGACCGAGGTCGTCACCGACGCCGAACCGCTCTACCCACGAGTGCTCGACGAACTGATCCCGGCGGCCCGGCAGCACGTCGAACGCTACGCGAACAACCGGATCGAAGCCGACCACAGCCGCCTCAAACAGCGGCTGCGACCGATGCGCGGGCTACGCACCGACCGGACAGCTCGAGTCATCATCGCCGGGATCGCCTTCATGCAGAACCTGCGCCGCGGCCACTACGAACTAGCCACCGAAACCCCGAACCTGTTCCGAGTCGGCGCCGCCTGCGCCGAACTCGCCCAAGCGATCTGACCGACGCCTCGCCACGGCATCGAGCTGTCTATCGATCAGCGAATGCAACAGAGCCCCAGGATTCCGAACATGCCGCCGGCCGCGCCTCTACCTTGATGATCAGACCATGACGGTCGACATCAAGCCGGATGTTGTGAATTGCCCGATGCATGCGGTGCCGTGCGTGGAGAACAACTGCCTGCCGGTGCTGCATTGAATCACGGCGCAGATCGTTGCAGCGCTGTGCGCGCAACTAATCTCGATCAGCGCCCGGCCGGTCTTGACGGCGTCCGTACGCAGAACCGTGGCTCCGCCGTCATCCGTCTCTTCGAGCAGCACCGTGCCGGCGATGGAGGCCGGAAAGGCGGCAACGATGTTGAAGCTGCGGCCGTACCGCCCCGCTTGATCGCACCGCCGTCGCGCTCGGCCTGCCCGCCTTGACCGCCGACCGGCCCGTGCAGCCGCCAAGTATGAGCGTCGCCGCGGCGGCCAGAGTCTCGCACGGCACGCGGCGACGCGCCGCAGACGTTGACGCCGATCTGAACTGTGCGGCCGATACTGACCGCTGTCGTTGGAGAATCGTCTTGCGATCGCATCCCGCCGGCGCTGCCGGATGCGACAACGTGCTGCCCGGCACCGATCGGCCAGATCCAGGTCGACCGGAGGGCTCGAGCCGGGATTCACAGATCGTCGATGAGCCGGTTCGGGGTGTCGTCGATCTGCCGCGATCGACCTCGTCGCTACGGGTTGAACGCCAGAAACAGGAACGCGGCGAGTATCGCCAGATGTACGCCGCCCTGCAGTGCAGTAGCCCGGCCCGGGCCGGTGGTCAGAATGCCGGCGGCTGCCGTCAACGCGAACAGCACAATCTGGGTTGGCCCGAGACCGAGAACCAGCGGACCTCTCAACCAAATCGATGCAACCGCGATGGTGGGGATCGTCAGCCCGATGCTAGCCATCGCGGACCCGTATGCCAGATTGAGACTTGTCTGGATTCGGTCGCGGCCCGCGGCCCGAACAGCGGCCAGGGTCTCCGGCATGAGAATGACAAGCGCGATGATCACACCGACGACGCTCGGTGGATAGCCGGCAGCCTTGACCCCACGCTCGATCGTCGGCGACACGATCTTCGCGTCGCCGACGACCGCGACGAGCGCGACGAGCAGTAGCACGAGGCTGAAGAAACTAGCACGCGGCGACGGTACGCTCGCGTGTTCTTCGCTGTCGACCACGGTTCCGTCGCTGGTGATCGGAAGGAAGTAGTCGCGATGCCGTACGGTCTGGATACCCACAAACAGCAGGTACAGGACCAATGACGCGGCGGCGGCGAACACCAGCTGCGCCGTGGAGAACTGCAGACCAGGGCCGCTGGTTGTAAAGGCCGGAAGCAAAAGGCTCAGTGTGGTCAACGTGACGACGGTGGTCAACGCGGCGGCCGTGCCCTCGGCGTTAAACAGCGCCACCCGCCGGCGTAGAGATCCACGAAGGAGACTGACGCCGACGACTCCGTTGCACGTGATCATCACGGCCGAAAAGACGGTGTCTCGGGCAAGCGAGGATGCCTTCGACCCGCCACTGATCATCAGTGTGACGATCAGCGCAACCTCGATCACCGTCACCGCCACCGCGAGAACGAGGGAACCAAACGGTTCACCCACCCTCATCGCAACGACCTCGGCGTGGTGAACCGCGGCGAGCACCGCGCCCGCGAGCAGGAGTGTGAGTATGGCGGCAGCCCACACCGGTACCGTCCGACCCCACGCGACGGTGAGGACGACGACGGCTGCGACGGGAAGCAGGAACGTCCAGTCGGTCATTAAATGGCGCACGCGCATCGACACCAGGACGAGCCTGCCAGAATCGACACCAACACGCTGGTCGATCGCCGCAGGGAGCGTCACCGGATGCGCCAGCCGACGCGAATCGCTCGCCGGCGGACGGTAGTACCCCAACGCCGTCGACTAACCAGCACCTCGGGCAACGGTCTTCGTGTGGGGGCTCGCCTTGGCGCATCGTCGGCATCTGGCTCAATGTGGACTTGCTGCCGACCGGCGCACCGGCGAGAACAATAGGCCGGCCGGGTGGGCGCATGTTCCGACGCGATCGTTCGCCTTGGCTTAGTTGTTTGGTCGCGGTTTGCGATCGGCGGGCGGGCGTCGACGGTGCCCGATGTGGCTGCCAGTCTCTGGCAGGCTGGTCGTTGAATATGGTCGCTTTTGTCGATCCGTCGAACCCGCATCTCCCACCGGCCAACTCTGTGGTGATTGCTCGACCTGAGGTCGGCCGCCATTCGACCGCGTCGCGAGATCGTTGTCGGTCTGGGCCTCGATGGTCACCCCACTGATATATGGGTCAATTCGGGCAGCGGCCGGCGGTAGGGTCGCAAGATGGAGGACGGCATGCCCGAAGGCATGCCCAGCCGGGTCGTTCCGAATGGGCCATGAGCGGAATTCTGACGGAGCTGGCACTCATTGCGATTCTTGTGGCACTCAACGCGGTCTTCGCTGGCAGCGAGATGGCCCTCGTGTCTTTGCGGGAGGGCCAGCTGCAGCGCTTGGAGCGGGCAAGCAACCCGGGTCGACGTGTAGCTCGGCTGGCTCGAGATCCCAACCGATTCCTGGCGACCATACAGATCGGGATCACGCTCGCCGGCTTTCTGGCCTCCGCCACTGCCGCCGTCGGATTGGCGGAGCCGCTCGTTCCGGCGCTGTCCTGGCTCGACAAAGCTGCCGAGCCCGTCGCGATCGTGGTGGTGACGTTTGCATTGACGTTTCTGACGTTGGTGTTTGGCGAGCTTGCCCCTAAGCGGGTAGCCATGCAGCACGCTGAGCGGTGGGCACTGTTTGCTGCCCGGCCCCTGTCCGCGGTTGCCGCGGCGGCTCGCCCGTTGGTCTGGTCTCTGGCAAAGGCCTCGGACCTGACCGTTCGGGCCGTCGGTTCCGACCCGAGCAAGAAAGGCGAGGAGATCACACCCGCTGAGATACGCGACTTGGTCGCGTCGCAGCAGGGGTTTACCACAGAACAGCGAATGATCATGTCCGGGGCTGTGGAGATCGCCGAACGCGTGCTACGTCAGGTCCTCGTTCCGCGCCGTATGGTCTTCACGATCGACGCAGATTCGCCTGGCGACGTTGCGCGTGACCAGCTAGCCGCCTCAGGCCACTCACGGGCGCCGGTCGTGCGCAACGCGAATCTTGACGACACGGTGGGTGTGGTTGTGCTTCGGGAGCTCGTCTTAACCGAGGAGTCGAGCCTGGTGGATGCCGTGCGGCCCGCGTATCTGTTGCCCGACTCTCTGCGGCTCGTCGATGCGTTGCGCCGCTTTAAGGACGACCGGCAGCAGATGGCACTCGTCGTCGACGAACGCGGCGCCGTGGACGGCATCGTCACCCTGGAGGACCTGTTGGAGGAACTTGTCGGCGAGATCTATGCCGAGACAGACCGCGATGTGGTACAGGTACGCCGCGAACCGGACGGCAGCATGCTGCTACCCGGCACATTTCCGCTTCATGACTTGCCGGATGTTGGGATCGATGTTGAGCTGCCGGACAGTACGAACTACACAACCATTGCGGGTCTGATCCTTGCCCGGCTCGGCCATGTGCCCGACCGGCCTGGCGAGATAGTTAACCTCGGCCGTTGGGCGGCCGAAGTGTCTGACGTGGAGCGCCGGGCGATAAGCGCGGTACGGCTTAGCCCGAACCGGTCTGGATCCGGATCAGATAGATAGGACCGTCCACCCCGCAGAGGGGATGGATCACGGCTGCGGCTAACGGCTCACCGAATTCGCCGCGCCATGAGCCTCGCACTCCGGCCGGGTTATCAGGTTGAGCGCCGCCGCCCGACGTGAGAGGAGGCCGATGATAACGCCACGTGCTGTCAGCGCCACTCGAGTCCATCGGGTCGCCGCTGTTGTGGGCGGTCACCGTCATCGCGCTCCTGGTCCTCTTCGGCATTGACCTGGCGTTGACTCGGCGGCCGCACGAAGTCTCCACGCGGGAGGCGATGGGGTGGACCGTGTTCTACCTCGCGCTTCCCCTGGCGTTCGGCATGTTCATTTGGCTGGCCCACGATGCTACCCAGTCGCTCCAATTCTTCACCGGCTACGTCGTGGAGAAATCCCTGTCTGTGGACAATTTGTTCGTGTTCATGCTGATGCTGGCGGCGTTCGCGGTGCCCTCTGAGATTGCTCAACGGGTGCTCCTCTACGGCATTGGATGTGCGTTGGTGCTCCGGGCCGTCTTCATCGCCGCCGGCGCCGCCGTGCTGAGCACAGGAACGTGGGCGTTTCTCCTGTTCGGCACCATCTTGGTCGTCACGGCCGCCAAGGTAACCCGTGACGCACACCGTGGTGTAAAACAGCACGTCGACGTCGACCGTATGCGCAGCGTCAGGCTATTGCGCCGGCTGATGCCCGTGGTCAGCGACTATCACGGAACGCGGCTGACGGTGCGCGCGGAAGGTCGCAGAGCTCTGACTCCCATGGCCCTGGTTGTCGTGGCGGTGTTCATCGCCGACGTCGTGTTCGCGGTCGACTCAGTGCCGGCGGTCTACGGCGTGACCAGCGACCCTTACCTGGTATTCGTCACCAACGCCTTCGCGCTGCTGGGTCTGCGGGCGCTGTATTTCGTGCTGCGTAACGCCCTGTCCGCCGTTCGCCACCTCAACTACGGCCTAGGGTTCATACTGGGCTTCATCGGCGCCAAGCTGATCCTGCACTGGGTGCACGGACTGTGGAACTGGATACCCGACGTGCCAACCCTGCTATCACTCGGGGTGATCATCGCGACGCTCGTAGTTGTGACAGCGACGAGCGCCTTGGCCAACAGACGCGACGCCCGCCGAGAAAGCTCAGATACGCTCGACTCGCCAATCAAGCGCGGGGCGTAACCCCTGCCATCGTGACCAGAACGCAGATCGCAGTAATGTCTGAGCATCCGGTCGCGAGGTGAGAGACAAGCCTTTCAGGCACGTCGGCCAACTCGATGTTCGAAAACTTCTCAAAGAACCGCTTAAAGAACAGGCGTCCTTCCAGGCTTGCCGGGGACGCTCCCAGACACGCATGGGGCCCGAAGCCCAACGCTAGGTGGTTCGCCATTCCTCGATCTAGGCGGATGCTATCCGGATCGACGAACAGGTCCTCATCCCGATTCGCAGATGCATAGAGCAGGTACACCTTCTCGCCTGCGGCGATGGTGGTACCGCGGACAGTAATGCGTTGCCAGCCAACTGTCGAAGCTCCGCGGGGTACGACACCAGTCCCACGAGAGCACTCGAAGTCAGATTGCGCGTGGTCTCATTGCCGGCCATGATCAAGAACTCGACAAACATCAACTGGTTTGCGAAGGACAACGTCTCGCCGGTGCGGCGCGAGGCGCGCCTGTCCGT
>DASTMZ010000100.1:0-11950 GCA_035713725.1 Micromonosporaceae bacterium
TAAGTTACTCACGAGTAATACCGTGGAACGACCAGCCGGGATCGCCATGTCGATCTCGAACCTCTCGGGGGACGTGCATGAGTCACTACAAGGCCAACCTGCGTGACATCGAGTTCAACCTGTTCGAGGTGTTCGGCGTCGACAAGCTGATGGGTAGCGAGGCGTACCCGGATATGGATGTGGACACGGCCCGCAGCGTGCTCGCGGAGGCCGCCCGGATGGCGCGCGAGGATCTGGCCGCGAGCTACCTGTCCGCCGATCGGGAGCCGCCGGAGTTCGACCCGGCAACGCATTCGGTCGTGATGCCCGACGGGTTCCGCAAGTCATACGAGTCGTTCATGGACGCCGAATTCTGGCGCATGGATCTGCCTGGTGACCTGGATGGCACGCCAGCGCCGCGTGCGTTGTGGTGGTCGTTCGCCGAGCTGGTGCTGGGATCCAATGCGCCAATCTGGATGTACGCCTCGGGTCCGTCGTTCGCGACGACGTTGTGGCGCGAGGGCACGCCGGAGCAGAAGCGTTGGGCGAAGTTGTTCGCAGCAAGGCGCTGGGGTTCGACGATGGTGCTCACCGAGCCGGACGCTGGCTCGGACGTCGGCGCTGGACGCACGAAGGCGATCCCGCAGCCGGACGGCTCGTGGCACCTCGAGGGCGTTAAGCGGTTCATCACCAGTGCCGAGCACGACCTGACCGACAACATCGTTCACTACGTGCTCGCGCGGCCGGTCGCGGCAGGCCGCGACGCGGATGGCGGGTCCGTCGGTGTCCCTGGTACGAAAGGCTTGTCGCTGTTCGTGGTTCCGAAGTTCCACTTCGATCCGGAGACCGGCGAGTTGGGCGACCGCAATGGCGTGTTCGTCACGAACGTCGAGCACAAGATGGGCCTGAAGGCTTCCACGACGTGCGAGGTCACGTTCGGCGGGCACGGCACACCCGCAAAGGGCTGGCTGCTCGGCGACAAACACGATGGCATTCGCCAGATGTTCTTGGTCATTGAGTACGCCCGCATGATGGTTGGCACCAAAGCGATTGCGACGCTGTCCACCGGATTCTTGAACGCGCTCGACTATGCGAAGAGTCGTGTGCAGGGCGCCGATCTCACGAGACAGTCGGACAAGAGCGCGCCGCGCGTGACCATCACGCACCATCCCGATATCCGCCGATCGCTGATGCTGCAGAAGTCGTACGCCGAGGGTCTGCGCGCGTTGGTCTGCTACACGGCATCGTGGCAGGACGCCGCGCGGCTTGCCGAGGTCGCTGGCGACGAGATTGCGGCGACAACCACGGAGCGCGTCAACGACTTTCTGCTTCCGATCGTCAAGGGCTGCGGTTCCGAGCGGGCGTACGAGTTGCTTGGTCACGAGTCGCTGCAAACCTTCGGTGGCTCGGGATTCCTGCAGGACTACCCGCTCGAGCAATACGTACGCGATGCGAAGATCGACACGCTCTACGAGGGAACGACCGCGATCCAGAGCCTCGATCTGGTGTTCCGGAAGATCGCAAAGGACGGCGGCGTGGCACTCGGAACGGTCGCCGGTGAGATCCAGGCGTACATCGACGGCGATACCACGCCGGCTGGCGAAGCGCTGACCGGGGAACGCCAGGCGCTGTCCCGTGCGCTCGGTGACGTGTCACAGATGGTCGGCACGCTCACGAACTGGATGGTGTCGGCACAGCAAGACCCGCGTGAGCTCTACAAGGTCGGGCTCACCTCGCGACGCGTCCTACTCGCGCTCGGCGACCTGCTGGTCGCCTGGCTGCTACAGCGCCAGGCGGCCGTCGCGCTCGCTGCGCTCACGCGCGACGGCCTCTCCGACGCGGATCGTGCGTTCTACCAAGGCAAGGTCGCAGCGGCCCGGTTCTTCGCTCGCGAGGTGTTGCCGCGTCTCGGCGCCGACCGACGCATCGTGGCGTCGACGACGCTCGACGTGATGGATCTGGACGAGGCGGCCTTCTGAACCATGGCCTGCTGCCGCCGGCCGCAGGCGATCGCGTGGCGCCGATGCGGCCGATACCGTCAGCTGCAGGTGAGCGGTTCTAGCAGGTCGACCCCGGGCGCGAAGTCCGGCACGGTCACGCGAACCGATGCCGTGTTGTCCCCGGCGTTGCCGTCGGATCCCTGTGGCGTCAGCGTCATCGTCACGGTGACCGTGGTGCCCGGCCACTTACTCTGCTCGAACAGTATTGTGCCGCCGAGCTTCACCGTGATTGTCGTTGGGAACGTCGACGCGGTATTGCTCGCGCTGTAGCTGTCCTTGTCATTGCCGGCCGACCACGCGACCGGCGACGGCCCGAGGAAACCGGAATACGAGATGGTGAAGTCGACCCAAAGCTGGATGTGGTCGGCGCCGTCGAGAATCCAGTGGCATGAACCCGTGCCGGCGACCGAGTAGTTGCTGGCCGCGAACGTGAACACCGGGATGGACCCCTTACCGCCGCCGCTGGCCGGCGAGGATGATGACGAGGTGCCGCCGCCCGGGTTGCCGCCGCCATGCGAGTTGCCCTGCGTGGCGCCCGCGCTCGGCGTCGGCGCGGGCGCGGGGCTGCCGAACCCGGCATCGGTCGGCGCGCCGCCCGCCTGTCCGACACTTCCGGTGCCGTTTGACGAATGGGAGCACGCGACAAGTGTGGTCAACAACGCGGCCACCACGGCCGCCACTGCAACACGTCGTCGGACGTTCATGGGCGGGACCGTATCGGCCGTCGTCGTTGGCGTCGACCGTATGACGCGTACCCGACAATCCATGTGAGCTGGCTGTGAGCGCCCGACGCGGCCCTCGGGTCACCCGCGCGCGGTGTGCTCCATCGTCAGCGGCGCGGCGAAGCAGTCCGCCCAGTCGCCGTCCACGTTGTGGATCGCGAGCCCCGACGTACGGAGGCCGGCGGCGGATCGTGCCGCGTGCTCGTCGAGGCGAAGTGACACGGCGGAAACCGTCGGATTGTGACCGATCACCATCGCCACGGTCGCGTCCTTCGGGAGCCCGCGGATGAGTTCGAGCGTGGCGTTCACGCCGGCCACGTAGAGGTCGTCCTCGTACTGAACGGTCGCCGAAACACGGGCGTCGGACTCCGCGAGCCCGATCGCCACCTCGTGCCACGTGCCGCGGGTACGCATCGATGGCGAGCACAGCACAACGTCCGGAGCGAGGTGCTGCGCACCGAGCCAGGCGCCGGCCGCGCGCGCGTCGTCGCGACCGCGTGACGTCAGTTGGCGCTTGATGTCGGGCAGCGACTCCGACTGTTCCGCCTTCGCATGTCGCATGATCACGAGTGTGCGGGACGTCATGTGCACAGCCTAGATCCCCGTCACGCGCCGCGTTCGGAACCGATCGGGGACACCGCCCCGACCCAGCACTGCGATCTAGCGGAACAACACGAAGTAGAGCGCGATCTGATGGCACAGCGCGGCGAGCAACGTGCACGCGTGGAAGAACTCGTGGTGGCCGAACGTGTTCGGCCACGGGTTCGGACGACGCAGCGCGTAGAACACCGCGCCGACGGTGTAGAGCACGCCGCCCGCGACGATAAGCACGAGCGCCGTCACGCCGGCAGTACGGGCGATCTCTGGCATGACGAAGATGGCGACCCAGCCGAGCGCGACGTACACCGGCGCCGACAACCACCGCGGCGCGTTCGGCGTGATGACCTTCATCCCGACACCGAGCACCGCGCCGCCCCAGACCACCGAAAGGATCACGATGGCCGTGGTGTGCGGCAGCAACAGCACCGAGAACGGCGTATACGTGCCGGCGATGAACACGAAGATCATCGAGTGGTCGAGGCGGCGCATGACCTGGTAGCCGTGCGGCGACCAGACGCGCCGGTGATATAGCGCGCTGGTACCGAACAGTGCGCAGACCGTGAGGCTGTAAACCGCGCAACTCATCGCGGCACGCGTGCCGCCGCCGACCGTGGCAGCGACCGTCACGAGCGCGATGCCCGCCGCGATCGCGATGAAGAACGCGTAAAGGTGCAGCCAGCCGCGCATGCGCGGCTTGCCGATATCGACCGGCCGCAGTCGGCGGGCGGTCGCGACGTCGGAGCTTGGCTGACTCACGAACACAGGCTACGGCACCGTAGGTTACTCACCAGTAGCAGGACTGGGAACAGTGAGCCGCGTCTCGGTGGCTGATACCCACTCGATTAAGAATGGGCTATGCGTATCCGACGCGTGGGCGACGCGGCACTTCTCGTCGACCTGGCCGGTGAAGAAACGGCGTCCACCGTCGAAGCGTGGCGATCCGATCTCTGGAATCGTCGGGCGGCCGGCGAGTTCGTCGCGGTCGACATCGTGCCGGGGGCGTGCACCGTCCTGCTCGACGGCGTCCAGGACGTCGCGGCGGTGGCCGCTCGGCTGCCCGGTTGGGCCCCGCCCGCAGCATCGGCGCCCGCGCCAGGTCCGCTTGTCGAGATTCCGATTCGGTACGACGGACCGGATCTGGCCGCGGTTGCGGTGCACTGGCAGGTGTCCGTGGAATCGGTCATCGCCCGCCACATGGATACCGAGTTCCACGTTGCGTTCTGCGGCTTCGCGCCGGGCTTCGCGTACATGACCGGTCTGGCGGCGGAGTTGGCCCTGCCGCGACTGGACACGCCGCGGACTCGTGTGCCGCCCGGCAGCGTCGCGCTCGCCGACATCTACTGCGGCATCTACCCAAGGGAGTCGCCGGGCGGTTGGCAGCTCATCGGCCGAACTGAGGCCGTGCTCTTCGACCCGGAGCGCGAGCCACCGGTGCTGCTAGGTCCCGGGACCCGGGTTCGTTTCTCAGCGGTGGTCGCGTGACCGGCGCGCTCGAGGTGCTCGTCGGCGGACCCCTCATCACGGTGCAGGACTTCGGGCGGCCGGGTCTCGCGCATCTCGGCGTACCGCACTCGGGTGCGTTGGACCGGCCCGCGCTCACGCTGGCAAATCGGCTCGTTGGCAACCCGCCGGCCGCAGCGGGTCTGGAGATCACCATGTCCGGGTGCACGGTGCGCCCGTTACGTCCGACAACCCTCGCGGTGACCGGTGCGTCGGCGCGCGTGACGATCAACGGCCGGGAGCGTGGGTACGCGGAGCCGCTCGCCGTACGGGCCGGTGCCACCGTGGTGATCGGCGCCGCAATCGCTGGCGTACGAACGTATCTGGCGGTTGCGGGCGGCATTGATGTCGTA
Source organism: Micromonosporaceae bacterium (assembly GCA_035713725.1). Classification (GTDB taxonomy): domain Bacteria; phylum Actinomycetota; class Actinomycetes; order Mycobacteriales; family Micromonosporaceae; genus DASQPR01. The sequence goes on from DASTMZ010000100.1 coordinate 5,155, forward strand.
CCGGTGCTCGGCAGCCGTTCGACCGACACACTTTCTGGCTTGGGGCCGCCACCGGTGCGGGCCGGCGACGTGCTGCCCGTCGGAATCGCGACCGGACCCCCGTCGCCGGTCGACGTCGTACCGCCCGCCGCGCAGCCGTCACCGCTGCGTCTGAGGATCCGCTTCGGGCCCCGCGACGACTGGTTCGCGCCGGAGGCTCGCGAGCTGTTGGCTTCGCCGTACACGGTGAGCTCCGATTCAAACCGGATCGGCGCGCGACTGGCCGGCGCAGCCTTGCCACGTCTCGAGCCCGGCCGACAGTTGCCGAGCGAGGGGATCGTCGTCGGTGCCGTTCAGGTGACGGCGGGCGGGCTGCCGCTGGTGTTCCTGGCGGATCACCCGACGACGGGTGGCTACCCGGTGATCGCCGTCGTGGACGCCGCCGACGTTGCGCGCCTTGCGCAGGCCCGGCCCGGCGATAGCGTGGTGTTCCATGGACCTCAACGCTGACCTCGGCGAGGGATTCGGCATCTGGCGACTCGGCGACGACGAGGCGATGCTCGGCGTCGTCACGTCGGCGAACGTGGCATGCGGCTTCCACGCGGGCGACCCGACAACGATGCGTCGAGTGTGCGTCGCCGCGGCGGCCGGTGGCGTCGCAATCGGCGCGCAGGTGAGCTATCGCGACCTGGCCGGTTTCGGGCGTCGTCGGATCGACTACGACCCGGACGAGTTGCGCGACGACGTGCTCTACCAGATCGCGGCCCTGGACGGGATGGCTCGCGTGGCGGGCAGCCGGGTGACGTACGTCAAGCCGCACGGTGCGCTCTACAACACGGCGGCGGACGACGAGGTGCAAGCGACCGCGGTGGCGCGAGCGGTCGCGGACTACGATCCGGCGCTCCCGGTGCTCGGCCTGCCGTCGTCGGCTCTGCTGCGCGCCGCCGACGCGGCCGGCCTCCGCACCGTCACGGAAGGCTTCGCCGACCGCGGCTACCTGTCGTCCGGCCGCCTCGTGCCACGGTCGCGCCCGGACGCGCTCGTGACGGACGTCGCAGCAGTGGCATCACGTGTCGTCGCGATGGCCTCCGGCGAGATCGTCGCGGTGGACGGAACCGTGCTGCGGCAACGGATCGAGTCGATCTGCGTACACGGCGACACGCCCGGTGCGGTCGCGCTGGCCACCGGCGTTCGGCGCGCCTTGTCCGATGCCGGCGTCGCGCTTAGCGCTTTCTCCGGCTGAGTGCTAGCTGGCGTCGAGGCCGCGAAGGATCAGCGGCAGTCGGTCGGCGCCGTCCGGTCCGATGCGCACTGGTACGCCCCAGTCCTGTCGCGTGAGGTGGCACGCCGGGAACTCGCCGTCCGCGTCACATGTCGCGGCCTGGGCGACGACCTGCAGAACGCCGCCGTCGACGCCGCTCGCGATGACCAGCCGGCGGGTCAACTCCGTCGTCGAGCCGGCACCCTCCACCAGCAACTCGGGCGGCGACGCGGAGACCTGAAGCCGGGTGGACGGCCCGAACGATTCGTCGAGCTTCTCGCCGGGCGGCGGCGTAAAGATGACGTCCAGCGTGACCTCGCCGGACGTGAGCCAGGTCGGCGGGCGCTCAGTGCGCATCCGTACGCCGTCCGGCGTGATACCGGCCGCTGCGAGCGCGCCGGGTGCCAGTCGGGTCAACCGATGCGCCGCCGACTCCACGACGACGATGCCGCCGTCCGGTGTGCGCACGATGTCGCTCGGCTCGGCGAATCCGGTCGCGACCGTCTCGACCGTACGGTCGCCGTGCCCGTCGCTCGCGGTGATGAGGCGGACCGCACCGTTGTACGTGTCGGCCACGAGTACGGCTCCGTCCGGCAGAGCACACACGCCGAGCGGATGTTGGAACAGCGCAGTGGCGGCGGGACCGTCCATCAACCCGAAGTCGAAGAGGCCCTGACCGACAGCTGTGTGCATCTCGCCGTCGTGTACCCAACGGACCGCCGACGACTCACTGTCCGCGATCCAGAGCCGGTCTCCTGCTACCGACAGGCCCGACGGTTGCGCCATCCACACCTCGGCCAGAGGCCCGTCGCGCAACGCCTCGACGGTCGTGCCGGCGTACACACCCGCGGTCCGCTTGACCGGATCGAACCACCACAGCTGGTGAATGCCGGCCATCGCCACGATGACCTTGTCGTCGTACCACGCGACATCCCACGGCGACGAAAGGTCGACGACGAATGCGTCGTGGGCATCCGGGCCGGGATCGGTTCGCCACGGTTGCCCGGATCCGGCGACGGTGCGCACTGAGCCGTCGGCCAGCCGTACGCCACGCAGCAAATGGTTCACGGTGTCGGCGACGACGATGTCGTACCCGGCTATCTCGGCGACGTGCTCCGGCAAGCAGCACAGCCCCTGTGGCTCGTTGAACCGCGCGCGATCCGGTCCGCCGTCCTCACGGCCACGACGTCCCTCGCCGATGCGGCGGCGTACCGTCTCGCCGTCCGGTTCCAGTTCGACGAGCGAATGCTGTGCGGACGACGACACGAGGAACCCGCCGTCGCGCAACACCAGCGCTTTGCCCGGGAATCGCAGATCGGTCGACGGTTCGGTGGGCGGCACGTATGGACCGTAGCCGCGATGCAGCGTGCCGTCGAGGTCGTGCTTCGCGACCAACTGGTCGATGAGGCGTACCAGTCCTTCGCCGTGCCCCTCGCCGGACATGCTCGCCACGAGGTACCCGGTCGGGTCGATCACCGCGAGCGTCGGCCACGCCTTCGCCGCGTACTGGCGCCAGGTGACGAGGTCCGGATCGTCGAGTACGGGATGCGCAACGCCGTAGCGCTCAACGGCGGCGGCGAGCGCGTCCGGGTCCTTCTCGTGGTCAAACTTCGGCGAGTGCACGCCGATCACGACGAGTACGTCGGCGTACTTGTCCTCGATCGCGCGCAGCTCGTCGATCACGTGCAGACAGTTGACGCAGCAGAACGTCCAAAAGTCGAGAAGGACGATCTTGCCTCGGAGATCGGCAAGACTCAGCTCTCGCCCACCCGTGTTGAGCCAACCCCGTCCGCGCAACTCCGGCGCCCGTACCCGTGCCATGTGATCCATCCTGCCCGACGAGAACTTCCGCAATGCGTCGCGGCCGGGGTGTGGCGAGGCGTGGCGAGGCGAGGCGATACCACCTCACGGTGGTATAGTTCGGTGGTATGACGGTCGCCATCAAGCGAACTCTGTCCATGCGCCCCGATGTGGACCGAATGTTGGCAGAGCATGTTCGGCGGACTCCGGGCGCAACGATGTCGTCGACGGTTAACGCAGCGCTTGTCGACTACTTGGAAGCTGCCGCGCTGACGGCGTACCGAGCGTGGGATCTTGCGGCCGACCCCGATGAGCGAAGTGCGTTGGCAGCGTTCGACGCACACAACGAAGAGTCGTGGGCGTCGGGGTGAGGCGCGGCAGCATTCTGCATTACGTAGTCGGAAGCCACCGGTTGCGAGTAGTCGTCGTCACCGCGGACCGGTACAACCCCGAACACGGTCTGGTTGCTCCGTTGCGCGAGCGCCCGGGGCCAGACCTGATGCCGGCGTTCCTCGTGCCGCTGAGCCGGCAGGACTGGCCCACCCCAGCCGTCTTGGATGTTTCGCGCGTTCGGTCGCTCGATGCCGCGTCGATCGCGGGAGCGGCGGGCCAACTCACGCAGGCGACGCTTCAGGCGTTGACGATGGCATTGCGCACCTACCTGGGCGCCGGAGACCGGTAAGCGTCGCGAGTAGACGCAGGGGAGGTCAGCAAGACTCGGCCCGCCCGCCCGTGTTTGAGCCAACCCGTCCGTGCAACTCCGGAGCCCGTCCCGCCGTCATACGGCAACATGTCGAAGCACGAGCCTGGACCCAGGTGCAGGGCTCTGGCACGCCGGGTCAAACTCCTGCCTGGCCAGCTCTGGATGAAGCTGGAAGGCTGGTGGGTGTGGTGCCTCGATCCGGTGAACAGCCCAGAGCTGATCAGCCGCCTTCGTAGCCATGGTCGCGACCGGCAATTCGAAGTCGCGTGGGTGGGCGAACGGTGGCGTGACCTCGTCGCGACGTGCCACGCTCGGCTCGAGAGAGTGTTCCCGGACTACGACCTGCTCAGTGTGAAGCAGAAGTTCGGCGTGCTGCGTACCAAGCGTTTCCGCATCGGTGGGTCGCTGGCGAAACTCGGTGGTCGACACAGGAATACGGCGATCTCCAAGAGATCACGGAGGACTTCCGGGTCCAATCCGAGACCACGTGCGAGTGGTGCAGCGCGCCGCCCCGTAGGAGCGTCCAGATCTGGCCTCGCCTCACCATTCCGAGCCGTGCAGCGCAACGTCATTGCTGCTCTCGATCAGGGCCGCGTCGTCGCCGGTCTGCTTTGCGCTCAGGCGCCGCATGAAGTCGCCGTACGCCTGAGCAGCCGCCCGCTGCCGTGACCGACGCGCGTCCGGTAGCACCCGGCGAACGGCGTCCGTGACCGCGGCTGAGGCGTTCCCTTGGTTCTTCAGGTAGGCGGCGACATCGTCGGGAACGCTGATGCTGAGCTTGACGGTCACACCATCATCCTACCGACGACGCAGCCGTCGCGACGACTTCGATGAGTGTCGGATCGCACTGGGGCGCCCACTGCGCAGCGAGCTGCGCCGGCTAAGGGGGAGCGGTCCACAGTGTAGGGATTCCCCAGATTCCTCCGTTCGCCGAATTGCCTACGGTCACCGCAGTACCGGTTTCCCTCACGCCACGACCTGCGGTTCACACCGCGGCGCGGGTGGCGCAGGGTCGTCGCGAGCTGGAGGAATCATGAGGTACAAGGCGTTGATCGTCGCGATCGTCGCGTTGGCCGCGCTCGTCGGGTGCTCCAATGGCGGGTCGACGTCGGGCTCGAGGAACGGAACATCCGCGAATCAAGCGGCCGGCAAAGCAGCGGGCGGCGGCACCAACAATGCAGCGGGCGGCGGGGGCGGCAACCCGTGCTCGCTGATCACGAAGGACGAGGCCTCGGCCGTACTGGGCGAGCAAGCCAAAGACGGTGTCGGCCACAGCTCGCAGGGTACGAAGCAATGCCAGTGGGATTCTGCCAACGGTTCTGTCGCCATCCTCGTTTTCATCGGCGGCCAAAAGGCCAGCTGGACGCAGACCCATGATCTCGCAAAGCAAACGTACGCGGCGAAGTTCAGTGACGTCTCAGGCCTCGGTGACGCCGCCTTCTCCAACGGATTCGACGTGCACATCCTCAAGGGCGATGACATGTACCAGATCGGCGTCGCTGGGCCCTTCCAGGACAAGGTGACTCGGGCGATCACCGTCGCGAAGGAAGCACTGGCTCGAGCCTGAGCCATCCGGGGCTCGCGGCTGTGCCCAGGCGAGACCATGGCTGTCGAAAGCGCGGGCGGTTTATCCATGGCGGAGTCGAAATCTTCTACTGGAACGCCGTCACCGGGGCCGATTCACCAGCCAACAACTGTTTGGCGCCGACCCGGCTGTCATTGCGGCGTACGCCGATGCCGTGCACGGTCCCTGCCGTCCATTACTCGAGGGAGACGCAGCGATGTGGGACAGATTGCGACGGCAGCGCCGAGCAAGGATCGCGTACCACCGCCACCAGTCAGCTGTGACCGGTCGGCCGGCATGAGGTCAAAGCGCGAGCACCTGGCGAAGCCCGTCTTCGACTTCTCGCATGAGACTGGACGGCACGCTACCGGCACCGTCGCCGAGATCGTCTTTGTTGAGAGTGACGACCGCGGTGACGTTAACGACAGAGTCCCGACGTAGACCTGTGACGGCACTCGGGAGCAGCACATTGCCGGGCATAGCTGCCAGCGCAGTGTTCGAGGAAATGACCAGGACGACGACGGTTGCGAGACGGCTTGCGTTATACGACGCAGACTGAACGACGAGGACGGGGCGGTGCTTCGCGGGGCGACGCCCATCCGCTTCGCCGAGGTCCGCCCAGTAGACGTCTCCGCGGCGGATCACCAATCGTCCTGGTCAGACAGCCTGCGTCGCCCCGTTCGTACCGCCGCCTTGGAGGATTCGTCGGGACCGACTACCTCGATGACGGAGTCAATTCGTCCGGTAAGCGACCGTGCGTCAAGCTCCCGGATGTAGTGGCGCGCTGCCGTTGTGAAGAACTCCGACCGACTCACACCGAGCGTCGCGGCACGGCGCTGGACCTCGTTGAAGGTCTCATCGGGCACCGAAATCGCTGTCTTCATACCGCCGAGTATAACTCGGTATTACCGAGGCGCGAAGCGGCGGCAACCATCAAGCGTTGGGGAACAAGCAGAACGGGTGGCCGGCCGGGTCGAACAACACCTGTGTGTGGTCCTGCGGCTGGTGCTCGGCGAGCGTCGCGCCGCATTCGACCGCCCACGCGACAGCGTTCGCCACGTCGCCGTCGTCGGCCTGGATGTCGAGGTGCAGCATCATCGCTGGCTCGCCGTTGCGCGGCGGCCAGACCGGCGGCTCGTAGTCCGGCTCCCACTGAACGGCGATCGCCATCACGCCGCGATCGCTTGGCGACCGCAGCATCGCCCAGCCGTCCTCCGGCGGGAATCCCGGCCGAGCCGGCTCGTTGGCCACGATCTGCCAGCCAAGAAGGCGTTCGTAAAACGCGGCAAGCTCGCGCGGTTCGCGCGCTCCGATCACAACGGACGTCACGGTCAGGGGTGGGCGCTCCATGCAATGACGGTACGGCCGGAGGCCACCGCCCGCAGGTTTCGTAGATCGAGCCGGCGGCTTGGCCGGCAGGGCGCGACACATCGTCGCAGGTAGGGTGCCGTATCTGAGCCGTTTTGCACGTATAGCTACCGGTTTAGCG
>DASTMZ010000101.1:0-2004 GCA_035713725.1 Micromonosporaceae bacterium
CGATGTCGAGATCCCGTACGGCGTCGGCTGGGTGCTGATCCTCGACACGGAGGCGGCGCGCAACGGGATCGGGTTGTTCCGGGATCTCGCGTACGCGAGTCGCGAACGACTAGTCGGCCACCTCGACCGCCTCACCGCCGACGGCGAGACAGCCGACAGCGCGCTCGCGGCGGCCGCGTGTCACGAGGAATACCCGAACGCGCTGTGGTCGGCGATCGCGTTGCTGCGCTGGGGGCACATGGTCGGCGATGCGGGAGCCGTTGACACGGCGACCATCCGAGCGGACGCGATGATCGACGCGGTTCGCCGCCACGGTTTCGACGATTCCGCGTGGCCGCGACGGGGCTTCTATTCACCCGTACACCTGGCTGTCCTGCTGGCCGCGGACCTCGGCCGTGACGATGCCGCGGACCTTGCCGGCTCAATCGCTCGCGACGAATTGCTCACCGCAACCGACATGACAACCGTGCACAGCGCAGGGTTGAACTTCTCGCGCGCGTGGGGCGTCCATGCCGCATGGCGGATCCTCGGCGATCCGGCCGCACGCGAAACGTTCGCGAGCCTTGTGCTCGGCCATGCCGCGATGACCGACCGATGGCGCGACGAGTACGCGCGCTACGGTCACTGGGTCCCGCAGTTCGGCATCTTCGCGATCGCGGAGTCTTATCGCGGTCAGTGATGGAAGCCGGGTTGGTCCTGGGCCGGCGGCATCGGCACGCGCAGCCGGTCCAGATAATCGACCGCCTCACGGATGTCGGCGATCAGCGCTTCGGCGAGATCGTGGCTCAATCCGTTGCGTACCACGACGCGTTGCACCGTGATGTCGGTGAGATCGGCCGGCATCGGGTAGGCCGGCACGAGCCAGCCCTTCATCCGCAACTTGTCCGACAGGTGGTAGAGGTTCCATCGGTCGGTGTGCCCGTCGCGCAGGCGCCACGCAAACACCGGGATGTCGCTGCCGTCGTTCCACAGGTGCAGTGCCGGGATGGTGGCGATCTCGTCGGCCAGGAACCGCGCGACGTCCTGGGTCGCTTGCTGCACGGTGCGATAGCCGTCGTATCCCAGCCGCAGGAACATGTAGTACTGCAACAACACCTGCGCGCCCGGCCGCGAGAAGTTCAGCGCCAGCGTCGGCATGTCGCCGCCGAGGTAGCTGACGTCAAAGATCAATTCCGCCGGTACGCGATCCTTGTCGCGCCAGACGATCCAGCCGAGGCCGGGGTAGACCAATCCGTACTTGTGGCCGGACGTGTTGATGGACGCGACACGCCCGATGCGGAAGTCCCACTCGAGATCCGGCTGCAGGAACGGCGCGACCATCCCGCCGGACGCGCCGTCCACGTGGATCGGGACGTCGAGCCCGGTGCGTTGCTGGATGTCGTCGAACGCCGCCGCGATGCGCGCGACGGGCTCGTACATGCCGGTGTACGTGACGCCCATGATGGCCACCACGCCAATCGTGTTCTCGTCGACGTACCGGTCCAGCCCGTGACCGTCCAATACCGGGTGCGCGAGGCTGATCGGCACGAACCTCGGCTCGACGTCGAAGTAGTTGCAGAACTTCTCCCAGCAGACCTGCACGGCGCTGGACATCACCAGGTTCGGTCGGTCGACTGGTTTCCCGGCCGCGGCACGCGCGTGCTGCCACCGGCGCTTCAAAGCGAGACCGCCGAGCATGCACGCCTCGGACGAGCCGATCGTCGAGGTACCCAGGGCGGCGGCCGGGTCGGGTGCATGCCATAACCCGGCGAGCATCCGCCAGCAGCGCGATTCGATCGCCGCGGTTTGCGGGTACTCGTCCTTGTCGACCATGTTCTTCTCGAACGAGAGCGCGTAGAGCCGGGTCGCGTACTCGTCCATCCACGTACCCACGAATGTGGCGAGGTTCAACCTCGCGTTGCCGTCGAGCATCGCCTCGTCGTGCACGATCTGGTAGGCGGTCTCGGGCAGCGACTCGCCGGACGGCAGATCGAAACGCGGCAGTCGCGTGGTCTCACCTGGCCG
>DASTMZ010000102.1:0-45262 GCA_035713725.1 Micromonosporaceae bacterium
AGGCGTGGTCGAAACGCTTACCAGCGCAAAGATCGCCGAGGTCGGCGGCGCGAACGCACCCCCGGCGGAGGCCGCGATCGAGATGATCGCGAGCGCTGCGATGCTGCGTCGTGCTCCTCGCCTCGACGACGTCGCGGACACTGCCGCGTTCCTCGCGTCCGATCGTGCGAAGGGGATCACGGCGACGATCGTGAACGTGACGTCCGGTCTGGTGTCAGGATGACGGCCGGCGCCGGTGTCCGATGGTTCCCGAAGCGGCACCCTCGATTCGGGCCTGCTTAATCGAACGACACCCGATGCCGCGTCGGGCATCATGCCGGTCATGGCAACGATTCGCGACATCGTGTTCGATAGTGCTCATCCCGCCTCGACCGCGCGATTCTGGGCGGCGGCGCTCGACGGGTACGCCATCGCTCCGTACGACGAGGAAGAGTTGGCGCGACTGCGCGCAAACGGCATCGACGATCCGGAGGACGATCCGAACGTGCTAGTAGTGCCGGGTTCCACCGGAGGGCCGCGGCTTTTCGCGCAACTCGTACCGGAGCCGAAGATCGCCAAGAACCGCGTGCATCTCGACCTGTCGGCGTCCGATGTCGACGACGAGATCCGTCGACTCGTAGAACTCGGTGCGCGCGTGGTCGCGGTTCGCGAGCGGTGGACGCAGATGGCCGATCCGGACGGCAACGAGTTCTGCGTTTTTGCCGCCGGCTAGGTCGGTGGCTCGCTACTGCGCGGTGCCGTACGCCCGATCGACCTGGATGCGCACCACGAGGCGACGATCGGCGACCATCGCGCGTCGGTAGTCGTCCCAATCCGGGTGCTCGCCGGCGATCGACCGGTAGACGTCGATCAGCTCCTCGACGGTGGCGTCGTAGAGGTCAGCCGCGACCGGCGTGAGCGTCGCGGTGCCCTCCGCGACCGAATATGCCCAGCCATCGGGTGCGCCGACGAAGAAGCTGGCCCGTGGATCGCGGCGCAGGTTGCGCGTCTTGACCCGATCGTCGGTCGTCGAGAAGCGAATCACGCCAGCGTCCGGATCGGCGGTGAAGTCGACAACCGAAAGCTGCGGCCGGCCGTCGCGCTTGATGGTGACGAGCGTGCCACGGCTGCGCGTTCCCCAGATGCTGTGCATCGTCATGCGGTGACCGTAACGCACGGGTCTCGCGCGGCTCGTCCGGCGCGTCGGCCTCGCGTCGGCGGCCGGGCGACGGGGACCGGCCGCCGGTCAGCCCGCCCGCCGCGCGAGATACAAGGCGGTGACCATGGCCAGCTCGACCTGCTCGCCGAGAAGGTCGGTGATCGCACCGAACATCGCGGTTCGGGTGTCCTCGTCCGTGATCCGGAAGTTCGAGTGCGTCGACTGCATCGACACGTAGCTCGACGTCGGCATCGTCCACGACCAGGCATACGCGCGCGCGTCCACATCGACGAACTCCGGCCGGTCGGTGAGCTCGTCGCCCGGCCACGACGTGATGAGCGAGGCCTCGTCGACCGGATCCGGATCCCATTCCACGGACGGCGCCAGCTCGCGGTGTGCCTCGGTGATCGCGGCGCGCGCGGCGGGATCGGCGATGCATTCGTGGTTCCAGAACAGCGCGAGCGCACCGTGCGGCGCCACCAGGTCGGCGGCCTGCTCCCAGCGCGTGGCCGGATCGGTCCAGTGCCAGGCCTGCCCGCTGATCAGCAGTCGGAATCGACGCTCGCTGCGAAAGTCCTCCAATGAGGACTCGACGATGCCAACGTTCGAGCAGTTCGCGCTGCGTCGCCGCAACACGGCGGCCATGGCCGGATCCGGTTCGACGGCCGTGACGGCGGGGCCGCGCTGCGCGAACAGGAGCGTCGCGCGGCCCGTACCGGCGCCGACGTCCAGCGCCGCAACTCCCGCACCGTCGTTCGCGGATATCCCGGCATAGGCGAGCACGTCGTCAACGAGTTGCGCAGGATAGTCCGGACGAAAGCGGTCGTAGTCGTCTGCAACCTCACCGAAGACTCTGGCGCGCACTCGTTCCGTCATGGCGACCACTGTGCCACGATCCGCGGGTTACGTGGCGGCGGGCGTACCCGCGGCGAGCGGCGTATCCACACCGACCCGGCCGAGTCCCGCGGCGCCACCCGGCGATCGCAGCGGCGCATCGCGGCCGGGCAACGGCTCGCTGAAGAACGCCGCGTTGTCGTCCTTCCACGGCCGCGTCGCGTCGGTGATGGACATGTCCGAGACGATCGCGGTCACCGGGCACACCACCTCGCACGCGCCGCAGTCGATGCACTCGCGCGGATGAATGTAGAGCTTGCGGTCGCCTTCGTAGATGCAGTCCACCGGGCACTCTTCGATGCACGAGCGGTCCAGCACGTCGAGGCAGTCGCCGGCGATGAAAAACGGCATCAGGCGGCCGTCGCCGTTGAGTGGCCGGGGAACAGTTGCGCGGTCGGGTCGCTAGCCACCGCCGCGTTGTTCACCGCGAGCGCGGCCTCACCGAACCCGACCGAGATGAGTCGCACCTTGCCTGGGTAGTCGGTCACGTCGCCGGCCGCGTAGATCCCGTCGATCCCGGTCCACATCGTGGAGTCCACCTCGATGTGGCGGTCCACGATCGACAGTCCCCAGCCGGCCAGCGGGCCGAGGTCGGCGGTGAAGCCCAGTGCCGCCACTACCCGCGTGCAGTCCAGTTCCAACAGGTCGCCACTGCTCGTGTCGCGGAGGATGGCCCGCCGTACGGTGTCGTCGCCGGACAGCGCATGCACGACGTACGGCGTGCGCACGCTCGTCGTCGACTCGCGCATCCGAGTGACGGAGGCGGCGTGCGCGGTGAACTGAGGACGGCGGTGCACGAGCGTCACCGATGCCGCGACGGGCTCGAGTGTCAACGCCCAGTCGACCGCGCTGTCGCCGCCGCCGACGACGAGTACGTCATGCCCCGCGTACGAGGACGGATCCGTGACGAAGTAGTCGACGCCGTGCCCGACGAACTCGCCACCGGCCGGCAAGGGGCGGGGCTTGAACGTCCCGATGCCGGCGGCGAGCACGATCGACCGCGTGGTGACCTCGACGCCAGCCGTGGTCGTGATCCGGATGCGCCCATCAGCCAGCCGTTGCACATGCTGCGCCGCCTGACCGAGCAACCAGATCGGCTCGTACGTGTTCGCCTGGTCGAGCAGTCCGGCGACGAGGTCACGGCCGCGCACCCTAGGCAGGCCGGCGATGTCGTGGATGAGCTTTTCCGGGTACATCGCGGCGATCTGGCCGCCTGGCTCGGGCAGCGAATCGATCACCGCGGTACGCAGGCCACGAAAACCCGCGTAATAGGTCGCGTAAAGACCGACCGGACCGGAGCCGACCACCACCAAATCGACGTCCACGCGTACCTCACTTCGCTCAATGGTCTAACCATTAGACCACATCGAGCGTGAGGAATTCAATGCGACCGCTGTGTTGTGCGTCGCACTCGGTGCGTCAGGACTTGGCTTCCCGCTCTCGGGTGGCCTGCACGCGAGCCACCCGGCGGGCGGTGCGGCCCAGGTGGGTACGCATGATCTCCTCAGCACGCGCCACGTCGCGCGTCGCGACCGCCTCGACGAAGTCGCGGTGCTCGTTGGTGCCGCGGTGGCCCATCAGCGGCGCGGCGACCTGTGCTTCCCGAAGCGACATCAGCAGCGGGCCGTGGAACGAGTGCACGAGCATCTCGATCGCGGCGTTGTGCGTGCACGCTGCCACGCGGACATGGAACGCCGCCGACATTGCCATGCCGTATTCGCCGTTGCGCAGCGCCGCCTGGTGCGTGGCGACCATGTTGCGCAACTCGGCGATATCGTCATCGGTCGCGCGCTCCACCACGATCGGGATGATGCCGACCTCGAACACCTGCCGGGCCTCGGTCACCTCGGATGCGGTGAGCGGCGACAGGCTGATCAGGTCGGCCAACCCGGTGCCGATCTTTGTAGAGGACGGCGTGGTGACGACCGCGCCGCCGCGCGCGCCGACCTTGATCTCGATGAGACCGCTCGCCTCGAGCACGCGCATCGCCTCGCGGATCGTGACGCGGCTGACGCCCATGCGTTCGCCGAGATCGCGCTCGCTGGGCAGCCGGTCGCCCGGGCGCAGCTGTTCGCTGCGGATCAGTCCGCGGATCTGATCCACGATCGCTTCCGACATGCGGTTGGACGACACCGCCCGGTATAGGTCGCTGTTGGCGCGCGGCGCGACCTTCGGTGCCGTCGTGACGTGCTCACTCACGGCGCAATGCTCTCACAGACATGCTGTGTCTTCCTGGATTGAATGTCTTCCTGGATTGATGCGCTGGGATCGACCAATTGGTCAGTCGTCTATGACCCTTACGTCATAGAGTCTAAATATCAGACCACTAGTCCACTAGTGTCAGGGCCGATCGCCTCTGTTCACCCACGATTGTCCAGCCACGATTTCGGTGGCCGAGCCGCGTTCTGGAGCCCGGATGACGCTTGGTGACCACCGTACCCATGATCTTGCCGAGATCGTGGCCACCGCGTGCCGCGTGATGGCAACCGTCGGACTGGTCGAGCACGTGCTGGGCCACATCAGTGCCCGCGTGTCCGCCGACGAGCTTCTCGTGCGGTGCCGCGGCCCGCAGGAGTCCGGTCTCGCGTACACCACCGCGGACGACATCCGCAGGGTGTCGCTGGACGGCTCCGGTGACGTCGGCGCCTGGGCCGTGCCGAACGAACTGCCGATCCACACCGAGGTCATGCGCCGCCGGCCGGCTGTCACCGCCGTCGTGCACGCCCACCCGCCCGCGGTGGTCGCCCTGTCGCTCGTCGGTGGCGACATCGTGCCGATCTATGGTGCGTACGACATCCCCGGCGCTCGCCTCGCCGCGGACGGGGTGCCGACGTGGGAGCGATCCGTACTCGTCAACAACGCCGAGTTGGCCGGCGCGATGGCCGACGTACTCGGCGACCGACCCGTCGTGGTCTTGCGCGGACACGGACTCGTCAGCGTGGCCGAGGGGCCGCCGGAGACCGGGGTGCCGCAGGCGGTGCTGCAAGCGGTCGCGGTCGATACGGTGGCACGCATGACGCTGACCGTCCGGTCGGCGGGCGGGACGCCGCGATCGATTGGCGAGCACGACCTCGCCGGTCTGCCGGATCTGGGCGGCGGCTTCAACGTCGAGACGATGTGGCGCCATCTGGTTCGGCGTACCCGAGACGTTGGTCACGGCGCTTGACATGCCGTACGCCGGATTGGTTTAGTTTTTAATGGCCAATTGGTAAGGCCAAACCGTTTGGCAGCGGTCAGAGAGGAATCGGCATGCGCGACGAATACCTCAAGGGCGTCCTGTCCAGCGAGAAGAAGAACCTCGAGTCGTCCGAGATCGCAGCGCGCGACGAGTTCAACCGCCAGCACCCGCCGATCAAGGGGCTCGTCGTCGAGGACGACCTGCGCAAAATGGAGCTGCCGAGTCGGCCATGGCGCAACAACCGCGGTCACTACATCGACCTCGCCGACTACGAGGTGCTCGGCGCGCACATCTCCGAGCTCATGCCAGGCGGCAAGTCGGTGCGCCACCGGCACACCACCGAGGCCTACCTCTACGTGGTCAAGGGTCACGGTTTCTCGCTCATCAACTACGACGAGGAGCCGATGGACGTCGTCGAGTGGCAGGAGGGCACGCTCTTCGCCCCGCCGCGCTGGGCCTGGCATCAGCACTTCAACCTCGATGCCGACGACACCTCGCGCTACCTCGCGATCCAGGACACCGGACTGCTTCGCACCATGCGCCTGCACAACATCGAGCGGCACGCGGTTCAGCTCGCCCCCGAGGATGCCAAGAAGCTGCTGGACGAAGCGGTGCGCAACGGCACCGCACATGGGCCGCATCGTTAGTGTCGGGTGGATGACATAGCTTTGCCAGCATGAGACTTCTCCTCACCTCGTCCGGCATCACGAACGGCAGCATCCAAGATGCGCTGGTCGATCTGCTCGGCAAGCCGATCGCGGAGTCCAACGCCCTGTTCGTCCCCACCGCCATCTACCCCTTCCCCGGCGGTCCCTACATGGCATACCGCGCGATCTGCGGCAAGGGCACATCGCCGTTGTGCGACCTGGGTTGGAAGTCGTTGGGGGTCCTGGAGCTGACCGCGCTGCCGAGCATCGACGAGGCCGCTTGGGTGCCGACCGTTCGGGACGCCGACGCACTGCTGGTGTGGGGCGGAGACCCGCTGTTTCTCGCCAACTGGATGCGGCGCTCCGGGTTGACGGATCTGCTGCCGACGCTGCGCTCCGAGGCGGTCTACGTGGGAGTGAGCGCCGGGAGCATGGCTGCCACCGCCACCTTTGTCGAGACCTACGTCGACCCGCCCCCAGAGGCCGACGGACCGCTGCGGTCCGAAGACGTCGTCTTCGCCACACCGGAGGGTGACGTCGACCGAATCCTGGTCACCGGACAGGGCGCCGGACTCGTTGACTTCGCGGTGATCCCGCATCTGGAGCACCCGCACCACGCCGACGCGTCGTTGGCCAACGCCGAGCAGTGGGCGGCACGGATTCCCGCACCGACGTATGCGATCGACAATGACACCGCCATTAGCGTGGTCGACGGCACCGTCCAGGTCGTCTCCGAGGGGCAGTGGAAACTGTTTCAGCCCTGACGGGACCGCGTTCACGCCGGCTCAGACGACGACCTTCGTCATGATGCCGGTCGGGAACACCTCGTCGGCGGTCGCCAGCCGGTGCGCGATGCCCTGCTGGTACGCATAGCGCAACAGCTGATCGACAGTGGCGCGGTTCGGCTCGATGCCGTACGGGAACGGGTCGCCGCCGAACGCGTCGCTCATCCGGCGGCCGTAGGCCGGAAGCCACGGCAGCGGATAACGGGACACCGCGGGGTCCAGCAGCCGTTCGACGCTGCGTTGCTTGGACTCGAGGAAGGCGTTGTAGAGATTCCGGGCCACCCACGGGTGGGCGTCGAGGATCCGGCGCTGCATCGCGATGATGTGCATGATCGGCCAGATGCCGGTGCCCTGGTAGTGGTCGAACTCGCGCTCCTCGAAGTCGGGGAACAGGCGCACTACGTCGGGGTGGCCCTGCAGGAAGCAGGTCGGCGGTCGCGCGATGATCGCGCAGTCGATGTCGCCGGCGGCCAGCAGATCCGAGAGGGAGCGGTCGGCGATGCGGGTCAGGCGTACCCCGTCCGGCAGCGACAACTCCACCTTCTCCTCGCGGCCCGCTGCGTTCGCGCCCGCTTGCACCCACTCGATCTCGTCCAGGCGTACGCCGACGTCGTCGGCCAGCCAGCCGCGCATGTAGACGGCGGCGGAGTGCGCCCACTCCGGTGAACCGATGCGCTTGCCGCGCAGGTCCTCGGCGCGCTCGATGCCGCTGCGCCGGTTGACGTAGAACGCGCCGAACCGGAACACGCGCGAGCAGATCACGGGTAGCCCGACGATGTCGGGTTTGTCGCGGGTGACCTGTGCGGCGAACTTCGCGATGGACAACTCGGCCACATCCCACTCGCGGTGTGCGGTGAACCGGGCGAACACCTCGTGGTGGCCGAGCACCGACCACGTATGGTCGATGCCCTGTGCCGCGACGGTGCCGAGCCGGAAGTCGCGGAAGTGGTCGTAGTCGGTGGTCGCGATGCTGAGATGGATGTTGCCCACGGATCGCCCTTCTCGCGGCTGGACCGGCTGCTCTCGGCGGGGGCGGTGGCCCGGCCGTAGATTGGTAGGACCGTTAGTCCTATACTGACGTACCGTACACATGAATCGGGTGAGAAAGCGAGTGACCATGGGCGAGGACGGTCGCGTATTCGTTCGCGGCTTGACGTCGGAGACGTACGGGCTGAACCACTTCCGCCGCGAGCAGCTTGCCGCGCCGCGAGTGCGAGACGACACGGTGGTCGTCGACACCGGCGACAGCGCGGCGCACTCCGGCGACTCGGCGAAGTCCCGCACGTGGTGGCGGATCGGGCCGGGTGACGACCCGTTCCTGACCCAGACCGTGCAGGTGCATTTCGTCGAGTTGCCACCGGACAGTTCGAATCACGGTCACGGCCACCAGAACGAGGCGGCGTTCTACATCCTCGAGGGCCGCGGCTACGAGATCCACGACGACCAGCGGTACGACTGGAAGCAGGGCGACCTGGTCTTCGTACACACCGACTCGGTGCACCGCCACTACAACCCGTACGACGAGAAGGCCGTGGCGCTGGTCATGAAGGCCAAGTGCACGTGGATGTTCATGGGCCTGATCCAGCAGGGCCGCAGCGGTCCGATCGACCGGCCCGACGAATTCGGTGAGCGCGAGGACTGGTCGCGGATCTGGACGCCCGGCGTGCTGGATCGCAAGAAGGTCATCACGGCGGACGACGGCGTCTGGGAGACCACGCCGCTCGGTCACATGCGCGTGATGAACAGCGCGGCGCAGACCGACCATCGCCAGTTCTCGGTCGACGTGCACGAGCTGACCGTGCCGGCCGGCAGCCGGTCGGGCAAGTACTGGAAGATGGCTGACGAGATCATCTACGTCCTGGACGGCGAGGGCTACTCGCTGCACTGGGAGGTCGAGGCGGAGATCGCCGAGAAGTATTACGCCCGCGTCGCCGTCCGACCGTCGCGCCACGACTTCAAGAAGGGCGACACGCTCTACATCCCGCAGAACACGATCGCCCAACACTTCGCCGCCGACGGCACGCCGTTGCATCTGCTGTCCGTACAGAACCGGGTCTTCAAGCATCTCGGCTACGACAAGGTGCACTACTTCGAGGACGCGCCGGCCTTCACGGCGGAACTCGCCGCCGCGACCGCGAGTTGACAACGCGGATCACGCGGAGTGACCGTCCAGCGCCAGTGACGGCAAAGCACGGCGGTCGCCGCGGGCGACGACATACAGCTCGGCAAGCGACGCGGGCAAGTCGCGCGCGTCCGCGATCACGTGATACTCACGCGGATCGCACATCCGCTTGAGGTAGTCGCCGCCGGCCGGGTCGACGGTGATGAGATATGGCCGCACTCCGGCGGCTCGCGCCTCACCGAGCGCCTTGGCGGTGTCCGCGAGCGCGTAGTCCATCACGGCTTCGTCGCCGTACTGCTGGCCGTAGTCGAGGTCGTAGGGCCGCCCGTCCGAGACGACGAGGAGGATCTTCGTCGCCGACTCGCAGCGCCGGAGCCGCGCGGCCAGGTGCCGGATCGCCGGTCCCATGCGCGTGGTGTGATCCGGGACCAACCCTTCAAGCCGGTGGAGCATCGCGGGCGATCGGCGTTCGTCGAGGTCCTTCACGACCGAGACGCGTACGTCGTCGCGGCCGCCGCCCGAGAACCCGTAGATGCCGTACGCGTCGCCGACCCGTTCCATGGCCTCCACGAGCAGGCTCACCGCATCGCGTTCGAGATCGAGGATGCGCGTGACCTCCTTCGGGTTCACCGGATCCGGTCGCAGCCGCTCCGCGGTCGACGAGCTGAGGTCCAGCGCAAACGCGACAGCGACGTCGCGGCGTCGTTCGAGAACGCTGGCATAGACACGGTCGCTCGGCTGGATGCCGGTACGCAGATCGATCATCGCGTCGATGCACGCGTCCAGATCGAGGTCGTCGCCGGCCGGCATGCGGAGTACGAGATCGCGGCCGGCGGGTCGGACGCGTTCGAGTTGGGCGACGAGTCCGGGCAGCAGGTGACCGTGCCGAGCGAGGGCGCGACGATGTGCGCGATCGGCACGTACCGGCCGCGGTCGCCGGACCCGCACCCGGCACCAGTTGCTCCGATAACGTCCGGCGACCCAGTCCCACTCGGGGTAGACGTATTCGTCGCGGCCGTGTGCGTGCAGCTCGCCGTGGACCGCCTCGTGATCGTCATCCAGATCGGGTCCGTGGTCGTGGGGGAGCGGCTCGGGCGGCGCCGCCGGGCGTTCGACCGCGGTCACGTCCACGTCGCCGCGCTCGGCGTTGAGCGACTTCGTCTGGAAGCCGTCGGTGTCGGCATCCGCGTCGGCCGCCATCGCGTCGAGGTCCGGCGTCATGCGCAGGATGGCTTCCTGCAATGGCATTCCGGAGGTTTGCATGCCGAGGTAGCGCGGTCCCGGCGCATCCCGGTAGTGCACCGGAGCCAAGCGCACTTCGAGCTGTTCGTCGCCTTCCAACCGCAACTCGTGCCGGAACTGTCCGAACCGGTCGTCGTCGACATCGGCGTCCAGATCGTCGAAAGCCATCCGGTGCAATGCGCGGTGCGCGCCGACATTAGGCAGCGCGGTGAGCACGTCGTAGATGCGGATGGTGGCCTCCGCCGAGGACACCACGGTCGCTTGTGCGTCGGTCAGGCGCCGCGCCGCCGACGTCACGGTCGCCAACGGCTCGCGCAGCACGTCGGGCGCCATCACGGTCTGCGCACCGAGGCTGAACCGTACCAACGCTTCCGCGACCGCCGAACGGGGCGGCAACAAGGCGAGATCGGGTCGATCGCGCAGCGCATCGCGGCGGACGGACCGGTACGCGTCGGCCAGGCCGGCGAACATCCGCGGCGCGGCGGCATCGACGCGTACGTCCTCCAACAGTGCGAACACTTCGATCGCGAGTCCGGTGCGCCCGAACAGCCGCACGAAGCGTTCCAGCGGCGGCGCGTTGGTGGCGCCCGGCAGGCTGACCGGTCGCAGCGTGCGGAAGAGCGGTTCCGGGCGTTGCAAATCGAGCGTGAACGTGCCGAGCGCATGGTGCAGTGCGCGATGGGTCATCGCGACGCGGTACCAGCCGGCGGTGTCGACCGAACCGTGCGGGTCGAGCGGCGGTCGCGACGGCAGCCGTACGGTCGTCGCGGTGTCCGGGTGCTGCCACGGATCCGAGTCGTCGTGGTAGGCCACCAGCTCGCATTCGCGGCCACACAACGCGCGGTAGAACAGCGTCAGCGCTTGCTGCGCCGGCTCGAAGTCCGGCCGGCGTACGGATGTCATTCGTCGAAGACCGCGTGGGCCACGCTGCGCACCGCGTCCTGGATGTCGCGGTCGTCGGTGACCGCTTGGACGAGCGCGACATCGCAGGCGCGCCGTGGCGAGACGCCCTTGCGTACGAGTGCGCCGATGTAGACGAGCAGTCGCGTGCTCGGGCCGTCGATGATGTCCGCCTCGTCGAGGTTGCGCAGCCGGTTGCCGAGGAACGCGAGCGAGCCCGCGGTCTCCGCGTCGATGCCGGACTCGTGCGCGACGATCTGGGTCTCCAGGCTGACACTTGGATAGTCGAACTCGATCGCGAGGAACCGTTGTCGGGTGCTCGGCTTGAGTTCCTTCGCGGTGGCCTGGTAGCCCGGGTTGTAGGAGACGACCAGCAGGAAGTCCGGATGCGCCGGGATCGTGGTGCCGAGCCGCTCGACCGGCAGCATCCGGCGGTGGTCGGTGAGCGAATGCAGGATGACCGTGGTGTCCTTGCGCGCCTCCACGATCTCGTCGAGATAGCAGATCGCGCCGGACCGTACCGCCTGGGTCAGTGGCCCGTCGAGCCAGTGCGTGCCGTCCGACGACAGGAGATAGCGGCCGACGAGATCGGAGGCGGTCATGTCGTCGTGGCACGCGACGGTCACGAGCGGCGTGTCGACGGGCTGCTCACGCTCGCGCGCGATGTGCCATGCCATGTGTTCGACGAACCGGGTCTTCCCGCAGCCGGTCGGTCCCTTCAGCAACACCGGGATCCGCTGGTCGTAGGCGGCCGTGAACAGCTCGATCTCGTCCGCGGCCGGCAGGTAGTAGGGCGCGTCGTCGAGGGTCGTGTCAGGCACGGTGGTGGTGTCAGGCACGGTCGAACTCCCCGGTCTGCTCGCGGCGGATCCACGCGACCGGGTCCGGTGCGTAGTCGCGGTGGTAGTCACCGGGATAGTTGATGCCCGGTACGGCCGGGATCCAGTCGTACTCGAGGTGATGCGTACCGCCGAGGGAGCTGGCCAGCCGTACCACACGCGGGTGGTCGAGCGCGGTGATCCGGCCCTTGTCGATGAGCTTGACCCACTCGCCGGTGTCGCGCTGCCGGATCTCGTACGTGGCGAAGAGGTTGTGTACGTGTGGGAAGTGCATCGTCGGCAACTTGTTGCGCTTGGCGTAGTCGAGGAATGTCTGGTCCCAGTGCTCGGCGCCGAATCCGAAGTGGATGACCCCGGCCTGCGCGCGTTCCGGCAGGTTCGTCCACGAGTCGTTGTAGCGCCACAACGTCTCGATCTGCCGGTAGCTCTTCGGGTTCGTACCGATCGACGCGTCGTTGAAATACGCCCATCCCTGGTACGGGAAGCCCGGGTACTGCGTGTCCCGGTAGCGCTCCACCACCTCGCGCCAGAGGTCGCCGTACCGCCCGCCGCCCTCGATCTTCGCGATCATCCCGCGTTCGATGGTGACCTGGATGTGTGGGTAGTAGCCGGTGTGGTTGCTGGTCCCGCCGATCACGCCGTTCAGCGTCGGCATCAGCTGCTTCGCCTCACGCAGGAACGTCTCGGCCGGATGCCCGAAGCGGATGCCCTGAATCGTGGAGCCGAGGATGTGCCCGGAGATATAGGCGCCCTTCGGCCACAGCTCGGCCTGCTGCTCGGTGACGTCCCAGCCGATGTCGGTACCCTCCGGGCTGGTGATCCGCACCGCCGACGCGTTGCGGAACGCGTCGACGACCATCAGGTCCACGGTGCGCCAGATCTCGTCAGGCACACCGTTCGCCCGGCCGACGAAGTCCTCGTACGTTGCGTAGACCCAGTTGTTGCGGATGCGCTTGCCCGCCGCGCGCTTCCAGTGCGACCGTCCCGCCTCGCCGGCGTACACGCCGGTGTAGCCCGGGCGATCGTCGAGGAACCGTTTGAGCGCGGCGGCCGCGACGTTGAACTCGACGCCCTCTTCGATCATCGGCGGTAGTCGATCGGTGATCTCCCGCCAGCCGTCCGCCGCGCTGTATTCGCGCACCTCCATGCCGAGGTCGGTGACGTCGATCCGGTCCACCTTCTCGACGCCGATCTCCAGCAGCGCGCGCTGGAGCGCCTCGAAGACCACCTCGTTCTGGTGCGGGAACGTGACGATCAGCAGCTCGTCGCCGGGCCGTACGTCGCCGAGCGCGGAGCGGCCGTATCGCCGGCGTACGTGTGCCCGCGCGAGTGGCATCAACTCGTCGACGTCGTCGGTGCGTTCCTGGAGCAGGTAGCGAGGGAACCGCGGCGCGGGGTAGTCGAAGCCGGACAGTGGCGCGGGTACACCGGGCGCGGTGAGCGCGGGCTTGGTCATCGGTTCTGCGCTTAGCCGACGGCCGCGGCGTCGGTTTGCAGGTCGTCGCCAGCGAGCGTCGGATCGGGAATGGCAGCCGCGGCTTCCGCCGACATCACGATGGCCGAGTCCGAGTCGGGCTCGAGATAGACCTGGTCGCCGTGCGACAGGCCGACCTTCTCCTGGTAGACGCGGATCTTCAGGAGGTCCTCGCCGAGGCGTACGTGATAGTCCCAGCAGTCGCCGTGGTAGATGCTGAACTCGACGGTGCCCCGCCACGCGTCGTCGCTGTGTTGCTTGCGGGACAGCCGGAAGCTTTCTGGTCGCATGAAGACGCTGACGCGGTCGCCGACCTGGGCCGTGCCGCATTGCCGGCACACCATCGAGCGCGCGCCGAACGCCACCGTCGCGCCACCGTCGTCGATCGACTCGACCACGCCGTCGAGGCTGTTGGAGACGCCCAGGAAGCGCGCGGTGAACATGTCCTGCGGGTACGTGTAAATGGCGTGCGGTATGCCGCGTTCGATGACGTGACCGGCATTCATCACTACCACGTCGTCCGAGATCGCGAGCGCCTCGTCCTGATCGTGCGTGACGAACACCGTGGTGATGCCGAGCCGTTGCTGCACCGAGCGGATCTCGTCGCGCATCCGCCCGCGCAGTCCCTTGTCGAGATTCGAGAGCGGCTCGTCGAGCAGCAACACCTTCGGCTCCCGGACGAGCGCCCGGGCCAGCGCGACGCGCTGCTGTTGGCCGCCGGAGAGCGCGGGCGCCGGACGCTCGGCGAGATCGGCCAGGCCGACGAGATCGAGTGCGGCCATCGCGGTCTCGCGGGCGTCGGATTTCTTCGGACGCGGCTTGCTGACCCGCAGCGGGAACATCACGTTGTCGATGACCGTCATGTGCGGCCAGATCGCGTAGGACTGGAACACGATGCCGATCGGTCGCCGGTGTGCGCCGATGAATACGCCGTGCTGTGGATCCGAGACGATCTGGCCGCCGATCTCGATCACGCCACGGTCGGCGCGCTCGAGGCCGGCTATCAGCCGCAGAGTGGTGGTCTTGCCGCAGCCACTCGGGCCGAGCAGGGTGACCAGCTTGCCTTCCGGGATGTCCAGGTCGATGCCGTCCACCGCGTTCGAGGTCACGGACCGACCGGGGTATCGCTTCGTCAGACCGGTTAGCTTGATCATCGGGTTAGCTCATTCCGTGGTTGCGATCGGTTGTCATCCACTCTTGATCCCCACTCGGCGGCTGATCAGGCGTACCGCGGCCGCCAGCACGCTCAAGAACACGACCATCACGACGCCCAACGCGGCGACGACCGTGTAGCTGCCGTTCGCGTAGAGGTCGTAGACCTGGACGGAGACGACCTCGGTGTTCGACGTGTAGAGGAAGATGGCCGCGGAGATCTCGCGGAACGCGACGATCATCGTGTAGATGAACGCGGCGAGCAGCGACGGCATCAGCAGCGGGATGAAGACGCGCCGGAACGATTGCAGCCACGATGCGCCGCTCGCGGTCGCCGCCTCCTCGAGTTCGTCCTTGATCTGCGCCATGCCGGGGGAGAGGTAGCGCATGCCGTAGGGCAGCGTGATCGTGACGAACGCGATGGTGAGGATGGTGAGCGTGCCGTAGAGGTGTACGGGGATCGGCGCGACCAGATACCAGAACAGGATGCCGACGCCCATGATGACGCTCGGCACCGCGATCGGGATCGTCGCGAGACCGTCCAGGATGCCTCGGCCGCGCACCTTCGACTTCACCGTGATGTACGCGACGACCGCGCTCAGCGTCGTCACGATGAGCCCGGCCGCGACGGCGGTGATCAGGCTGTTCTGCACGGAGTGCGCGAGGCCGGGCCGCTTGAGGATCTGGCCGAAATTCGCGAACGTCAGGTCGTGCAATGCCGCTATTGACGGCTGCTGGTAGCTGCGCAGCAACGACGACCAGATGAGCATCAGGATGGGCAGCGCGACCGCGATCAGGAAGAACACGATGACGCCGGCGAGGCCCAGCCAGCGCCAGCGACCGATGTCCTGCGGCCGGGGCCGGAAGCCCTTGCCGGTGATGGTCGCCACGCTGGACGACGCGCTCAGCCGGCGCGACAGAAAGAGACCGAGGCACGCGACCACGAGCACGAAAACACCGAGGACGCCGACCGTTCCGTAGTCGGGCGGGAAGCTCTGCAGCGCCGAGTAGATCCGC
Organism: Micromonosporaceae bacterium; assembly: GCA_035713725.1. Classification (GTDB taxonomy): domain Bacteria; phylum Actinomycetota; class Actinomycetes; order Mycobacteriales; family Micromonosporaceae; genus DASQPR01. Next base: position 15,389 of record DASTMZ010000102.1, read on the forward strand.
GACACGAACACGAACCGCCGCGCCGGCACACCGATCAGCTGCGGTACCTCGAACGTGGAGATCGTCTGTACGAACATCAGCAGCGCCGCGGACAGGATGGCCGGCCGCGCCAGCCGAAGCGTGATGGCGCGGAACGTGTGTATTGGCGACGATCCGGACGCGAGCGCGGCCTCCTCCAGCGACGAGTCCAGTGACGTGAACGCGGCCGTACCCATCAGGTACGCCACCGGAATCACGTGGATCGACTGCACGAAGACCATGCCGGTCAACGAAAACACGTTGAAGATCGGCAGGTGCATGTTGCGGAGCGCGACGTTGACGGGTCCGCGTTCCGGGGAGAGCATCAGGCTCCACGCGACCGTGTTCAGGATGCCCGGGATGATCAGCGGTACGAGTGCCGCGACGCGCGCAAAACCCTTCGCCGGCGTGTTGGTGCGCACCACCAGCCAGGCGAGCCCGAAGCCGAAGACCGTCGACACGATCGCGGTCGCGGCCGCGTAGATGAACGAATTCGCGATCAGCGACCCGGTGCCGTCGGCGGTGAACGTCTTGACGTAGTTGTGCAGCGTCCACGTGCTCGGCGTGAAGCCGAGGAAGTCGCTCTGCGCGCTGGCGTAGAGCATGGTCCCGACCGGGACCAGCGCGAGGTATGCCACCGCGAGCGCGGCGATGGTCAGCGCGATGTAACGGGGCTCGACGAGATCTCGCCAGGTGCGGCGCCGTGGCACCGGCTCGGCGACCGTCGCCGTGTTGGTCGGTCGATCTGCCAGCAACGCCATCCGTACGCCCCATCATTGGTCCGATGTTGTTCCGCTCCGGCGCGCCGACCGCGGGGGGATGCGGCCGGCACGCCGGAGCGGGAGCGAACCGGGGGCAGGATTGTCCGCGCCCTGCCCCCGGCTCTGTCACGGTGCGTGAAGCGCCGTCTTCATTTCCGAGAGCTCCTGGTTGTACGTCGCGCTCGGCAGGTTCGGGTCGCCCCACGCCACCGGCCACTTCGTCTCGTCCCAGACCGTCGCGTCGTTCTTGACGTCGGTACGGATTGACGTGTGGTTCGTGATGTCGGCGACCGCCTGCTGCCCATTCTGGGAGACCATCCAGTCGTCGAACAACCTCGCGGCCGCCGGATGCGGTGCGTTGCGCACCACGTCGATCAACGTCAGCGAGGCCGGCAGCGGGTTCGAGTTGAAGAACGCGATGTTCTTCGGGTTCTTCTTGAGCTCGCTGGCCGACTTGTACCCGTACGCGGTCGCCGCGGCCGGCGGCTCGCCCGCCTCGACGTCGGTGATCGCCTGCGTGTGGCTGTCCACGAACACCGGCTTGTTGTTGCCAAGTGCCTGGAGCAGCGCCAGCGCCTGGTCGTGTCCCATCTGCTTGACGAGGCTGTCATACCAGTTCACGGCCGTCGGGTCGATGGAGAACTTGCCCTGCCACGCTGGCTGCGTCAGGTCCTGCCACGACGTCGGCACCGGAAGGTGCTTCTGCGCGACGACCGTCGGGTTGTAGGCGATCACGGTGGTCACCAGGTAGACGATGCCCTGGTATCCGGCGGGCATAGACAGGCCGGAGGGCAGCGGTGCCAGGTCCTTCGGCGTGTACGGCTGAAGCACGCCGGCCTGGAGCAACTGGGCGATCTGCGGCGAGTCACCGGACACCACATCGGCGCTGAACTGGTGGCCACGCTGCTCGGTGATGATGCGGGGCGGGATCTGGTCCGCCGAGAGCCGCAGTGCGTTCACCTTGACGTTCGGGTATTCCTTGTTGAACGCGGCGATCATCGGCTGAACGTCGTCGTCGGAGAACGTCGTGTACCACGTCAGCGAACCCTCTTGGGCGGCCTGTGTGGCAAGCTGCTGGGTGCTCAACGAGTCAAGGTTCGACGGGGCTTTCTGCCCACCGCTGGCATTGGCGGAACCGCAGGCGGCGAGACCAACTGCGAGAACCGCGGCCAGCAACGGCGCGAGTGCTCGCAGCCTTCTCTGTGCTCTCATTGCGTGATCCCTTCAAGTCAAGATCGAGGGGTGCGTGGAGGGTGGCGGGCGAGATCTTGCTGGACAGCGGCGTGCATGCCCGGGGTGCGGAGGTCGTGTCATGGATCACGCCGAGGCACCTTGGAGTATGGCCATAAGGTAGGACCATTTGTCAATGCAACGTTACGAAGCAGTGACCCGGGGATGTCCAGCATCGACGCTGGTGACCGGTTCGCGCGCCACCGAATAGCTGCGCAGCAAGCCGCCCCGAAGCCACCACCATCCGGCGTAGAGAATTGGCACGATCCCGCCGTACGTCAGTGCGGCAATCGGCCCGACGATGCCCGCTACCCAGCCGATATTCAGATCGCCGAGGGCAGGTCCACCACGCGACGCCATCTGATACAGCGACGACACGCGACCGCGCATCGTGTCGGGCGTCGCGAGTTGTACGGCGGCCTGCCGAATCGTCGTCGCCATCGCGTCGCACGCACCGATGAGCAGGCCGGCACCGAGCGCGAGAAGAAGCATTCGCGACTGTCCGAGAAGCACTACGGACACGCCGTAACCCGCCGACGCGGCGAGTAAGACCTTGCCGATCGCGGTGCTGCGATCCACCACGCGAAACACCGGATATGTCGCGAGCAATGCACCCGCACTCGGTGCCGCGGCAAGTAAGCCATATCCGGTCGGTCCCGCATGCAACACGGTCAGTGACAACGCGGGCAGCACGACGCGGTACGCGCCGAACAACGTCGCCGACAGGTCGAGGCTCATCATCAGCCAGATGAGCGGTCGACGGCGCACGAAACTCGCGCCCTCGGCGATGGTGCGCAGCACCGGAAGGTGACGGGTCTCGGGCACCAGCCGCGGCGTATGGATCAGCCCGAGCACGATGACTAGCACGGCGTACGTCGCCGCGTCGACGGCGTACATCAGGCCCGGCCCGTGGACCGCGATGAGCACGCCGGCGAGCGCCGGACCGAGCAGTACGGCCAGCTCACGTGACGGATTCAGCAGCGCAAACGCTTGGGGAAGCTCGTCGCGCGGCACCATCGCCGGAATCAGCGCGTTGCGGGCCGGCTGGTCGAACGTGGCGGCGGCGGTGGTCAGCAGCACGCTGGCCAGCACGAGGAGTGTCGTGGCCTGCCCAGTCTCGGTGGCCAGTGCGAGGCCGCCGTCGATCAGCAGCGCGAGTAACTGCGTCGCCTGCAGCAGCCGGCGGCGGTCGATCCGGTCCGCGTACGCTCCGCCGATCGGGCTCAGCACGAGCAGCGACACCGCTTGGGCCAGTCCGACGAGTCCGGTGATCGCGGTCGACCGACTGAGCTCGTAGACCTGGTAGAGGTTCGCGGCCACCGTGCCACGCGTACCGATCTGTGAGAACACGACTCCGAACCAGTAGAGATTGAAGTCGCGATGGCGCAGCGCGGGCGAGACCTTCATCGGGGGGCGCCGACCTCCTCGGTTGCGGGCGCGTGGCGATCGCCTGGCGGTCGCGACAAGGCGTCGTGGGGCATAATGGTATTACAATTTGCCTTCCGACCATGTAGTGTCGTCGAACGCACGCGGGGTTGGGTGCGGGCTCACCGAGCGGGGGCTGCCGTCGGCGGTACGCACGGCTGGCGCGGGAACGGCCAATTCGGCGACATCGCGAGCCGAGACGGCGACGACGTGTGCGCCGGCGTGCGAGATTCTCCAGAACAGTTAGGCCGAAGGACGGAGACCGATGCTGAGGCAGGAGATCAACGAACTGTTGACCCAGACCGGGCCCGGCACGCCGATGGGTGAGCTCTTCCGGCAATACTGGATCCCGGTGCTGCTCGCCGACGAACTCGACGAGCCGGGCGGCCCTCCGGTGCGCGTCAAGGTCCTGTCCGAGCGGATGATCGCGTTCCGGGACAACGACGGCCAGTACGGCCTGATCGACGAGTTCTGTGCGCATCGCGGCGCGTCGTTGTGGTTCGGCAACAACGAGGTCGGCGGCCTGCGGTGTGCCTACCACGGGTGGAAATACGACGTGACCGGCCAGTGCATCGAGGTGCCGTCCGAGCCGGACAACAGCACATTCTGCAGCAAGGTCAAGCTCACCGGGTATCCGCTGATCAAGGTCGGCGACGTGTTGTGGGCGCATCTCGGCGATCCGGCCACCCGACCCGCCCCACCGGAGTTCGAGTGGCTGACCGTACCGTCGGATCAGACTTACACGTCCAAGCGCTGGCAGGAGTGCAACTGGCTGCAGGCGCTGGAGGGTGGCATCGATTCCAGTCACGTGTCGTGGCTGCACTCCGGCGGGCTGCGCAACGACCCGCTCTTCAAGGGCTCCAAGGGCAACGAATACAACCTCAACGACATGCGGCCGTTCTTCGAGGTGGTTGACTCGGACGGCGGGCTATACGTCGCGGTGCGCCGCAACGCCGAGGAGGGCAACTACTACTGGCGGATCACGCCGTGGGTGCTGCCCGCGTTCACCATGGTGCCGCCGCGCGGTGACCATCCGGTGCACGGCCACTTCTGGGTGCCGATCGACGACGAGAACTGCTGGGTGTTCACGTTCGACTATCTGCCGACGCGGCCGCTGACCGAGGCCGAGCTGGCTGCGATGCGGGAGGGGCACGGCGTACACAATGAATACGTACCCGGCACGTTCCGCCCACTGCAGAACAAGGACAACGACTACATGATGAACCGCGACGCGCAGCGCCGCGGCGACACGTTCTCCGGCGTCAAAGGCATCGCCATGCAGGACGCGTCGCTGCAGGAGAGCATGGGGCCGATCGTGGACCGGACGAAGGAGCGCCTGGTCTCCGCGGACAGTGGCATCATCAAGGCGCGCCGCAAGCTCGTGCAGGCGGCGCAGGATCTGCGCGACCACGGCACCACGCCGCCGGGCGTGGACACGAAGCACCATCGCATCCGCTCGGTCTCGATCGTGCTGCCGAAGGAAGAGTCATTCCTGGAGTCCTGCCGCGACGCCCTCATCGCGACGCCCGGCGTTCGGCAGACCACCGTCTGACATGACGACCATGACGACCCGACCGACGCTGCTGAACAGCTGTGCCTTCGCGGCAACCGCGGCGGAGGCACGCTTCCGCATCAACGCGAAGCCGCAGACACCCCGATCCACCCGCGTCGTGGCGTTGGACGCCGGTGCCGCCGCCGTCGTGCGCGAGCTGGTGGACCACACCTGGATGGGTACGAGGTTCCTGACGTTCGACGCGAGCACGGCGCCGCTGGTGGACGTGGCAGCCGACGGTCGACTCGCGGACATCGTGTTGTCGTCGGCCGACGGTCCGGTGCAGCTGTCCGACGAGCTGGTCGACGCGGATTTCATCATGATGATCGCGACCGCGAACGACGGCGCGGTGGCGGCGACGGTCATCGGGCGCGCGTGCGTCTTGCGAGGGATCACGACCGCCGGAGTGGTGCTCGGCGACGGTCATCAGGTCGACGCGGCGGTGAACGCGCTGCGGCCACACGCGCGCGTGTTGCTGGTGACGAACGACCGTAACGACGTCGCCGGCATCATGTCCGCGGTCGGAGCGTGAGGGTGGCCGGCGTCAGCGTTCCGGCGCTCCATGCGATGAAGCGCGACCACCGCAAGATCGTTGCGGTGGTCGCGTGGGACTACCAGATCGCCCGGATCGTCGATCGCGCCGGCGTGGACATCGTGTCGGTCGGCGACACGGTCGGCGTCAATCTGTGGGGACAGCCGAACCCGTTCGAAGTGACGATGGACCAGATGGTGGTCGTCGCGCAGGCGGTGCGCCGCGGCGTGACCCGCGCGCTGGTGAGCTGCGACTTCCCGTACGGCCCGTTGCAGGAGGGTACGGCGAGCGCGGTAAGCGCGGCGATCCGCCTCGTCAAGGAGGCCGGTGTGGACATCGTGAAACTCGACGGGGCATCGGACTATCCGGAAGCGGTCACCGCGCTCGATCGCGCCGGCATCCCGGTGTGGGCGCAGTTCGGCATCACGCCGCAGCGGTCACTGCGATTCGGCCTCGACTACGCGGCGATGGGCCGCCCGGGTGTCTCGGTGCCGCCGGAGATGGCTGACGGGCTTGTCACCGAAGCGAGGCGGCTCGAAGAGGCCGGCGCTGCGATGCTGGACTTCACGAACTCCGGGCCAGTCGTGGGGCCGGCGGTGGTGGGCGCCGTGTCGATCCCGGTGCTCGGCGGCTTCGGTGGCGGGCCGTGGCTTGACGGGCGGGTACGCATGGCCCACGCCGCGATCGGGTACGCCGCGACCGGCCTCGACGATCCACCCGATACGTACTCGAACGTGGCCCGCATCGCGTACGACGCGATCACGGCGTACGCCGACGACGTGCGCGCGGGTCGCCAGATCCGAGGCGGGATCCCGGTCGCGCCTGAGACACCAGAGGGCTGAGCGGTGCCGACGGCGACCGTCGACGGGATCGCGACCCGATTCGACGTCGCCGGATCCGGGCCGCCGCTGTTGATGTATTCGCCCGGCGGCTTCGACTCGCGCCTGGAGAACTGGTCGACGCTCGGCGTGTACCAACGCCTCGACCTGATGCCGCGGCTGACGCAGCGGTACACGTGCATCACCTTCGACCGGCGCGAGTCGGGACGGTCCGGTGGCCGGGTCGAGCGGCTTGGCTGGGATGCGTACGTCCGGCAGGGCATCGGGCTGCTCGACCATCTCGGCATCGAGCGGGCGCACCTGATGGGCGGCTGCGTCGGCTGCTCGTCGGTGCTCGCGCTCGCGATCGAGTACCCCGAGCGGGCGCGCAGCATGGTGCTCTACTCGCCGGCCGGCGGGCCGCGCTACCGCATGGCGCAGCACGCGCGCTTCGCAGATCATGCCGGTTTCGTACGGTCCGACGGCCTCGACGGCGTGGTCGCGTTGGCGCTGTCACATGACCTCGGGTTCACGAAGGATCCGCGCGTCGGGCCGTGGGCGACGGTGATCCGGACGGATCAGGCGTTCGCGGCAGACTATGCGGCGCTCGACCCGGAGCGCTACCTGTCCACTGTGGCAGGCATCGCGCGCGTGATGTACGACCGCGACACCGTACCCGGTGCCGAGCCGGAGGATCTGATGCGGCTGGACGTACCGGCGCTCATCGTGCCGGGCGACGACGCATCGCATGCCCCGTCGGCCGCTCGATATCTGCAGGAGTGCTTGCCGAACGCAGACTTCTGGGACATGCCGGTCGCCGAGCAGACTGCGGACACCGCACCGGGGCGGGTCATCGACTTCCTCGCCCGGCAGATCGGTGGCACAGACCGAGGATGACCCGATGACGACGTTCTGGACCGATCCGCACAATGCGATGGCGTGGGCGAATGGCGACGCGCAGACCGGGCTGCTTGCGTTGCCACGCGCCATCGCGGCCGACATCGTGGCACGCGACCGCCCAGAATCTCGCCAGGTGGTCGACATCGGCAGCGGCCCGGGCGCGTTCCTCGAGCACTTCCTGCGTGCCCTCCCGAACGCCGCCGGCCGGTGGCTCGACGTCTCGGAAGCAATGATGGCGTTGGCGCGGGACAACCTGCGCGACTTCGACGACCGCGTCGAGTACGCGATCGGCGACATGACCGACCTCAGCGCATTGCCGTCTGGTGTCGACGCCATCATCACCTCGCGCGCCTCGCATCACCTCGATGGCGATGGGCTGCACGCGTTCTACCGGGATGCGGCCGGCCATCTCGCTCCGGGCGGATGGCTGGTCAACCTCGATCACACCGGGCCGGACGAGGCCTGGAACACCCGGTTGCGCGCATCACGGCGAGCGCTCATCCCTCGGGTCGGCGAGTCGACGCCGCACCATCACACGTACCCGCTGACGAGCATCGACGACCACATGTCGGCACTGACCGATGCCGGGCTCACCGATGTGGAGATCCCGTGGCGCGCGTTCGTCACCGTGTTGTTCATGGCCCGTCGCGGCGTGTGAAGCTTGGTCCGTGTCGGGATGTCCAGGTCAGCACGCCCGGTGCGGGTTGGGCCACCTGCCAGCCGGGTTCATGCTTGAGCCGATGGTGGTGACGGCAAAGCAGCGCGAGATTGTCGTGCGTGGTCCGTCCGCCACTCGCGTGACCGATGGTGTGGTCGATGTCGCACACCGTCGCCGGAACCCGACAGCCGGGCGCACGACAGGTGCCGTCCCGAGCGCGTACCCATCTCGCGAGCGCCGGCCCTGGACTCCGTCGGTGCGGGTCCGCCTCGCGTGGCGGCCGCGTCACGACGCGTTGCACGCTGCCGACTGCGAGTAACTCGCCCGCGTCGCCGTTGACGCGGAACCGCCAGGCGATGTCACGACGACCGAGCATCGCGGCGACAATGTCGCGGGCAACCGGCGCCTCGACAGGTCCGAAGCCGGCCAATGTCGCGGGTTCGTCACCGCGGTGAGCGTTCGGCTGGACCGGATTTGGCCCGCCGGCTGGCTCCGTTGCCGTGGGGCCGATGCCACGCGCCAGCACGGACCACGGCACGCTCAGTTCGACGATCCCACGTCGGTGCACCGGCGACGCGCCGATGTCGACACCCTCGAGCAAGTCCAGGAAGGTGTCCGCGCGCAACTGGTCGAGCGTGCGTGCGTCGCCGCCGTTGTGTCGGGCACAGGCGAACGCGTCGACTCGCTCGAACGCGGCGACGGCCCGTGCCGCGGGCAGGCATGTGCCGATGAGGCCGGCGGTGGACTCGCGGTCGGGCATCATCGTCAGCTTGCGCTGCTCGATGCTGCGTTCGGTGCGCCGGGCCGCGCCATCGGGATCTGCGCGAAGCATGGCTCGTCGGAGCCGGTCACGAAGCTGTGCGATGGTCCATTCGTGGGCGCGGTCCGCGTGGTCGAGCGCGATGGCGAACGCGATTTGATCGTTGACCGTGCACAACACGTCGCAGAACACGCGCGCTCGTCGCACGTCGAGGTCACCACGGCACATCGCCGCCCAGACCGGCTTGAGCACGCGCTGCAGATGACGACCGAACTCGACCTCGCCGCGCGCGGCGGTCTGGGTCCACTTCAGCGTGAACGCGACGAGATCCGCGTCGAGCCCAACCGGATCGCGGTCGGCCACCGCGACTACGGTCTCCAGCATCGCCGCGTGCGCCATGTTGACCGCCCTGGCGCGGGCTGTCAGTTGGCCGGTAAGTTCGTCGATCGAGGACTCCGCGAGCTCACTCGTGTCGACGTTCATAAATTAATACTAGTGTACGAACATCGCTGCCGCAAGAGAAATCGGCGCGAAGGCGCACGCGGAATGCGCGGAGTCCGCTTCGTTGTTGGCTCCTCGCCCGGATCTGTCCACTGTGGTCATCGCCCGACGCCGAGTTGTACTAGCCGCAGCCGAGTCACGCTAACGACTCGCCGCGCTCGAGTGCCGCGATCTGGTCGAGACGATGCTGGTGCCGGCCGCCCTTGAACGGCGTCGCGAGCCACAAGTCGGTCAGCTCTTCGGCAAGCTCCGGCGTGATCACCTTGGCGCCGATCACCATCACGTTGGAATCGTTGTTGGCGCGCGAAATCTCGGTCGTGAAGTGGTCGTGGCAGAGCCCAGCGCGGATGCCACGAATCTTGTTGCACGCAACGGTTTCGCCCATCCCGCTGCCGCCGACGATGATGGCGCGATCGGCGCGACCATCGGCGACAAGACCACACGCGTCCGCGCACAACGGCGGGTAGTCCACGATGTCGGTGTCGGCGCCGAATCCGCCGCGATCGTCGACCTCGTGTCCGGCGGCGGCCAGACGCGCGATGAGCCGGCTCTTGAGCGCCAATCCGTTATGATCTGCGGCGATTGCGATGCGCATGGGACTCCTTCAGCCGTTGAGGTTCGCGGTACCCGCCGCAAAAAGCTCCGCCGCGACGGGCCGCGAGTCGATGATGTGCTGGCGCACCGCGTGGCCGATGAGCTCCTCGACGACCGCGCGGTTTGCCTCGACGCCGTAGGGCAGCGGATCGGCGCCGGTAAGTTCCATGACGCGGCGGTGCATCGCGTCCGTGGCCGTCGGGTGGGCGACGTCGTCGCTCAGCCCCGCCACATATCGCCGCTTCGACTCGGCGAACGCCTCGAACAGATCCGCGGCGAGGTCCGGGTGCTCGGCGAGGACGTCGTCCTTCACGACCACGAGGTGGTTGATCGGGTAATGCCCGCGCGCCTGCAGCGCCGCGAGCCCGGCCTGGTCCGCATCGGGAATGAGGGGTACGACATCGGGACGGTCCGCCTCGATCCCGACGGCGGCGTCGAGTTCACCGGCGGCGACGAGGTCGGCGAGGCCGCCGGCACCGGTCGGCGGCGTGACGCTTCGCGGCGGCCGATATTGCGCGACGTGCTCGTCGCCGGTCGGCACCCAGGTGATGGCATCGAGGCCGACGCCGTATTCGTCGGCCAGAATGCCGCGCGCCCACACGCCGGTGGTGACGGTGTATCCGCGGTTGACGCCGACGCGACGACCCTCGAGATCCTTCGGATGGCGGATGCCGGCGCGCGGGTTGACGACGATTGCGCCGTGGTGGAAGCCGCGCACGAGGAACACCGGGATCGCGGTGAAACGCACACCGTACGCCTTCGCGCACAGGTACGTGCTGAACGCCATCTCGCACACGTCCCACTCGAGGCCGCGCACCATCCGGCGGAACGCCTGGACGAGCACCGGCACCTCATCGAACTCCAAACGGTAGCCGGACGGCGTGACCTCGCCGGTCTTCAGGGCGCGATTGTTGCCCTGCGTACGGGACACGGCGGTGAGCTGTCGGTCGGGCATGCCCGGGATCCTTCCGCGGAGGCGGGGAGTGATTGCGCGGGGAGCGACTTCGCGGGGGTGCGACTTCGCGCCGACGACCGGATCGACCGCCGGTCGACGCGCTGATAGGCTAGCAAATTGTCAGACCATTTGGTCACTCGGACGGAGCCGGCGAGGAGCGTTGATGGCGGGCAGCGTAGTGGCGGCGGTGCGGACCGCGCCCGGGACCACCGAGTTCCGCGAGTTCCCGATGCCCGACGTCCCGTCCGACGGCGCGCTGATGCGGGTCGAGGTCGCCGGCATCTGCGGTACGGACGTCAAGATGTACGCGAAGCCACCGTTTACTGATCCGGTGATCATGGGGCACGAGAACATCGGTGTGATCGAGTGGGCCGGCCGCGATTTCGTTGCCCGGCAGGGATTCGTCGAAGGCGACCGAGTCTTCGTCGAGCACTACGTCGGTTGCATGCGTTGCGAATGGTGCCATCTCGGCGAGTACCGCCACTGCGAGGCGACCGATTGGCGTACGAATCCGGATGCGCGGCGATATGGGTACACCACGTCGAACAACCCGTACCACCTGTGGGGCGGTTTCGCGCAGTACATGTATCTACCGTGGAACGCCGTCGTACACCGGGTGCCCGACAACGTGACCGCGGAACTTGCCGGCATCGTGACGCCGATGTCCAACGGCATCGAGTGGGCGCTCGTCGACGGCGGCGTCGGCTACCACTCCTCGGTGCTCATCCAAGGCCCGGGACAGCAGGGGCTGTCGCAGACGGTGGCGTGCAAGCAGGCTGGCGCATCGCTGATCATCGTCACGGGTACGACCCGGGACGCGGCACGACTCGAACTCGCCAAGACGCTCGGTGCCGATCACGTCATCGACGTGACCGTCGAGGATCCGTTGGCGCGCATCATGGACATCACCGGCGGCAACGGCGTCGACGTGGTCCTGGACTGCACGGCCGACGCCGGCGTTACGCCGGTGCTGCTCGGCATCGAAGCGCTGAAGCGCCGCGCCGGAACGCTGCTGATCCAGGGCGAGATGTCGGCGTTCCCGGACTTCCCGGTCAAGAAGCTGACCGAGAAGGCGATCACCATCAAGAGCGCTCGTGGCCACAGCTATCGGTCCTGTGAACTCGCGCTCTCTCAGCTTGCGTCGCACCGATTCCCGCTCGATCGGCTGACGACGCACCGGTACGGTCTGGCCGATGTGGACCGCGCGATACGGTCGGTGGGCGGCGAGGTCGACGAAGGCGTCATCCACGTGTCGTTGATGCCATCGCTCGACGCCGCGTAGTTGTGCCTGCGACGAAGGGAAGACTCGCATGCCGGTCGTTGTCCGTAACCCGCCGCGCGCGCCGCGGTCGGTCGCCGATGCGTTTGCCGCGTACGGCGTTGCGACGGTTCACGAAGCACAGGGCCGTGCGGGTCTGCTGACGCCGGACATCACGCCGATCTACCGTGGGGCGCACATTGCGGGTACGGCGGTGACGGTCAGCGTACCGCCCGGCGACAACTGGATGATCCATGTGGCCGTCGAACAGTGCGCCGACGGCGACGTGTTGATCGTCGCGCCGACATCGTTCTCGGTTGCCGGATACGTCGGCGAATTGTTGGCGACCGCGTTGCAGGCGCGGGGCGTACGAGGTCTCGTCATCGACGCGGGATGCCGTGACGTCGCGGAGTTGACTCGCATGGGTTTCCCCGTGTGGTCCGCGTGCGTGTCCGCGACCGGCACGGTGAAGGAGACACTCGGCGACGTGAACGTACCCATCGTCTGCGCGGGCCAGTCGATCGCACCGGGCGACGTGATCGTGGCCGACGACGACGGCGTTGTTGTGGTGTCGCGATTGCGCGCGCCCGACGTGTTGGCCGCGTCGCGTGCGCGCGAGGAGCGCGAGGCGACGGCCCGCAAGCGGTACGCCGCCGGCGAGCTGAGCCTGGACGTCTCGCACATGCGCGAGGCGTTGGCAGCGAAGGGCCTCGTCTACTTGGATGCCGAAACGGGCGAAGCATCGGCCGCGGCGTCGGATGCTGTCGCATGATCATCGACTGCCACGGGCATTACACGACCACACCGCCGGCGCAGCAAGCGTTCCGGGACGCGCAACTCGCGCGGCTCGCCGACCCGAGCAGGCCGTCTCCGGAGCCGGCGCATATCAGCGACGACGAGATCCGCGACAGCGTGGAACGCAACCAGCTCAAGCTGATGCGGGAGCGTGGTGGCGACCTGATGATCTTCTCGCCGAGGGCGTCTGCGATGGAACACCACGTCACGGATCAGGCGACCGCACGCGAGTGGGCGTGCGTCTCCAACGATCTTGTCCATCGCGTCACTACCCTCTTCCCGCAACACTTCGCGGGCGTCGCGCAACTGCCCCAGACGCCGGATGGCGACCTCGCCGACTCGGTACGCGAGCTACGCCGGTCCGTCGACGAACTCGGTTTTGTCGGCTGCAACCTGAATCCGGACCCGTCCGGCGGTTTCTGGACCGGCCGGCCGATGACCGACCCGTATTGGTTCCCGCTCTACGAAGCGATGGTCGAGCTTGACGTACCGGCGATGATCCACGTGTCGTCGTCGTGCAACGACAACTTCTACGCCCTCGGCGCGCACTACCTCAACGCCGACACGACGGTGTTCATGCAACTCGTCGAGGGCGATCTGTTCAAACAGTTCCCGACGCTGCGATTCGTCATCCCGCACGGCGGCGGCGCGGTGCCTTATCACTGGGGTCGATTCCGTGGCCTGGCCGACCGGCTCGGCCGCCCACCCCTGGCCGACCACGTGATGCGCAACGTCTTCTTCGACACGTGCGTCTACCACCAGGCCGGCATCGATCTGCTGCTGCGCGTCATCCCCGTCGACAACGTGCTGTTCGCGTCCGAGATGATCGGCGCGGTGCGCGGCATCGATCCGGAAACCGGATTCCATTGGGACGACACGAAGCGCTACGTCGACGCGGTGTCCCTGTCCGATGCGGATCGGCACAAGCTCTTCGAGGCGAACGCACGCCGCGTCTATCCCCGGCTCGACGCCCGCATCGCGGGTGGTGTCGCATGACCGGCTCGGCGGTGCACCGCGTCGGTGTGGTCGGGCTCGGCGCGATGGGACGGCCCATCGCGGAGCGCATCGCTCACGCTGGCTTCGAGGTCGTCGGCCGCGATCGGTCCGGGGCTGCACAAGCTGCGGGGGTACGGATGGTCGCCGGCCTCGACGAGATCGCGGCGGCCGACGTGGCGATCGTGATCGTGCCGACCGATGACGACGTCGTTTCCGTGGTCGCGGGCGACGATGGCCTCATCGCCCATGGACATCCCGGCCTTGTCATCGTCATCAGTTCGTCGGTGCGGCCAGAAACGTGCCGGCGCCTGGCCGATCTCGCGACCGCCGCTGGAATGCATGTGCTGGACGCGGCGTTGACCGGTGGCATCCGTGGCGCCGAGACCGGCACGATCAACCTGCTAGTCGGTGGCCCTGTTTCGGTGGTCGAGCGCGTGCGTCCGGTGCTGCTGTCGTTTTGCACGAACTACCACGTGCTCGGCGACGTCGGTGCGGGTCAGGTCGGTAAGACGGTGAGCAACCTGATCCACTGGGCCGAGATCGTCGCGATCGACGAGTCGTTCCGGCTGGCGGCGGCACTCGGCGTGGCACCGTCCGCGTTGCGGCTCGCGTTGCAGGAGGGCGGCACGGATAGCCGCACCATGCGCGAGCTCGAGTTGATGCGCTTCACGTGGTACGCCAAGGACATCGCGACGGCTCGTACGATGGCCGACGAGATCGGCTTCGACCTGCCCGTCGCGAACCTGTCCCGCGACTTGATGGATCGCGTGACCGTCGATTCCGTACGGGCGCTGCTGAGCCCGCCGCCATCGTGACCTTGCGGGGAAAACGTTGGGTCGCTCGCCGACGTTCCAACAAAGCCCCGCAAGGTCATGACTCCGCCGCCAACAGCGCGGCTGCGCTGGGTTCAGAACCGAGGTCGGGCGCCGGTCCATGACGGATCGACGGCGCGCATGCCGATCGAGTCGTCACGTCTCCGGATGCCGCATCGTTGGTACTGCTCGTGAAGTCTCGCCACGGCGTCCTCGTCGAGCGTCACGCCGAGGCCGGGTCCGGTCGGGAGGTTCGCCGCACCATCGCGTATCGCGATCACGCCCGGCTCGATCACTTCCTCGACCTTCCACGGCGAGTGCGTGTCGCAGGCGTACGTCAGGTTTGGCGTCGCCGCCGCGAGGTGCGTCATCGCCGCGAGGCTGATGCCGAGATGCGTGTTCGAGTGCATCGACAGCCCGAGTCCGAACGTCGCACAGATCGCGGCGAGGTCGAGCGAGGCGCGCAGGCCGCCCCAGAAGTGATGGTCGGAAAGCACGATCTGCACGGCGCGCGCCGCGATCGCCTCGGGCAGGTCGGCGAACGTCGTCACGCACATGTTGGTGGCCAACGGGATCGACGTACGCTCCGCAACGGCCGCCATGCCGGCAATGCCATCCGTCGGATCTTCCAGGTATTCCAGGACGCCGGCCAGCCGATGGGCGACATGCAGGCTCGTTTTGACCGTCCAGTTGCCGTTCGGGTCGAGCCGGATCGGGTGGTCCGGGAAGGCGTCGCGCAGCGCCTCGACGGCCTCGATCTCGACGTCCGGCGGGAAAACGCCGCCCTTCAGCTTGAGGGAGCCGAAGCCGTACTGGCCGACCAACGTACGCGCCTGTGCGACGATCCCGTCTGTGTCGAGCGTGGCGCCGAACCGGTCGGGCTCGGCACCGGGATGCCCGGCCCACTTGTAGAACAGGTACGCGCTGAATGGCACCCGATCGCGTACCGCGCCGCCGAGCAGATCGCACACCCGACGGCCGGTCGCCTTTCCTTGAATGTCGAGCAGCGCGACCTCGAACGCGGCCACCGTTGCGGCGACGGCCTTCTCGACGCTCGCGACGCCGACCAACTCAGTCGGGGTGTCGGGTGCGATGCCGGCGAGCGCGGTGGAAACTCGACGGGCCAAGCCGTGAACGTCGAACGCGTCCAGCCCGATGATCTCCGGGATGGCGCGGTGCAACCGGTCGAGGGTCGGATCGTCGCCGTACGCCTCGGAGATGCCCGTGATGCCGGCATCGGTGCGTACCCGCACGATGGACCGCAACGCGTACGGCTGATGAACCCCGACCGCGGTCAGCAACGGCGGGTCGGCCACCGCGACCGGCGTCACCGTGACGCCAACGACCGTCAGGGCGTCCGTGCGTCCGCTTCGCACCGACTCGTCGCCGTCCTGCGAGGCTACTGCCGCCATGCGCGATCCATGGTGCCGTCGTCAGCGGCGTCGGCCAGCTCACCGCGCCAGGCATCTTCGAGGAACTGCGGCCTAGCGCCGAGCGCGACGACCTTCGCGAGGGCCGCGTTGACGTTGGCCGTGTTCGCCGCTGTGGCTAGGACGGTCAGGGCACGTTGGAGGAGTTCTTCATCCGCATAGATCCGCGTGCGGCTCACGGCGCACCTCCAGGCCCGTGTCTATCGCGCTGCGCCCGAACATCATCCAACCGTGCCTGCTCCCAACGTGTGAACTGGTGGACGGCGTTCGTGAAGGCCATCGCGGCAAGCGTGAACCCGCCGATCACGACGGCGAGTTCGCGTGCGCGACCGCCGAACAGGGCTATCAGTGACACCGCACGGCCTCCCGACGTGTCCCGGCCGGCGGTTCGAGTGCACCGCCGACCGGTGCTTGCGTACCAGCTAAATCACGCCGAAGCGGGAACGCGCGGCAGATGGGCGACCGACTCGCTGACCTGTTCGGCGGTCAACTCGTGGTCGACGAGGTTGCCGGCGAGGTACGCACCGTAGGCCGCGAGGTCCAGGTGCCCGTGCCCGCACAGCGCGGTCAGGATCACCTTAGGCTCGCCGCTTTCCTTGCAGCGCAACGCTTCCTCGATGCAGGCGGCGAGCGCGTGGGTCGGCTCGGGCGCGGGGATGATGCCCTCGGTCCGCGCGAACTGCACGCCTGCCTCGAAGCACTCCCGTTGCGTCTTCGCGACCGCCTCGATCAGTCCGAGTTCGTAGATGTGCGACAGCAGCGGCGACATGCCGTGATAGCGCAGCCCGCCGGCGTGGATCGGGTCGGGTACGAAGTCGTGGCCGAGCGTGTGCATCTTCATCAGTGGCGTCATGCCGGCCGTGTCGCCGAAGTCGTACGCGTAAACGCCCTTCGTCAGCGACGGGCAGCTGGCCGGCTCCACGGCGCGGACCGTCACGTCCATCTGGCCGGCCATCTTCTCGCGCAGGAATGGGAACGCGAGGCCGCCGAAGTTCGAGCCGCCGCCGGTGCAGCCGACGATGACGTCCGGCGTCATGCCCACCTTGGCGAACTGCGCGAGCGCCTCCTGCCCGATGACGGTCTGATGCAACAGCACGTGGTTGAGCACGCTGCCGAGCGCGTAGTTCGTGTTCGGATCCTGCGCGGCCACCTCGACCGCTTCGGAGATCGCGATGCCGAGGCTGCCCGGCGAGTCGGGATCCTTTTCGAGGATCGCGCGCCCGGCCGCGGTCAGCGGTGACGGCGACGGGTGGATGGTGCCGCCGAACGTCTCGATCATGATCTTCCGGTACGGCTTCTGGTCGTACGACGCGCGCACCTGCCAGATCTCGGACTCGAGACCGTATTGCGAGCAGGCGAACGCGAGCGCGGTGCCCCACTGGCCGGCGCCGGTCTCAGTGGTCAGCCGCCGTACGCCGGCCTGCGCGTTGTAATACGCCTGCGGCACGGCGGTGTTCGGCTTGTGCGACCCGGCCGGCGAGACGCCCTCGTACTTGTAGAAGATCTTCGCCGGCGTACCCAGCGCCTTCTCGAGCCGGTGCGCACGGTAGAGCGGCGACGGCCGCCAGAGCCGGTAGACGTCGAGTACGTCGTCGGGGATGTCGACGTACCGGTCGCCGGAGACCTCTTGCAAGATCAGCGCCATCGGGAACAACGGCGCGAGGTCGTCCGGTCCGACCGGCTGCAGCGTGCCGGGGTGCAGCACCGGCGGCGGCGGCGAGGGCAGATCCGCGAGGATGTTGTACCACCGGCGCGGGATCTCGGACTCGTCCAGAACGATCTTGGTGGCTTCGTCGGCTGCACTCATGTCGCCAACCTAGTCCGGCCGCTGGTCGGCGGCTATGCCACGAAATGGTCGCCGTGACGTCACGTTCGGGGCCGCCGTACGGTCTCGTAGTCATGAGAGTTGCGATAACCGGCGGAACCGGCATGCTCGGCCGCCACGTGACGGACGAGTTCCGCCAGCGCGGACATGACGTACGCGTGCTGACCCGGCGCTCCACCGACCATCCCGTCGACCTGCGGACCGGCGAGGGCCTCGACGCCGCGCTGGCGGGCTGCGACGTGGTCGTCGACGCGAGCAACGGCCGGACCCCAAAGCAGGCGCGCGCCACGCTTGTGGAGGGTGGCCGCCTCCTGCTCGCCGCGGAAGAGCGAGCCGGCGTGCGGCACCACGTGTGCGTCTCGATCGTCGGCTGCGACCTGGTGCAGTTCGGGTATTACCGCGCAAAGGTCGAGCAGGAACGCGTCGTCGAGGCGGCGAGCGTGCCGTGGACGATCGTGCGGGCGACGCAGTTCCACGAGCTGATCACGACCGGCTTCGCGGCGATGTCCCGCGTTCGGGTGCTCGCAGTCCCGACGGCGTGCCTGCAGACGGTGGCCGCTGCCGATGTCGCACGCGCGCTCGCCGACGTCGCGGCCGGCGCCGCGCGCGGCTCTCGGATCAACATCGTGGGGCCAGAGATGTCCGACACCTGGACGCTCGCCCGCACGTGGCGGTCGATCACCGGTCGCCGTGCCGTGCTGATACCGGTACGCGTGCCGGGCGCCGTCGGCCGAGGGATGCGGGACGGATCGCTGACCGTAGCGGAGCCCGACCTACGGGGAACCACCACGTACGCGGACTGGCTGAGACAGCGATGAGGCCCAAACTACTCCGAATCGGACATCGCGCTGGCCATCCGCGTGGGACTAGACAGATTGCGTAGGCTCATCCGGTGGATAACGGTGGGTCATTCGATCTGGGTGAGCTGCTGAAGCGACGCGGCGCGGAGCGTTATGAGCTGCACGCCCGCCTCCTCAACCCCCAGCTGCCGAAGATGCTGCACGCGATCGGCTTCGACAAGGTCTACGAGCGCGCCGACGGTGCGTACCTCTACGACGACGAGGGCAACGACTACCTCGACATGCTGGCCGGGTTCGGAGTGTTCGCGCTCGGCAGGCACAACTCCGTGGTACGCCAGGCGATGCACGACGTGCTCGACGCCGGGCTAGCGGATCTCACGCAGTTCGACGCGCCACCGCTCGCCGGCGTACTCGCCGAGCAGCTGCTGGCAAAGGCGCCGCACCTCGACCGCGTCTACTTCGGCAACAGCGGCACCGAGGCGGTCGAGACCGCGCTCAAGTTCGCGCGCTTCGCCACCGGCCGGCCGCGCATCGTCTACTGCGACCACGCGTTCCACGGGCTGACCACCGGTTCGCTGTCGGTCAACGGTGCCGAGGAGTTCCGCAAGGGCTTCGCGCCGTTGCTGCCGGACACCGCCGTCCCGTTCGGGGACCTGGCCGCGTTGGAGCGCGAGTTGCGGCACGGGGACGTGGCCGCGTTCCTCGTCGAACCGATCCAGGGCAAGGGCGTCGCGATATCGCCGCCCGGGTTCCTCGCCGCCGCGCATGACTTGCTGCGCCGCCACAAGGCATTGCTCATCGCGGACGAGGTGCAGTGCGGCATGGGCCGTACCGGTGAGTTCTTCGCCTACCAGCACGACGGCGTCGAGCCGGACATCGTGGCCGTAGCGAAGGCGCTGTCCGGTGGGTACGTGCCGGTCGGTGCGACGCTGGCGCGCAACAGCGTGTTCGAGAAGGTCTACTCGTCGATCGACCGCGTGCTCGTGCACGACTCGACGTTCGGCTCGAACGCGCAAGCGATGGCGGCCGGTCTCGCGACCCTGTACGTATTCGAGCACGACGACGTGGTCGGCAACGCACGTCGGGTCGGGGACCTGCTGCAGTCCCGCCTCGCCGCGCTCGTCGACAAGTACGAGATGCTCTCCGAGGTACGCGGCCGTGGCCTGATGATCGGCCTGGAGTTCAACCGGCCGTCGTCATGGCGACTTCGCCCGCAGTGGACCGCACTGCAATCCGCCCGCAAGGGGCTGTTCGCGCAGACCGTGGTGCACGGCCTGTTCCATAAGCACCGCATCCTCACCCAGGTCTCCGGCGACCATACCGAGGTCATCAAGCTCATCCCGCCGCTGGTCATCGGCGAGGCCGAGGTGGACCGCTTCGTGGACGCGTTCGTTGATGTGATGGACGAGGCGCATAGTGGCGGCGGGCTGATCTGGGACTTCGGCCGGACGCTCATCAAGCAGGCCGTGGCGCGCTGACCTCGGCGTACCACCGCTTCTCGCTCTCGTCCGTGGGCCCGCAGCATGGTATGCAATACGCATGCAATCGCGGCGACCGCATCGGCGGTGGACATGACCTCGAACGAGGTCCGATCGAGCCTGAAGACGCCGCAGCGCGGCTGGGGATATCAGGACGCTTCCCGCCACCCCGCGAACGCGTCGAGCGACTCGAGGAGGCCTGCCAGCTGTTGAAGGGTGATGGACGGGCTCTGATCCGCTGCGATCCGAGGGGCCAAACCGGATCGGTCGGTGGTGCGTGCGACCTGCGCGGCGTGTACCGTCCGCAAGCGTGACCGAACCGGCATCCACGATCACCGGCATCGACCCGCGGCCGGCCCCGGAGGCCGACGACGAGGCTGCTGCCGAACCGATCCGCCGCCGCTGGCCGACGTGGCGGGTCGATATTTCGGCGTTGGCCGTCTACATCATTGGTGCGCTCTGGGTCACCGGCCACGGCTGGGTGGACCCGAATGGCCGGACGCTGGGGTTCCGCGCCGGCGACGTGCAGTTCGGCGAGTGGATGTTGGCGAACATGGCGCACGCCGTGTCGCACCTGGAGAACCCGTTCTACACGCACCTGCAGAACGCGCCGGTCGGCGTGAACCTGATGACGAACGTCGGGTTGCAGCTGCCGGGCATCGTACTCACGCCGGTGACCCTGCTGTTCGGGCCGGCGATCGCCTACCTGACGTTGATCACCGCGAATCTGTTCGGCACCGCGTACGCGTGGTATTTCGTGCTGTCCCGCCGGTTCGTCGCGTCCCGCGTCGCGGCGTTCCTGGGCGGTCTGTTCTGTGCCTTCGCGCCCGCGCTGGTCAGCCACAGCAGCGGACACCCGCACATCACCGCGCAGTGGCTGATCCCGTTCATCGTGTGGCAGGTGCTCGCACTCGCCGAAGGTAGGTCGCTCCGCCGCGGCATCGTGCTCGGAGTCCTCATCACGGCCCAGGTGTTGATCAGCGAGGAAGCTCTGCTGATGACGGCGGTCGGCGTGGTGATTGCGTTGGTCGTCTACGCCGCTTCTCGGCCGCGCGCGGCCCGGGAGGCGATCCGTCCGTTCGCGGCTGGCCTCGGAATCGCCGCCGTGGTGGCTGCGGTCCTTTGCGCGTACCCGCTGTGGATGCAGTTCTTCGGGCCACAGCATCGCTTCGGCGCGCCGGGCACCCCGGACATGTACGCGTTGAAGATCGGTTCGTTCTTCGCGTACGCCCAGCAGTCGCTCGCCGGCAGCCCGGCGACGGTGAAGGGACTGACCCCGAACGGCAGCGAGCAGGCCGCGTTCTTCGGCTGGCCGCTTATCGTGCTGGCGCTGACGATCGTGGTGTGGTTGCGCCGCGACGTGATGGTCCGTGCGCTGGCCGTCGCCGGTGCGGTCGCCGCGTCACTCGCAATCGGTACGACGTTGACGCACGGTACGCAGCGGTTGTCCTTTCCGGCGCCGTACGACCTGCTGAAGAACGTACCGATTTTCGAAGACGTGGTCGTCGCGCGGTTCGCATTGATCACCACGGCGGTGATCGGGATCCTGCTCGCGATCGCGGTCGATCGCTTCCTCACGCTGGATCGTGCGGCGCGGCACGCGATCGGCAGCCGCACGTCACTACGGCTGATCGGTGTCGGCGTGCTCGTCGCGGTGTTGCTGCCGCTCGCGCCGTTGCCGCTGCCGGTCGCCACGCGCAACAAGGTGCCGGACTTCATCACGTCCGGCGCGTGGCAGGCGTACGTGGCGCCGGGCCACACGCTGGTGCCCGTGCCGGTGACTGGTGGCATGTCGATCACCTGGGCGGCCGCCGCGAAGGCGGGCTTCGACGTGCCGGAGGGATATTTCCTCGGCCCGACATCACCGACCGATGCGACCGGACGGTGGGGCGTCGTACCCCGGCCGACCGCCGCTCTACTCACCGCCGTCGCGAACGGTACGGCACCGCCAACGGTCACCGACGCTCAGCGCGCACAGGCCGCCGCGGACGCCGCCTACTGGAAGGCCGACGCGCTCGTGCTGCCGAAGCGCGCGCGATCTGAACTGCTCACCGTCATGACGAACCTCTACGGCCAGCCGCAAAGCGTCGACGACGTCTGGGTCTGGGAACTGGCACGCCGCTAGCGGCGCCGTCCTTGACACTGTCGAGCCGGCTGCCCTAGCGTCGGACTGTCCTATTAGGTTTGTTAACTGTGTCTGCTCGCCGACCCCACGACGTCATCTCCCGACCTGACCGGGTGTCGCCGCGACATAGCGAACCAACGCGAAGCAGGTCGATGCCATGCAGCGTGCGGGATCCCGACGATCAGTCCGACTGCGAATCATCGGTGCGGCGCTCCTCTCGATCGGTGTGGTCGTGAGCCTCGGCGCTGGCGAAGGCGCATACGGTGCCATCGCCGGCGTCAACAGTGCGTCGGCCGCCAACGGCGCATCGGGCGGCAAGAAACTGCCCGCTCACTTGTTCACGCCATATTTCCAGGCTTATACCGACGCGAGTCCGAACCAGCAGAGCAAGGCATCCGGCGCCAATTACCTCACGATGGCGTTCCTGCAGACCGAGCAGACCGGCTCATGCGACATTTTGTGGAACGGCGATACGACGAAACCGATCGCACATTCGGTGTTCGGCTCGGACATCGCGAAGATCCGTGCGCGCGGCGGTGACGTGATCCCGTCGTTCGGCGGGTTCAGCGCCGATGACACCGCGACGGAGATCGCCGACAGCTGCCGCAGCGTCGACAAGATCGCGGCCGCCTACGAGAAGGTCATCACGACGTACGGCGTGACCCGGCTCGACATGGACGTGGAAGACAACTCGCTGACCAATCTCGCCGGCATCGACCGTCGCAACAAGGCAATCCACCAGGTCGAACAGTGGGCGCGTCGGACCAACCGCACGGTCCAGTTCGTCTACACGATCCCGACCGGCCCCGACGGTCTCGAGGACACCGGCATCCACGTGCTGGCCAACGCCGTCGCGAACGATGCGCGCATCGACATCGTGAACATCATGACGTTCGACTACTACGACGACCAGGCGCACGAGATGGCCGCCGATACGAAGACCGCGGCCGCCAGCCTGGTCGGCACGCTGCACACGCTCTACCCGCATCGTTCGACGGAGAGCCTGTGGCGGATGGTCGGCATCACCGAGATGATCGGCATCGACGACTACGGTTCCGGTGGCGAGCCCGGCCCGCTCGAGATCTTCACCCTCGCTGACGCGCACACCATCACGTCGTGGGCGACCGACAAGCACATCGCGG
The DNA here is from genome assembly GCA_035713725.1 of Micromonosporaceae bacterium. Taxonomy (GTDB): domain Bacteria; phylum Actinomycetota; class Actinomycetes; order Mycobacteriales; family Micromonosporaceae; genus DASQPR01. Next base: position 38,754 of record DASTMZ010000102.1, read on the forward strand.
AGCTGTCATTCTGGGCGCTCGGTCGCGACAATGGTGCCTGCCCGGGCGTTCCGGGAAGCGATGACTGTTCCGGCGTCGTACAGACGAATTGGCAGTTCACGCACGTCATGGCGGGGTTTGCGCACAACTCGCAGGCGTAGTCTGCGCTCGGATCACGCACGTGTCGCGGACTCGATCGATCGCGGCTGCGCTTGGTATCATTCCGCAGCTCACATCCTGCTATCCGGCGGCAGCGCCAGCCCGTTGACGAAGCTTCGGTGCGTCGTGAACGCGGCACGGAACGTAAGTTGGCGCAGGTTGCGGCGCATGAACGCGGACGTACGGAGGTCGTATTGTGGCTGACAGTCGGATGAGAGGTCGTGTGAAGGGACTGATCGCCGGGCAGTCCACCGACGGTGTGATGGTGGACGGGCCGCCCGACCCAATGGATCCGGACGCGCAGCGTCAAGCCCTTCAGGTCCTGGTCCTGGCGCAGCGTACGGCCGACGAGCACGTCGCCGCGGCGCAGCACCAGGCCGGCTCGATCCGCAACGACGCACGCGCCGCCGCGGAGCAGATCGCGCGGGACGCCGCCCAGCACGCCGACAACGCACGCCAGGAGGCCGGCAAGGCGCTAGGCGAGGCGCGCGGCAAGGCCGAGCAAATTGTCCGGGATGCCCAGGCACACGCCGCCGGACTGCGCCGCGACGCGGACAAGTCGCTGAACGATGCGCGTGCCGGAGCAGCGGAAATCGTCAAGGACGCACAGGCGACCGCGGCCGGCCTCGAGCGAGAGGCGCAACAGCGCTACGACGACGTGGTCGGCAGCCTGGCCACCAAGCGTGCTGCGTTGCAGGAGCAGATCGAGGCGCTGCAGCAGTTCGACCGCGAATACCGCTCGCGTCTGCGTACGTTCATGCAGGGTCAACTTCGGGCGCTCGGCTCAGACGAGCCGATGTTGAACGCCGACCTGCCGTCGCAGGCCACCGCGCCGATCAACGGCGGTCAGCCGGCGGCCGCCGGAGACTAGCGCCGCCGGCTCCCGCAACCGCGCCGCCAGACGCCGGGACATCACGCGCGTGTCCGCTTGGGTTCGGGTAGTAACGTGTCCGCAGCAAGCAGCGCGACGCGATGTCTGGGAGCGACGATGGGTGTTCCGCCCGAGCCGGTGGCTGAGTTCGTCGGCGCGTTGCGCGAGGCGCGCGCGACATTCGACACATGTCGCGATCGCGTTGCCGCCGCCACGGTTCATGACGACGCCTTCGGGAAGCTGTTCGAGGCTCATGCCGTACACGAGGCTTATCACCAACGCCTGCCGGAGATGGCGCGCGACTTCGGCGCGGCGGGCGAGGTGGTGGATCATTTCATCGCCGGTCTTGAGGGCGGCCACGCGATCGGACCGGTCGTCCTGCCGGCGCAATCCAACGGTGCCTCGTCGTGAGCCCGACCACGACGCTGCTCACCGGACTCGCGGTCTTGTTGGTCGTCGGTCTGTCGTGGGCGGGCGGCATCCTTTACCTGCGGCGCAAGAGGCTGAGCCTGCTCGCTGCGCCGACCGCGGCGACCGGTGCCGCGCTCGCGCACACCGACGACCAGGTGCGCACGATCGAGGACTGGCTGGCCCGCGCCGCTGCGCTGCCGGACGGCGAGGAGCCGCACGCGGAAGGCGAGGGTGAGCGCGATCAGAGCAAGCTGCACGAGTTGGCGGCCAAGCACTTCCCGCAGCTCGACGAGCCGCATCCGCACTTGCATCTGATCGGCATCACCGGTGTGGAGAAGCGGCTCGTCACGTGGCTGTGCGGGCACACCGGGCTGCCGAATCCGTTCGACGCGCTGGAGCGCATCACCGGCGACCCCGACGAGATCCGCCGCGCGAGCGAGGCGTGGTCGGACACGCACGACGACGTCGTGGCGCTTGTCGACCGGCTGTGCGTTGCGACCGCCCAGTTGCACGAGGACTGGGCCGACGACCCGCAGTCCGAGAAGTTCTTCGCGATCCTCGCCGACTACCTCTCCGAACTCGACGCGCTGGCGTCTGACGTGGCGACCACGAAGGACGCGCTGCGCGGGTTGCAGGCCGAAGCAGCGCTGGCCGAGGGCACGGTGGTCGCGCTCATCAACCTGCTGATCGGGTCTTTAGGTGGGTACGTCGCCGAGGCCGTACTCACCGCCGGCACCATGACCCCAGCTGTGGCAGCGCAGGCGCAACTCGAGCTGACGTGGGTGTTGAAGCAGATCGCTCGCGCGTTGAGCAAACTGCCGTCGCTCTACGCGAACACGCGTCGGATTCTGGAGAGCGTGACCGGGTTCAAGGGATTGGACCAGATGCGCGAACGGTTCCAGATCGGCGAGGTCGCGAAGATCGAGCAGTCGCTCGACTCGGCGGTCTGATGCTTTTTCGGTTTGTTCGCGCCGTTGCGCGGCCGCGCGTGGGCCGCTGATGGACACCACGTGGGACGGGTTGCCGATCGCGCCGGAATGGCCGCGCGGTGCCACGGTAGTCGTACGCCGTGCCGACGACGATGTCCTGCTGTTGCACCGGGCACATCACGGCGCCGACTATGCGGGTCCGTGGGGTTGGACGGCGCCGTCCGGTTCGCGCCAACCCGTTGAGGCGATCCTGCCGGGCGCGATCCGGGAACTCTCCGAGGAGGCGGGTCTGCACGGCATCGACCTCGAGCCGGTTGACCTGACCGGTTCGTGGGCCCTGTTCGTGGCGTCCGCGCCACTGGACGCCGCGGTCGCCTTGGGCGACGTCGAGCACGATCAGTTTGCGTGGGTACGGCCAGCCGATGCGTACGACCGCGTCAAGCCCCGTTTCACCGCGGACGGTCTGCGGCGGGCGCTCGCGGTGGCCCGTGATTCGGTGGCGTTCACGCCGTTGCGGCGCTCGGACCTGGCCGACGTCGTGACGTGGCAAAACGCGTCGCACGTGCGGCCGTGGTGGCCGGACGCGGTCGAGGGTTTGGCTGCGGCTGAGGCGAAGTACGGTCGCCGAATCGACGGCGGGTTGCCGACGACGGTTGACGTGATCACGGTTGCGGACCGGCCGATCGGGTTCATCGAGTGCACGCCGCTCGCCGCCGACGAGGAATATCACGACGTCGCACAGTGGGCGACCGACGGGGGAGCGCACGCGGTGGCGATCGACTACGCGATCGGTGACGCGTCGGTGGTCGGGCATGGTGTGGGTACGCGCGTCATCTGGCACTACATCCGCGACGTCGTGTTGGCGCGATATCCGGGTACGCGCTACGTGGTCGCCGATCCGAGCGTCGCGAACGTCGCCTCGATTCGGGCCTGCGAGAAGGCTGGCTTCCGGCGGGCGCACGACTTCGAGTCGGACGGCTCCCGATTCGCGCTTTGTGTGTTCGACCGCGCTCGAGTTCTGGGCGACCCGGCATAGCGCGCGGACGTCCTATCTCTCTGCTCACATCAACGTCAGCAGAGACGGCTCTGCTCACATCAACGTCAGCAGAGACGGCTCTGCTCACATCAACGTCAGCAGAGATGGCTCTGCTCGCATCAATGTGAGCAGAGAGATAGCGTGGCGCCGGGTTAGCTCAAGCCGACGGAGCATCGGCGCCGCGGATCGCGAGCGCGTAGTGCGGCGGGCTTACGGCGAAGTCTCTGCCGACGGCGGGACGTCGCACACCTGCTCGGCAGCCGACCGTTCCCATGATTCGTTCGGCTGGGAGTTTGGTTCGATCGTCGTCGTGGTCGTGCCGCCGCCGGCGACCTTCACAATCACCGGCACTGGACCGGTTACCGACATCGCCTGGTCGCAATCGGTTATGACGTAAGTCAGCGTGACGGTGACGGCCTTACCGGGCGCAAGTATTACGGCCTCGGGCAGTGCGGACACGAAATCCATGCCGGGCTACGAGTGAAGATCAATCTTCGCGATATCGACGGACACGCGGCGGACGTTCATGACGTCAAAGGTGATTTTGACCATGCTGGTGGTCGGGTCCGCGGTCGTGTCGGTGGGCCCGACGGGGGCCACGTATACGTCCGACGGGGCCGTGGTGACCATAGGTGGCTTGATTGTGTCCGGTTGACACGCCACCCCGGCCCAGGAGCGCTGCTGCGACCGTGACTGTTAACGGCCACAGCCTTGCCCGGCGGCTTCCGTCGGGCGGCACGTGCGGCCTGAACTGCGTCGGATCGCTCATCGGTCGCTTCCGTTGGCCGCTGGCGACGTCGGGATCGGCGAAGGTTGTCCCGAAGACCGGCCCGCGAGGTACAGCTGCACGCCGCACCACACGATGACAGTGCACAGCGCAACGAAGGCGATGATGCCCGCGTTGCGTTTCATCGCTGACACCCTCTCCACGACTCGGTGTCGTCATCTTCCCGGCGACGCGTCACGTGCGTCGCAGTCATATCAATGCACAACGAAGGCGCCGGATGAGGCCACAGGCAAGTTGCACACGGCGACCGCTAGGCACGCACGCGAAGCCGCGATCTTATCCATCGACGCACATCGTGGTGTGCTTAATATACCGGCCGCGGTCTCGCGGCGCCGCCCGCGATGCCCGGCGCCGGCGTGACGACTCGCGCCGTGTCGGCGCAACAACCCGCTCCGCGTCGGCGTGTCCACAGCCAATTCCGAGCAACTGTCGGATCAAGCGTTGACAATCGCGAACGTACGGCGTATCTCAGGCAAACACCGTTCGGCGGCCGACCGCGTTCGTGGCCGTTGAGCGAACTGACGAAACTTGTAGCGATGGGAACTTTGCCATGGCCCACCCACACGTAGTTGTTACGCCGTCCGGTCAGGACGCGAGGACCGTCACACATCTTCGGCTGGGCGTGGGCATCATCGCCAGCGCGCTGCCCTTCGTCGTGCTTTTCGGCAACATGCTGTTCGCGCAGAAGTTCATTTGGCTTGGCTCGATCAGCGGCTCCTACTACACGCAGATGCGTGGCGTGTTCGTCGGCAGCCTGTGCGCGGTCGGGGTGTTCCTGATCTCGTACCGATACGACAAGCTGGACAACATCGCGAGCACGATCGGTGGCTTCCTTGCCATCATCGTCGCGCTGTTCCCGACACCGCCGGATACGAAAACTGGCCACGTTACGCGTACCCAGGTGAATATCGGGTTCGTACACTTCACCGCCGCCACGGGCCTGTTCCTCGTGCTGGCGTTCTTCTGTCTCTGGGTCTTCACCCGTTCCGCGCCGGTCGCGCCAGGTGAGCCGCCGCCACCGCCGCCCACGGCACAGAAGAAGGCGCGGAACGTCGTTTACCGTACGACCGGCGTGGTGATCCTGCTCGCCGTCATCCTTGCCGGACTGATCGGACTCGTCTTCACGCGCGCCGTCAAGGAGTCGTGGAACACGCTGTTCTGGTGCGAGACGGTGGCGCTGCTCGCGTTCGCGATCTCGTGGCTCACCAAAGGCGGCGCGTTCCCGTGGTGGAACGACCCGTCACCGGTCGGTGCCGCCGCGCCGCCGCAACAAGCGAAGCCGCTCGACCCGACCTTCACCGGATAACCCGGCGCGGCGGCGTGGATCAGGTCAGCACCAACCACTGCCGCCCATCCATGAGTTCGCGTGCCGCGTCGAGATGACCGGCGTGGCACGCGGTCTCGGTGATCACGTGCAGCAGGATCTCGCGGTGGCTTGCCAGACGCCAGCCGCCGAACCTGTCCGGCCACCACTTCGGCTCGGCGTCGGCAGGGGTCGAGCGGATGACATCGTTGGCGAGTGCGATCTGGTTGTCGTACACGTCAAGGATGTCCTGAGCCGGCGTGCCCGGCGCGACCTGCCACGCGTCGGCGATCGTGTCGAGTTCGTCGATGGCGGCCGGCTCACCGGCGAGCACCGCGCGGAACCAGAACAACTCCACGTCGAGCGCGAGGTGGTTGACGAGGCCGAGGCTTGTCCAGCCGGACGGTAGTGCAGGGCGCCGCAGATCCGCGTCGGCCAGGTCGTGCACGATGGCGCGGATGTGCTGGCGCTGGTTGTCGAGGACGGCGAGCAGCGTCGTGGCTTCGATGTCGGGGGCGGACCGCATCTGCTAGCTCCTATGAGTAGTCGGCGTCGTTAGCGGCGGCTTCCTCGGCGCGGTCGAGGAGCGCACGCCGTTCGGCGTCGCTGTGCGCGACCGCCGCCGCGTCGCGGAACAACTCGGCGGCACGCTCGCGGTCGCCGCGTCGGTCGGTGAGGTCGGCCTCGACGGCGATGGTGTGTGGGTAGTCGTCGAGCGCTCCGCCGGCGCGTGCCTCGGCGAGAAGCGCGAGACCGACATCCGGCCCGTACGCGTAGCCATGCGCCACGGCGCGGTTCAGCTGGACGACGGGCGTGGGTTGCAGGCGTACCAGTTCGTCGTAGTAACCGGCGATCCGCGACCAGTTGGTGGCGTCCGCGGCGGCCGCGGTGGCGTGGCAGGCGGCGATGTGGGCCTGCAACGCATACGGGCCGTCGGCTGGCGTGCGGTTGAGGATCGTCACCGCCTCGTCGATGGCGGCGTGATCCCACCGTGAGCGGTCCTGCTTGTCGAGCGTGAGCAGGTTGCCGTCGGC
>DASTMZ010000103.1:0-2076 GCA_035713725.1 Micromonosporaceae bacterium
ATACCCAGTATGCATACTCAGTAGCTATGTCAGTCAAGCACGGCCTACTCGCGCTTCTCGAGCGTGGCCCGATGTACGGCTACCAGCTCCGCGTGGCGTTTGAGTCGTCAACCGGAGGCGCCTGGCCGCTAAACATCGGCCAGGTCTACACGACATTGAACCGCCTCGAACGCGACGCATTGGTCAGCCCGTTGCCCGAGCAGGACGGGGGACAGCGGTCGTACGAGATCACCGCGGCGGGGCGGGCGGAGCTGGCCAGCTGGTTCGCTAGTCCCGTCGAACGATCCGACCGGCCCCGCGACGAACTCGCCATCAAGGTCGCACTCGCGGTGACAACACCCGGCGTCGACGTGCGCGCAGTGCTGCAGGCCCAGCGCACGGCGACCGTTCGCACGCTGCAGGAATACACGCGCCTCAAGGCGCGGGCCCAGCATCCGGTCGACCTACCGTGGCGTCTGACGTTGGAGGCGATGCTGTTCCGGGCGGAGGCCGAGACGCGGTGGCTCGACCACTGCGAGACCGCGCTGCTCCGCAACGCGCCACCGGTCACACCGAAGCCGGACTCCTCGTCGGCATGGCATCTCGCCGAAACACCGGCACCCGACGCGCAGGTAGTGAGTTCACCATGACGCTGCTCGAAATGCGCGCCGTGCACCGCACACACCGGAGCGGCGCGGCCGCCGTACACGCGCTCGCCGGCGTCGACCTGGACGTGCAACCGGGCGAACTGGTCGCCGTGATGGGACCATCCGGCTCCGGCAAGTCGACGCTACTTAACATCGCGGGCGGCCTCGATCGGCCGACCAGCGGCGAGGTATCAGTCGAGGGCCAACGACTCGACGACCTCAGCCGCACCGCCCTCGCCGCACTGCGCCGGCGCCACATCGGGTACGTGTTCCAGGACCTCAACCTCGTACCCAGCCTGACCGCGGTGGAGAACGTCGCGCTGCCGCTGGAGCTCGATGGTGCCGGCCTCAGGCGTGCCCGTCGCGCCGCCATGGCGGCGCTGGCCGAGGTCGACCTGGACGCGCTCGCCCGCCGCTTCCCCGACGACATGTCCGGCGGCCAACAGCAACGCGTCGCGATCGCGCGAGCACTGATCGGTAACCGGCGCATCGTGCTCGCCGACGAGCCGACCGGTGCGCTGGACTCGGTCGCCGGCGAGGCGGTACTGCGACTGCTGCGGGCACGCGTCGACGCGGGCGCGGCCGGACTCCTCGTCACGCACGAGGCGCGTCACGCCGGTTGGGCCGATCGCGTCGTGTTCCTTCGCGACGGCGTCGTGGTCGACGCATCCAGTCCACTGTCGACACCCGACGACCTGCTGATCGCACGCGGCTGAGGAGAGGGTCTGCATGCGGGCATGGCTCATCGCACTACGCATCGCGCGCCGCGAGATGCGGCGCGCAAAGGGGCGCACCGCCCTCATCGTCGCGATGATCGGGCTGCCGATCGCCGTGCTGAGCTTCGCCGCGGCCGTCGTCGACATGTCGAACCTCACACCGAACGAACAGGTGCAACGCACGATGGGCACCGCGGCCGCATCGGCCGAATGGACGCCCAACCACGGCGGCCCGGACGCCGGCGCACCGACCTCCGCGGATCTGCTTGCGCTACTGCCTCGCGGCAGCGTGGTGACCGAAACCTGGTCGGCGCGGATCGCCGTGCGCACCGCCGCCGGCATCGGCGCGCTGAACGCGCAGGGCATCGACGCGACAAGCCCCCTCACGCGGGGCATGGTGCGAGTCATCGCCGGCCGTGTACCAGCCTCGGTCAACGAAATCGCGGTGTCGCCCGCAGCGCTCAAGCGGCTCGGCGCACGCATCGGTGGCACGGTCACCGCGCTGGACGCGAACCAGCCTTACACGGTTGTCGGCGTCGCCGAAGTTGGCGGCCAGCACGACCAGACCATGATGTTTGTACCATCGGCAGAGCCGGGCGCGCACACCAGCGGGTACCGGGCGCGATGGCTGATCGGTCAGGGCACACCGGTGGTCGGCAACGAGATCGGCACGCTCAACGCCGCCGGCTTCACGGTCACGTCGCGCCAGCTCCTCCTGCACCCGGCCTACACCG
>DASTMZ010000104.1:0-6118 GCA_035713725.1 Micromonosporaceae bacterium
GGTACGACGACGATCGTCTTCGCGATCACCGAGCCGGAGGCCGGATCGAACTTCCATCGGCTCGGCACCACCGCGCGCCGTGACGGGACACACTGGGTGCTGACCGGCCGGAAGTGCTTCATCTCCGGTGTGGACGAGGCCGAGTTCGTCCTCGTCGTGGCGCGGTTGGCCGACGAAGCGACCGGCCGGCTGGCGCCGGCACTGTTCATCGTGCCGACCGATGCGCCCGGCCTCGAAAAGTCACGGCTCGACATGGAGATCGTGTCGCCGGAGAACCAATGGCTGCTCTACCTCGACGACGTACGCCTGCCGGCCGATGCGCTTGTCGGCGATGTCGCGACCGGACTGCCGGCGCTATTTTCCGGGCTGAATCCGGAGCGCATCACGGTGGCGGCGATGGGCATGGGCACCGGACGCTACGCGTTGTCACGCGCCGCGTCCTACGCGGCGAGCCGGTCGGTGTGGGGCCGGACGATCGGCAGCCATCAGGGCGTCGCACATCCGCTTGCGCATGCGCAGATCCAGGTGGAGCTGGCGAAGATGGCGATCTACCGGGCCGCGGCACTCTACGACGCTGGCCGAGACGTCGAGGCGGGCGTCGCAGCGAACATCGCGAAATACGCGTCCTCGGAGGCGGCAGCGCTCGCCGTCGACACCGCCATCCAGGTGCACGGCGGTAACGGCATGACGACCGAGTACGGCGTCGCGACGCTGCTCGGCGGCGTACGAGCCGGACGCCTCGCGCCGGTGTCACGCGAGATGATTCTGAGCTTCGTCGCGCAACACGTGCTCGGCCAAGAAAAGAGTTATTGAGGGCTCTTCGCTAGCCAAAGCGCCTGGACCTCCGGTCGGCGCACTCTTCGCTAGCTCAAGCGCCTGGACCGTTGGTCGGCGCACCGTCCCTGAACGTGATCGGTCACGTTTCGGTTGTTGGGTTCCAGGCGACGGTGGGCGTGTCGTCCTCGCCATCACGCGGGTTGACCGTGAACACGGACGTGGTCGAGGTGCCGAGCGACTCCTCGGATAGCGCATCGAGCGCGTCGCGCAATCGGTCTGCCGTCGGTCGCAGCGCGACGTCGTTGGTCATGCCGGTGCGCAACACGTCGAGGAGAACCTTGCCCACTCCGGAAACGTCGGGGATCGGCTGGTCGAACAGTTCGATGAGGGTACGAACGCTCGGCATGCTGTCGTCCGACCAGCGCGGCGGGCGGCCGCGAAGCATCGCGTAGAGCGACGCGCAAAGTGAGTAGACGTCGGCCGCGGCGGACGGCTTCGTACCGTAGCGGAACAGCTCTGGCGCCGCGTACGCCGGCGTCAACACGTCCATCGCATATGACGTCTCGCGCGTCTCGGACAGCACGGCAAGTCCGAAGTCGGCGAGCGCCGGTTCGCCGAACCGGGAGTAGAGGATGTTGGCCGGCTTCACGTCACGGTGCAACACGCCGCGCGCGTGTGCGTCGGAGAGCGCATCGGCAATCTTGACGCCGACATCGCGTACCTCGACCGGTTGCAGCGGCGCGACCACCATCCGCTCGGCGTACGTCCCGGCGCACAACTCCATGATCAGGTACGGATGCCCATCGGCCGTCACGCCCGCGTCGAACAGGTCGACCACGTGCGGGTGACCCGACATCTCGCCGGCGGCGTGCGCCTCGCGAAGGAACCGTCGTTGATCGCGTTCGTCATCGAGCGTGCTGTGCTCCACTTTCACCGCGACCGGTCGACCGACCGACTCCTGCCGAGCTCGGTAGACGGTCGCGTATCCGCCGCGCGCGAGCACCGTCAGGCCGGTCAGTCCCGGCACGACGGGCAGTCGAGGTGACTGCGGGGGCGCGTCCACGGCTACGAAACTAACGTAGCCCGGTCACACTTTGGTGACCCGCCGCCTCGTCGCCGGTAGCCTCGTCGCCGGTAGCCTCGTCGCCCGACACCTCGGTGAGCGCGCGGAGAAGATCGTCACTCGCCGCCCGCTCGCTGCGCTGCTCCGTGGCGTACGCCGACTTCGCCGCTTCACCGGCAGCGAGGCGAGCGGCATCGAGCGAACCGGCACGCGCGAGCGCACGCGCGAGCACTCGGTGGGCGGCGCTGTGGCTGCGGGCGTCCTCGCCGGGCGCGAGCAATGCCCGGCCGGCCCACTCGACGGCCTCGTCAATGCGATCCGCCGCGATGAGCGCGGCCGCGTAGGCGGCCACCGCGTGCCTTCGCGCGAGCAACATGGACGGTTCGTCGCTGGCGTACGCCGCCGGTTCGAGGTGGTGCAGCGCCGCATCCACGTCACCCGTCGCGAGCCGGGCCAGCCCGAGCAGCACGCGTGGTCCGACCCGCGCCGCGTCCAACACGTTGTGCGCACCGGCCGCGTTGAGCACCGCGCGCGCGTCCGCCTCCGCCGCTGCCGCGTCGCCGCGATCGAGTTGGACGAAGCCGCGGATAGTGCGCGACATCCCGACAAGCAACGGATGGCCGGTGCGATCGCCGTATTCGAGCGCCTCGGAAAGCAGGTCCAGCGCGTGCTCGGACTCCGCGAGTCCGCGCGCGACGATGCCGCGTACCACTAATGCGAAGCCCCGCCCCCAGTCGTCCGAGGTCGCCGCGAAGTCGCCGTACGCGCGCCGGGCCGACCGGTCGGCGTTTGCGAGGTCCCCGAGTTCGGCTGCCGCGTATGCGTCCACGGCACGAAGCGTCGCAACCGCCCACTGGTCGCCGACCCGCTCACCGAACGGCAGGAACACCTGCGCGAGCCGTCGCGAGTCGGTGAGACGTCCGGCGAGCAGGCGCGCGAACGCGGTCGTACCCCGCAGCCACGCCCGACCAACCGGATCGTGCCGCTCGGCGAACAGTCGCGCCGCCACGGCGAGCGTCGCGTCCGCGCCCGCGAAGTCGCCGCGGGTCGTCGCGACCCAGGCCAGGTCCTGTAGTGACCACGCCTGACTGCGCGAGTCGCCGTCGTCGAGCGCGACCCGATAGGCCTGCGCCATCCAGCTGCCCGCCTCCGCCAGGTGGCCGCCGAGGAAGTCGGCCATCCCGAGCCGTCGCATGGCCTCGGCGCGGACGTTCGGGTGACTGCTAGATGTGCCGACGTCGAGCGCCTCGTGCCAACTCGACACCGCGCGTGCGCCGTCGCCCTTGAGCCGGTACGCCCGTCCGGCGAGCAGCAAAGCGCAAGCGCGGTGGTAGTCGTCGTCGCCGGCGTCCGTGATCAGCTTCTCCGCCTGCTCCAATGCGCTGTCCGGCCGGCCGAGCTGAAGCAGCGCCCGGGCATAGACGAGACGGTCGGCGAGTGGCAAGCCGCCGGCGGTGAGCGCGGCCGCTCGCTCGGCGTAGCGCACCGCCTGCGCCGGCTCTCCGGACGTGATGGCGCGCCGAGCCGAGCGCCCGAGCGCCGCGATGCCAAGCGGGCACACCGATCGCGCCTGCGAATCGGGGCGCAGCCCGACCGCGTTCGCGAGAGTCTCGGCACGTTCCACGTGTTCGGCGATGAACGCATCCGCGGTCGCCGCGGGCATGCGATCCGGCGGCGGCGTCGTGCCGGCCCACTCGGCGAGGAACGCATGGCGGTCCGCGAGATCCGCCTTGCCGATGCCGGCGTACGCGGCCTCGCGCAACAGGGGCGTCACGAAGGCGTACCCACCTCGCACGCGACGCAGCATGCGACGCGACAGCAACTCCTCGACGGCGCGTTCGAAGTCCTCGACGGCTCCTGCAATCGCCCGACCGGGGCGGCCATCGCGGCGCTCGCGCAACGCCTCGAGCGCACCGGCCGGTACGGTGTCGCCGACCACCGCGGCATCGCGCAGTACGGACCGCGGGTCACCCGGAAGTGCGTCGATCCGCGCGGCGAGTACGGCGGCCAGGTCGCGCGACAGGAGCCGACCGCCGAGCGAACCGGCCGTTAGTCGCCAGACGGTCGCGCCCGCTGCCGGCGACCCACCGCGCGCAAGTCCGCCGTCGAGTGCCGGTCGACCGGCGCCGGCTTCTGCCGAGGTCAGCGCACCGCGCTCCATCAGCAACGTGACGAGTTCGGCGAGGTAGAACGGGTTGCCCTGCGCCGTGATGAGCAGGCGGTCCGAGTCGGCCTGCGGCAGTCGGCCACCACCGAGGTAGGTGGACAGCAGGCGGGTGGCGTCCGCGCCCCGCAGCGCGGGCAGGCTCGCGACCTCCGCGTCCGCGACCCGGGTCAGCGCGCCAGCGGTTCGCACCAGCTCCGGCCGGCCGAGCAGCAGGACGAGCACCGCACCTTCGAGTCGGGACAGTGTGGCGCCGAGCGCGTCGATCGTCTCCGGCGGCGCGTCGTGCAGGTCGTCCACGACAACCAGCAGCGGACTCTGCCTGGCCAGTGCGGACAGCAGCATGGCCACCGCGTTGGGTACGGCCTCGAAGTCCACGCCTTCGTGCTGCACGGCCGCGCCCCACGGCGCCTGGCCGGCGCTCGGCGGATCCGATCGCGATCCGTCGGACAAACGCGTCGTGTCGTTCGCTCCGCCCCTGTCGCCTCGGTCGGCACCGGTTCGGTCCGGTAGTTCGGCGCTGCCGCGGTCGTTATCCGCGCCGAGGGCCTCGTCGCGGAGCGCGTCGTCGGCGTCGGACTCGACGGCAATACGGTCACCGTCCGCCGCGCCGGTCAGGTCGGCGACACCGGTGACGTCCGGTTCCCGTACCGGGTCGGGCGCACCGACCGCCATCGTCAGCAGGTCGATGGCGGCCCGCATCGCACCAGTCGTCGGCCAACCGAACCGTGTCGCCAACCGGGTCAGCCGGTCGTCGACCTGTGCACGGGTGACCGTCGCGCCATCACTGCGTACCCCGATCGCGGCCCGTACCAAGTCGATCAGCGGCGCGAGCCGGCGCCGATCGCCGTACGCCGCGCATGCGACCGCAAGCACCTGCGTTCGTGCGCCCGCCGCGAACCGTGGCGACGTCACGTCGTACCCGGTCGCGAACCGCTCGACCTGCGCGGCGAACCGTGTCTTGCCCAGGCCGGCTTCGCCGGTCAGCAACAGCACCCGCGGTTCGCCTCGGTCGTCGACCTCGGCAAGACGGCTCGCGACCCAGGCGACTTCGGCCTCGCGACCGACGAACGGCGCCTCGTCGCCCATGCCGGCCCGGGTGCCCGGCGCGTCAAGCATGCCGAGCAGTTCGTAGCTATCCACCGGGGCTCGCTTGCCCTTGAGGCGCAACGGTCGCAGCTGGCGCCACGATGCGACGCGCCGCGTCGAACTCGCGGTGCTCTCGCCGGCGTAGATGGCGCCGATCGCGGCCGCGTCCGCCAGCCGCGCAGCGGTGTTGACCGCGTCGCCGATCACCGTGTATTCGAGGCCGGCCTGGATCCCGGCGACCACGTCGCCGGTGTTCAGCCCGACCCGAAGACCGGCCGGCGCACTGCCGCCGCGCTCGTCGTCGAGCACGCGCCGCACCGCGCGCTGCATCGACAGCGCGGCGCGCACGGCGCGCTCGGCGTCGTCCTCGTGCGCGACCGGCGCCCCGAACACCGCCATGATGCCGTCGCCGGTGAGCTTGTCCACGTGGCCACCGAACGTCTTGACGGCGCCAGCGAGCGCCGCCATCACGCGGTCGGTCACCGCGCCGACGCGCTCCGGGTCGAGGTCCTCGGCCCACGCGGTGAAGTCGGAGAGGTCTCCGAAAAGCACGGTGACCACGCGACGCTCGGCGGCTGGCAATGGCGCCGTGGTTGCCAACGGCGTACCGCAGTTGTGGCAGAAGTTGGCGCCGGGCACAGCCACCGTGCCACAGACCGGACACGTCACGTCGAGTCCTGCGGCACCGGATCACCGATCGCCCCGACGTCGGTCGTGTCGTGCTCGAGGTATGCGAGCGCAGCGCGGACCGTCCATTCCGCCGCGGGCACCAGCACCGGTTCAAGGTCGGGGTAAACCTGCGCGACCACGTCAGCGGGCGTCCGCGCGCCGTTCGCGAGCGCCGCCCGCACCTGGACAAGCCGCTCCTCGCGATGTGCGCGATACGCACGCGCGATCTCGCCGCAGTCCGGCAGCAGCGGGCCGTGACCGGTGAGAACGGGTACGCCGTCGAGCCGCGCGAGCCGATCGAGCGTGGCGAGATAGTCGGCAAGGTTGCCGTCCGGCCACGCCACGACCGTGGTGCC
>DASTMZ010000105.1:0-7428 GCA_035713725.1 Micromonosporaceae bacterium
CGGGATCGGCTTGGGTTTGACGCCGACGAGGTGGCGGTGACGTTGGCGTGGACGCGGGCGGCGGCGCGGTATCAGGTGGAGTTTGGCCGGTATCTGCAGCGGGTGGTCAAGCCGGTGTGGGCGGCGATGTGTGCTGGTGACCTCGATGTGGCGCGGGCGCGGGTGTTTTATGACGTGTTGTGCGCGGTCGACGACGGTGTGGCGTTCACGATCGCGTTGGACCTGGTCGACGGTGCGCCGGGGTGGACCACCGGGCAGTTGCGTGATCGGCTGCGGCGGGCGGTGCTGCGTGCCGATCCGCACGGTGCCGCCGAACGCACCGCGCGCACGGTGGCGCAGCGGCGGGTGGAGCTGCTGGCCGATCGGGAGTCGACTGCCGGGTTGTATGCGTTGTGTCTGCCGGCGGTGCGGGCGGTTGCCGCGTTCGAGCGGGTCGATGCGATCGCCCGCGCCAGGCACAGTGCTGCAGATGGTCGCACGTTGGATCAGTTGCGGGCCGACACGTTGCTGGATCTGTTGGAGGGGGTCGGGGTCGGCGTGTCGGCGGTGCATCGCCGCGGCGTGGTGGAGCTGACCATCCCCTGGTCCACCCTGGCCGGCGGCCGCGCATCGACCGCAGCTCAGCCCGAACCGATGCCCGAGCTCGACGACGGCGGAATTACAGCCAGCCTAGGCGAACCGGCCGCGGGGTGCTCGGCCGGGCGCGGGGTTGGCGAGCCGGCGACGCTGGCCGGGTTCGGACCCGTCGAGGCGCCGACCGCCCGGGATGTGGCGATCAGCATGCTCGGCCGCCGCGACATCGCCTGGCGCTACCGGGTCACCGACGGCGACGGAGCGCTACGCGCGCTGGGCACACTCTCCACACCGAAGCACACCGACGCGCTGGGCCAGCTGATCGACCAGGTTCCTGTGACGCCGGCGACCCCGCCAGCCGAGGCCAACCCGCGGCGACGGATGCCCGGACCGGCGTTAGCCCGCTGGATCCGCGCCCGCGACGGCACCTGCCGGGCACCCGGCTGCCGGGTGCCCGCATCAGCCTGCGACATCGACCACACCATCGACCACGCTTCGGGCGGCACCACAACACACGACAACCTTGCACTACTGTGCCGCCACCACCACCGGCTCAAACACGACGGCGGCTGGCACGTCACTCAACCCGAACCCGGCGTACTCGCCTGGCAATCCCCACACGGCACCCGCTTCACCAGACAACGGGACTGAGACTCGATCGTGAGAGCGACATCGGAGTTCGCCTCGGCGTCACAGCAACTCTGCTTAGCGGCGCGGGCCGATGAACAACGCCTGCGTACCCCTGCCGATCGGTCCCACCTCGTCGTAGAGCCTCGTGTCGGCGAGCCCGATGCCGCCGATGTCGGTCGTCGTGGCCGCGTCCAGGCACACGAACTCGCCATCCGGGTAGCGGTGCAAGTGCACCGTCAGTTCGGGGTTCACGAACACGTGCGTACGGAAGTCGATGACATGGCTGATGCCGTTGCCCGAGTCGGCGGCGATGAGCACACGCGACAACGGTCGGGTCGGCTCGCCGGCGACCAGCGGTGCCCGCATGCGAAACCACACCGTCGCCGGGCCGGCGGCCGCGAACGAACCGACCGCGTAGCGCGTCTCCATCCCGGTGTGGTAGCCGACGTCGAAGCCGAAGTCGGTCAGTGTCGCGGGCAACTCGGCGGCGTCGGTCGGTGGCGGCGGCGCGGGCGCGCGGTGTTCCGGCATGGGCTCGTCGGCGATACGGATGCGGACGGCGTTCGCTCGCATAACCGTACGGCCGTCGTCGGTCGCCATCGTCGCTTCGACCATCTCGATGCTGCGACTCGAGTGGATGACCCTGGTGGCAATCGTCAGCACGTCGATCGGCACCGGCCGGAGGACGTCGACGGTGATGCGCGCAACCCGCATGTCGGATCGTGCGTCTACGCGGCCCTCGATCTCGTGGCCGAGCAACGCGGCCGGTGGTCCGGCGTGCTGCGCGGTGGCGTCCCAGGGCCCACGGGTCAGTTCGGTCGCGGCAAAGCGCGACGTGTGCGGCTCGCGAGGGTCGAGCCGCTGGAAGAACGCATCCGGCACCGGATCATTGTGCGCTACCTTGATCGCCACCGCGGGTCACGCCCACCGGCCGCCGCTGTTCGCGGGCCTCACCGCCGCTGTTCGCGGGGCTCACCGCCGCTGTTCGCGCCCGCCGCGACGGCATTACCACTCCTCGTCGGGGACGAGCTCGCCGCTAGTCAGGTTGTATCCGCGCTCGGTGTAGAACTCGACTCGCCGCTCACCTTCGAAAGAGGAGCATCGAATGAAGTCTGTCGGCTTGAGTTTGGGATCGGCCGCGAGCTTGACGTAGCCGAAGCGCTCGTCGCGGCGGATGATTCCGTCCCGGATCGACGACAGGTCGAGGTACTGGACTTTCCACGACGAGTCATCGCCCCAGACGCAGCCCCAGACGAAGCCGAAGTCGCCGGCGGCCGGCCACTCGTCGTCGATCGGCTTCCAGTACATCGAGCCGGGCAGCTTCCGGCCGTCGTGGATGTCCCACCAGTCCGGGACATAGAACCCGACCGGACAGAAGCCATTGGACGCGGGCTCCTCGGCCGCGATGATCTCGCCAGAACCCAGGTCCAGGACTGCGGTGGCGGTGTAGTTCGGCGAGATCAGCGCGAACATGCGGTCGCCTTGGCGGAACGGTTCGAACGTCTGCAGCATGCTGTAATTGCGGTCGTAGGCGGCGATGACGTCGTCGCCGGCCAGTACGTCGACGTGCACCTGCGTCCACTTGCCGGGTGGCGACGTCGTCGTGACCCGTGCCCGGTAGCGATCTCGGGGCGTCGGCGGGCTCGGGGGTTGCCACAACTCGGTGGTATCGATCTCCTCGATCCAGTAGCGCTGGTTGCGACCGCCGGCAGCCTCAACTCGCCCGATGGATTCGCGTAGCAGATTCTCGGCCTCCGACCGCGTTCGACGTCTGCCGAATGGGTGCACGTGCCCGCTGGCCGACTCCGCGCGGACTTCAAAGATGTGACGTGCGTCGGGCGCGGTCATGCGACGACCGCGTCCATCGCGCGGTAGATGCGCTTCTCCGAAATCGGGTACGGCGTGCCGATCGCTTGCGCGAACAGATTGACCCGCAACTCCTCGACCATCCACCGAACCGCCCGGACCTCGGGCCACGTCGGGGCGCCGTCGGGGAGTTCGATGAGCCACTGGGCGAACTCGTCCTGCACGGTCGTCACGATCGCGAGCTGCGCCCGGTCGCGTGCCGGATCGAGTGGCAGCCGCTGCAATCGTCGCTCCGCGGCTCGCAGGTAGCGCGCGAGGTCAGTCAAGCGGACCGCGCCGGTCTCGGTCACGAATCCTGGGTACACGAGTCCGGTCAGCTGCGCGCGGATGTCGGATACGGACGACAGGACCGCGGGCGGTACGGGCGACGGCAACCGCTCCTCGACCGCGTGCCAGCCGGCGAGCACGGTGCGTACCTTGGCGATCACGTCGTACGCCGAGTCGTGCAGATCCGCCCGCACTAGGTCGCGGAGCGCGGCGAACGTGGCCTCGTCCCGTGCCGGCCCACCGCTCTCCGCCACCAGCGCATCGACCGCCGCGTCGACGCAGTCCGCTAGCAACTCGCCGACGTTGCGGCTCGGGTTGCGCATGAGCGTGAGCTTGGCGTCGTTGGGCAGCCGCTGGGATATCGCGGGGATCGGCGACGCGATGCCGAGCAGCAGAAGCCGCCGGGTACCGGCGACCATCGCGATGTCGGCCGCCCGCGGATTGTCGTAGACACGCACCGCGACCGACGTGCGTTCGTCGGATAGCGCCGGGTACGCCGTCACGGCGTACCCACCGGTCTCCCGCTCGAGCACGGCGGGCAGCGCATTGCCAGCGTGACCAGTGGTCGGCCACGACGTGAGGCCGGACTGCTCGATGCCGGACGCCGCCGAGGCGACGACCGCCTGCGCGGCAACCCGCAACGAGGCCCGCAGCGCGTCGAGATCCTTGCCCTCGGCGAGCGTCGCGCCGGCGTCGTCCACCACGCGGAACGTCATGCGCAGGTGTTCGGGGACCCGAGCCAGATCCCAATCCCCGCCGCCGATGAGGACGCCGGTCATGCGCCGGAACTCGCGGGCGAGCGCAGGGCGGAGCGGCTCGTCCGGTGCAGTACGGCCATCCGGCGACAGCCGTTGCAGAACGGCCGCCGCGGTATCCGGTGCCGGTACGAGATGCACGCGCTTCGCCTTGGGCAGCGACCTGATGAGCGCCGTGACGAGGTCGTGGCGCAGCCCGGGCACCTGCCACTCGAAGGGCTCGGCACGCAATGTCGGCAGCACCGGCAGCGGTACGTTCACGGTGACGCCGTCGTCCGCGGACCCCGGCGAGAACTCGTACGCCAGCGGCAATGCCAGACCGTCGACAATGAACACGTCGGGAAAGTCGCGCGGATCGACGGCGGCCGCGTCGTCATTCACCAACATGGACTTCTCGAACGACAACAGATCCGGCTGCTCGCGCCGTGCGCCAGCCCACCATGTGTCGAAATGGCGACCGGACACCACCTCGGCGGGCACCCGAGAGTCGTAGAAGGCGTAAAGCTCGTCGTCGCTGACCACGATGTCCCGCCGCCGCGCGCGATGCTCGAGCTCTTCGACCTCGTCGCGGAGCGCCTGGTTCTCGCCGAAGAACTTGTGGTGCGTGTCCCAGTCGCCTTCGACGAGTGCGTGCCGGATGAACTCCTCCCGGCACAGCACCGGATCGATCCGGCCATAGTTCACGCGACGCGCGGCCACCAACGGTACGCCGTAGAGAAGCACCTTCTCCGACGCCATCACGGCGGCCCGCTTGCGTTCCCAGTGCGGCTCGCTATACGTACGCTTGACCAGGTGCCCGGCGAGCGCCTCGGCCCACTCGGGCTCGATCTTCGCGACCACGCGTCCCCAGAGTCGGGACGTCTCCACGAGTTCGGCGGCGAACACCCACCGCGGCTGGCTCCGAAACAGCGCGGAGCCGGGCGCGATCGTGAACCGCGCGCCGCGCGCGCCGCCGTACTCGTGGCGCCGCCGGTCGCGCGCCGCCGGCTCACCCCCGCGTCCGCTCGACTGCGCCGCGCTCGGTACGTCCTTCAAGCCGATGTGCGACAGGAGACCGGCCAGCAGTGACTGGTGGATCCGCGTAGCGTCCGGCTCGGTCGGCAGGTCCTGCTCGCGAGGCACGGTGATGCCGAGCGTCACGACGGTCTGGCGCAGCTGGGTATAGATGTCCTGCCATTCGCGCACCCGCAAGAAGTTCAGGAATTCGGCCCGACACATCTTGCGGAACTGGCTGCCGGACAACGTCCGTTGGCGCTCCCGCAGGTACGTCCAGAGGCTCAGGTATGCCAGGAAATCCGACTCGGGAGAGGTGAACCGTGCGTGCTTCTCGGCGGCCGCCTGCTGCTTGTCGGTCGGTCGTTCCCGCGGATCCACAATGGACAGCGCCGCCGCGATGACCATCACCTCGCGTACCACGCCGTTGCGTTCCGCCTCGAGGATCATCCGCGCCATGCGTGGATCGACCGGCAGCGCCGCGATCCGGCGGCCGAGCGGCGTCAGCCGGTCCGCGCCGGTGCCGGCCGTCCCACCACGGACCAAGTCGCCGTCGCCGGCCGCGGCGAACGCGCCGAGTTCGTGCAGCAGCCCGACGCCGTCGGCGATGTTGCGGCGGTCCGGCGGTTCGATGAACGGGAAAGTCGCGATGTCGCCGAGGCCGTAGGCGGTCATCTGCAGGATCACGCCGGCGAGGTTGGTACGAAGGATCTCCGGCTCGGTGAACTCCGGCCGCGACTCGAAGTCCGTCTCGGAGTAGAGCCGGATGCAGATGCCGTCCGCGGTGCGCCCGCATCGGCCCTTGCGCTGGTTCGCGGACGCTTGCGAGATCGCCTCGATCGGCAGCCGTTGCACCTTCAGCCGATGGCTGTAGCGCGAGATCCGAGCCGTGCCAGGGTCGATGACGTAGTGGATGCCCGGCACCGTGAGGCTCGTCTCCGCGACGTTCGTGGCGAGCACGATGCGCCGCCCGCGATGCGGCGCGAACACCCGGTGCTGTTCGGCCGTCGACAGGCGCGCGTAGAGCGGCAGGATCTCGGTGTCGCGCAGCGCCAGCGCGGTCAGGGCCTCAGCGGTGTCGCGGATCTCGCGCTCGCCGGACAGAAACACGAGGATGTCACCGGGGCCTTCGGCCTGCAGCTCGATGGCCGCCTCGCAGATCGCGGTGATCTGGTCGCGCGGCTCATCGTCGGCCGGCTCAGTGTTGGTGCCGCTTCGCGGTGCGTTCGCCACCGGTTCGTCGAGGTCGTCCTGCTCGGGCGGCTCCGGCGTGAGCGGGCGGTGGCGCACCTCAATCGGGTACGTCCGGCCGGACACCTCGACGATCGGCGCGTCGCCAAAGTGCCGCGAGAAGCGCTGCGGATCGATCGTCGCGCTGGTGATGATGAGCTTCAGATCGGGGCGGCGCGGCAGCAGCTGCTTGAGGATGCCGAGGATGAAGTCGATGTTGAGACTCCGCTCGTGCGCCTCGTCCACGATGATCGTGTCGTACTGCTCGAGCAACCGGTCGCCTGGTAGCTCGGCGAGCAGGATGCCGTCCGTCATGACCTTCACGAGTGTGTCCGCGCTGACCTGGTCGGTGAAGCGCACCTTGTAGCCGACCGCGCCGCCAAGCTCGGTGCCGAGCTCGTCGGCGATGCGATCCGCGACGGT
Source organism: Micromonosporaceae bacterium (assembly GCA_035713725.1). Taxonomy (GTDB): domain Bacteria; phylum Actinomycetota; class Actinomycetes; order Mycobacteriales; family Micromonosporaceae; genus DASQPR01. The sequence goes on from DASTMZ010000105.1 coordinate 6,738, forward strand.
CCGCGCCGCGATCCGGCGCGGCTGGGTGTGCGCGATCAGGCCGTCGACGCCACGGCCGAGTTCGAGGCAGATCTTCGGCAACTGCGTCGTCTTGCCCGATCCGGTCTCGCCGGCCACGATCACCACCTGGTGGTCGCGGATCGCGGCGGCGATGTCGTCCTTGCGCTGCGAGATCGGAAGCTCAGGCGGGTACGAGATGGCCGGGACTCCGGCCGCGCGGGCGACCCGGCGAGCGGCCGCGGCGTCGAGAGCGGCCGCGACCGACTCGATCGCGCCAGGCTTAGTCTCCGCGCGGCTGCGCTGCATGCCTTCCAGGCGCCGCCCGATGCGATGCCGGTCCCGCATCGTCAGCTCGGGCAGCCGTGCGATCAGGCGGTTGATCTCCGCGGCGCTCGGGGTAGCCATGACGCACGAAGCATAGGCCGGCACACCAGCACGTCCACCAGTGATTTACCCGTCGCCGATCGCGCTGACCCGACCGCGTAGCAAACCGCCCGACCTAGCCAACCGATCGCGAGTCGGTGATTTGCAGCTCGTCGACGAGCGCCTCGAGCGCGGGCAGCGCGCGGGTCAGCGCATCGGCGTGCTTGGCCGGCAGGCGCGCCACGCACTCCGACACGATCGCGGTACGCCGGTTGCGGATCCGCTCGTGGATCCGGTTGCCCTCCGGCGTGATGCGCACCGACGCGGT
>DASTMZ010000106.1:0-19179 GCA_035713725.1 Micromonosporaceae bacterium
CCAGTAGAACTGCTTGCGCACCGGGTCGTACGTCCAGTTGGATTCCTCGGTGTCCACGAAGATCACCCGAGCGAACGGGTACCCGTCGTCGCTGTCGCTCCATACGTAGTAGTCCGCGTACGGCCCGTCCGGATCGCGCCGTGACTCCTGGAACCACGGATGCGAGTCGGACGTGTGATTCATCACGAGATCCGTGATGACGCGGATGCCACGCTTGTGTGCCGCGTCGAGCAGCGCGACGAAGTCGTCGACGGTGCCGAATTCCGGCAGCACCTTGTAGAAGTCGCGGATGTCGTAGCCGCCGTCGCGCAGCGGCGAGTCGTAGAACGGCGGCAGCCAGATGCAGTCCACGCCGAGCCACTGCAGATAGTCCAGCCGGTGGATCAGGCCCTGGATGTCGCCCTGGCCGTCGGCGTTGGAGTCGTGGAACGCACGTGCGAGCGCCTCATAGAAGACCGCGCGCTTGAACCAGACCGGATCGGCGGGCAGCGTCCGGGCATGGCTGTAATCGCTGGCGGACGGGTGTTCGACCAAGCCGTCGGCGGCGACGTGGCTGCCCTCGGCGAGTTCCAAGGTGTGTACGGCGCGATCCACGGCGTGTCGTCAACTCCTGCCTGCCCCGCTGCTGCCGGCACGGCCAGCCGCGGCGGCCGCACATGCCTATCGTCGTCTATCGCGGCTCGCCCTGCCGCCGCACGGCCAGGATGTGTGCCGGCTCGACGAACGGGTCGAGCCGCACCGTGTTGTGCTGACCCCAGTCGAAGGCCGCGCCGGTCAACTCGTCCCGAACCGAGAACCGCTGGTGCCAGTCGAAGCCGAGCGCCGGCATGTCCAGGCTGAGGTTCGCCCACACCACGTTCGCCGGGTCGAACGAGACCACCACGATCACCGTGTCACCGCTGTCCGCGTCGCGCTTCGAGAAGCACAGGATCTGCCCGTTGTCCGACTCGTGGAAGCGAAGGTTCGCGAGCCACCGCATCGCCGGGTGGGCGCGGCGGATCGCGTTCAGCGCGCCGAGATAGGGCGCGAGCGACTCGCCGGTCGCCTCGCGCGCGGCCCATGGTCGCGGCCGCAGTTCGTATTTCTCGTTGTCCAGCAACTCCTCGACGCCCGGCCGCGCGTTGTGCTCGTAGAGTTCGTACCCGGAGTAGATGCCCCACGACGGGCTGAGCATGCTGGCCAGGATCGCCCGTATCTTGAACATCGGCGGGCCGGCGTGCTGCAACGACTCGGGCAGGATGTCGGGGGTCGTCGGCCAGAAGTTCGGGCGCATGTGCGCTGCCGAAGCGACCAGCTCCTCGCAATATTCGCGCATCTCGGCGGCGGTGTTGCGCCAGGTGAAATACGTGTACGACTGGGTGAAGCCGATCCGCCCGAGCCCGTGCATCATCGGCGGCGCGGTGAACGCCTCAGCGAGGAAGAGCACGTCGGGGTCGACGCGCTTGACCTCCCAGATCAGCCAGTGCCAGAAGTCCACCGGCTTGGTGTGCGGGTTGTCGACGCGGAACACCTTGACACCCTGATCGACCCAGTGCAGCACGACTCGGAGAATCTCGGCGCGGATGCCCTCCGGATCGTTGTCGAAGTTCAGCGGGTAGATGTCCTGATATTTCTTCGGCGGATTCTCGGCGTACGCGATCGTGCCGTCCGGCAACGTGGTGAACCATTCCGGATGCGTAGTCACCCACGGATGGTCCGGCGCGCACTGCAGTGCGAGATCCAGCGCGACCTCGAGACCGAGCTCGCGCGAGCGCTTGACGAACGCGCGAAAATCACCGAGCGATCCCAGCTGCGGTGCAATCGCGTCGTGGCCGCCCTCGGACGACCCGATCGCCCACGGCGAGCCCACATCGCCCCGTGCGGCACGTAGCGAATTGTTGCGGCCCTTGCGGTTGACGCGCCCGATCGGATGGATCGGCGGGAGATAAACGATGTCGAAGCCCATCTGCGCGATCGCGGGCAACCGCCGCGCCGCGGTCGTGAACGTGCCGTGCTTGGCGCGACCGTTCGCGTCCTTGTCGCCCTCGGAGCGCGGGAACATCTCGTACCACGCGGAGCACATCGCCAGCGGTCGGTCCACCCACAACGGACGCCACGCCGAGGTGGTGACGAGGTCGCGCACCGGGTGCGCCCAGATCACGTCGGCCAGGTCGAGCGCGGGCTCGATGCGTGCGGACAGCGGCGCGTCCGCGTCGCGCATCGCCTCCGCCGCGGCCTTGACGGCAGCGACATGTTCGGCCGGCACGGTCGACTGCGCTCGGTCGAACACCGCGGCACCGCGTGCGAGGTCGTTCGCGAGGTCCTCGGCGCCCTGTCCCGCCTCGATCTTGGCGAGCACGGCGTGCCGCCACGTCAGGTATGGGTCGGCGAATGCTTCGACGGCGAACTCCCAATCACCGACCGCGTCCGGTTGGATCGTGCCAAGCCATCGCCCGGCACCGGGATCGGCCGCGTCCATTCTGGACGGTCGACGATCGCCGTCCGGGCCGCGCCACACGACCGCGCAACCGAGCGCGTCGTGGCCCTCGCGGTAGACGATCGCGGAGACGGGTACGTGTTCGCCGACGACCGCCTTCGCCGGGTAGGCACCGTCGGCGACGGTCGGCCTGATGTCCTCGATCGGGAGGCGGCCGATCACCGGGCGCCGCCACAGTGTGCTCGCATGCACTCTCCATTCCCGGCGAGCGGGACGGCACACCTCGCGCCGCGGATCGGCCGCGACCCCGGACCGTGCCGCAGTGGCTTGGAACGCGCCCGAGCACCGGCCGACGAAGCTACCGACGTACCAAGATCCCTTTGTCCGATCCTAGCCGTCTTCGTCGCGGTTCGCCTTCGAGCTCCGCCTTCGCTGCCGCGTGATCAGCGCCAGCCGTAGTGTGCGCGCAGCTCACGGGCGACCGCGTCGAACCGCGGACGGGCCAGCACAGCGCCCTCCCGCCGGATGCCCCGCTCGCGTACCTTGAGCACCCGGTCGAGGCGAACCCAGCTCGGTCGGTGCTCGCGGTCCCACGCGCCGGCGCCGAGCGCGTACCAGTTCCGTTGGCCGTCGCGAGCGGTGGAGCTTGACAGCATCAGGCCGAGCAGTGTCGACCCGGTCCGGCCGACGACCAGCACCGGGCGATCCTTGCCCTGCGAGTGGTCCTCCTCGTAGGGCACCCACGTCCAAACGATTTCGCCAGGGTCGGCGCGCCCGTCCAGTTGTGGGGCGTAGACGAGGTGGCGGCCGCGCGGCGCGCCCGGCTTCGCGAGGCGCGTGACACTCGGTGGCGGTTCGGCGGTCGTGGTGGGGCGTCGACCGCCGAGCAAACGTCGCACTCTGGTGACGAGTCCGGGCACGGCGTCACCTTAACCGGTACCGACCCGTTCGGCGCTAGTCGTCACGCGTCGCTAGTCGTCACGTGCCGATCGACGCCGCGGTCGCGTCGGGTGGCAGCACCGGCGCGTACCGGTCGACGTACGTGTTCGCGAACGTCGACGCCGGATCGAGCCGACCCCGAAGCCGGCCGAAGTCGCCGTGCCGTGGGTAGCGTGCCGCCACCGATTCCGGCGACATCGTGAACAGCTTGCCCCAGTGCGGCCGCGGTTCGAAGGGCGCGAGCGCGGCTTCGATGGCGGGCAGCAGCGCGAGCACTCCGGTGACGTCGTCGGCCCAGGTGAAGTGGATGCCGAGGCTGTCGCGTTGGTACGCCGGCGAGAGCCACAGGTCGTCGGCGGCCACCGTACGCAGTTCCGAGACCCGGAGCAGCGGCGCGATGTGCGCACCGATGTCGCGTACCGCTTGGATGGCCGCGACGGCGTGCTCGCGCGGCACGAAAAACTCCGACTGCACCTCGGCGCCGACGCTCGGTGTGTAGTCGAGGCGGAAGTGCGGCAGGCGTTCGTGCCACGGACCGGGTACGCCATGCTGCGGCGTACACGGTTGGGGTGCGAGCCCCACGACCGGGTGCCGCTCACCGTCGGCGAGCGTGGCGCCGAGCCATTCGTGCGGCGGCGCGAACCCGTCCGGTCGCTGGTCGAGCCGGTGCTTCTGCCAGACGAGGTCCACGCGCGGCGCGGTCCACCGGGTCAGCACGCACACGCTGTAGGCGCTGGCGAAAACGTCGCTGAGTCGGGCGTACAACGTCTCCCACGGCATCCCGTCGTACACCCACTGGGCGACTTGGTAGGTCGGCTCGATCCGCAGCGTCACCCGCGTCACGATGCCGAGCGCGCCGAGCGCCACCACCGAGCCGGCGAACGTGTCACCGTCCGCATCTCGGGTCAGAGTCGTCAGCTCGCCGCCGGCCGTCACCATCTCCAGGGCGGTGACCGCGGTGGAGAGGCTGCCGTTGCGATCACCCGATCCATGCGTACCGGTGGCCACCGCGCCGGCGACCGAGATGTGCGGCAGGGACGCGAGATTGTGCAGCGCGAACCCGGCGGCATGAAGCGTCGTGGCGAGGTCGCCGTAACGCATGCTGGCGCCGACTGTGACGGTGCGCGCCGCGGCGTCAATCTCGACGTCGTTGGGCAGGCCGGCAACCGACACGAGATCGCCCGCGCCGTCGTCGGCGGCATTGGCGATGAGATTGAACGAGTGGCCGGTGCCTACCGCGCGGACGTAGGTCGCCGATTCGACCACGCGACGCAGCTCATCGACCGTGGTCGGCCGGTGTAGGCGCTGCGCGGCGTACGTGACGTTGCCCGCCCAGTTCGTCCCGGACCACGATCCGTCGGCGACCCGTTCCACGGCTAGGCCGGCTCCCGCCACATCGGATAGAGCACGGTCAGATCGGCCGGCCCGTAGGGTTCCGCGTGGTCGACGTACCGCTTGCGGAGGTAGAGCCGGCGGCTCTGCAAACCGCTCGCCTCCAGGTATGCCGGCGTGCCCGCCGCGTCCAGCCGTCGATGGTGTACGTCGAGCAGCGCCGAGCCGATGCCACGCTGCTGCCAATCGCGTTCCACGGCGAGGAACGCGAGGTACGCGTGATCCGGCGCGCCGGGACGCATCTTGTGCATCTCGTCGTCCAGTTCGGCGAAGCGCGGCGCGTACCGGCCACAGGCGGCCTCGAGCGCCGCGTCGTAGCCCGGGATGTCGGGCAGTGGCCCGGGCGGGAACCAGACCGCGACACCGACGCCGTCACCGGCCACGTAGACGTCGCCGTGTTCGATCGCGGCCGCGATCACCAACCGGAACTGCCCGGCCATCGCCGCGAGCCGCGCACCGTCGTCGGGTACGAGCCAAGCGCTTAGTGGCAGCGGCCCGAACGCGCGCGCGATGACAACCGCGAGGTCGTCAACGTCGGACGCGCGCCCGGGCCGTACCGTTACGGCTTCGGTCACCTATCCGTGTAGGTGGTGTACGGCTGGTCGCCGGCGCCACCCTGCTGGGTCGGCATCTGGGTGGCGGAGGAGAACGTCATCGCCGCGACCGCGGTGCCGGCCGTGGCGCCGAGGCCGATCCCGTCGTATACGTCTGGCTTGGCGCCCTTGAGGGTCAGCGCCCACAGCACGCCGATCACCGCGACCGCAAGGTAGAGGCCGGGCATGATCCAGCGAACCGGGTCGTGTGATCCGACGCCCAGCAGGTTCGCGAAGCCATCAACGACGTACCACATGATGTAGCCGAGCGTCGCGGTTGCGAGGACCGGAGCGAGCACGCGCGACCAGATCGACTCGTCGCGGTGGTCGCGGCGGAAGAAGTTCAGCACCGACAGCGACGTCCCGATCAGCAGCACGAGGATCCCGAAGCCGCCGGTCGTGCCCAGCCAGAAGAACAGCCGGGTCAACGGATCCCACTTCTCGACCGCGAACACGATGATCACGATGAGCGCGATGGTGCTCTGCGCGATCGATGAGACCAGCGGTGCGCCGGTACGGGCGCGGGTGCGGCCGAGCAGGTGCGGCAACACGCCCTCGCGGCCGAGCGCGAACGAGTAGCGGGCCACCGCGTTGTGGTAGCTCACCATGCCCGCGAAGATGCTGGTCAGCAGCAGAACGTGGCCAATGTCGAGGACGGTGGTGGCGTGGCCGAGGTGCTGACCGGCCACGTTGAAGATGAAGTCCGGGCCCTGCTGCTGCGCTTGGCCGACCACGTTGTCGGGGCCGACGGCGACCGTGATCGCCCAGCTGGTCACCGCGTAGACGACGCCCATCACGAAGATCGCCAGGTAGGTCGCGGCAGGTACGGTCCGGCGTGCGTGGCGTGCCTCTTCGGAGAAGACCGGCGCCGCCTCGAAGCCGACGAACGACGTGATCGCCACCGCGAATGCCGCACCGGCGAGTGCCGCCGAGGGGAACAGTGCGTGCGGCTCGAAGGCCTTGACGCTGATCGAGCCGCCGGCCGGGTGACCGATGTCGACCACATCGAACACCACGACAAGCACAAGTTCGATGAGCAGCAGCACGCCGAGAATCTTGCTGTTGATGTCGACGCGCAGCGCACCCATCAGCGCGACGATCAACCAGGCAACCAGCGAATACCAGTACCACTGGAAGTCCCAGCCGACCCGCTGCTGGAAGAAGCCCTGCGCGACCACGCCGAAGATGCCGTAAAGGCCGATCTGCAGAAGGTTGTAGGCCAGCACGGCGACGAACGACGCGCCGACGCCGAGTGCCTTGTTCGCGCCGAGGGCGATGTAGCTGTAGAACGCGCCGGCGTTGACCACGTGGCGCGCCATCGCGACATACCCAGCGGCAAAGATCGCGAGGACAATGCCGATGAGCACGAACGCGAGTGGATAGCCGACCACGCCGGTGCCGGCCCAAGCCGAGACGACGAGGGCGCCCACTACGAGCAGTGGTGTCGCCGCGGTCATGGCGAACATGATCACGGCCCAGACGCCGAGGCGATCCTTCGCCAGCGACGCCGAAACGGCACTGGGGGAGCTGACAGACGAGGACATCAAGACTCCATCGGGATGAGGGGTGGGTAGTAGCGGTGGTTCACTTGCGCTGAGCCAGGACCGCGGCCGCGATGAGCGTCTCGACCTGGGTGATCAATGCGTGCAGCGACGGCTCGTCGTTGAGGTAATGCAGGATCGCGACGAGGTTGTCGCGTTCGTCGGTCTGCGAGTCCCACATCACCGCCTCGGCGAGGCCGGTCGCGACGATCAGGCCGATGATCGTCAGGTCCTCCCACGTACGGATGTCGCGCCGGGAAACGACGCGGGCAATGCGCAGCGATCGCCACTCGACGGCCATCGGGTCGACCGGCACGTACGACTGCTTCGTGCGCAGCATGCCACGCGATTCGACGTGCATGAAGCGCCGGGCGACGAGACGTTGCTGTACGACATCGGTCGCCGTCTGCGCGAAATACGAGATCCAGACCGGTAGCAGGTGCTGCGGCTCGGAGATGATGCGGCTCAGCATGTCCGCGTGCTCGCGAGCCTCGGGCGCGTAGTGGCGATACGCCACCTCGATGCGTCCGTTGTTGATGCGGATGTAGTTTGCCAGCACGAGTTCGGCGAGTAGCGCCGCGGCCACGCCGAGGTTCATTGCCTTGGCGTGCAGGCGTGGCCGGTTGGTTCGTCCGTCGAGACCGATCAGGTAGAAGTCGTCGGCGAGCGAAAACGGCACGTCCTCCCAGGTATGCACGCTTGTACAATCCTCGCTCCCGGTCGACAAAGGACATCGCAGTGTATCGGCATCGCTGCGGCGGGTTGTAGCCTGGATTTTGCAACGGATTGAGCACGGTCAGTGACGCGCCATCACATTAGATGTGCGTCATCGCTGCTAGCAAGACGTTCCCGCGTCGACTTCGCAAATCTCCGGCGGCATATGACCGTAGATCGGCATATGTCGTCATGAAGTCGTTCAATACGCGACGCTGCGGTACCCATTCGAGTGCCAACCTCCGATCCGTACGGCGCGATGCGTGACCCGCCTGTCGAGCGCACGATCGCGGTGGGACGTGGCCGCGTACCGGTGCGGTGAAATGCAATCACGGCACTGTGGAGGCGGCGCTCGCCCGAGTCGTCGTGCCGCGATAAGCGAACCCGATTCGCATCGAGCGGCCAGACGGGGTAGCGCTGAGTCCTTTCGATGCGGCACGCTGCGCAGCGGGGCCGGTCGTGGTGGCGCTCATGGCCGAGAGCGCTGGCATGGCCGGTCTCACCATGCCACCCGTCTGACCATGCGACCGGCGCCACCGGCGACGCCGTTCGGCCGGCACGAGTCAAGCCGCTACCCGGCCGTCGGGATTGCCTGCGTGACCTTGTGTTGGGAGATCCAGTCGTCGACGCGCGCCCACCAGCCGTAGAGCCACTCGATGCGGGCGTCCGGGTCGGTGGGGATGTCACTCGGGTCGACCAGCCACCAGTGCATCACGATCGACTTGTCCATCGGCAGCTCTCGCCAGACATCCGCGATGGTACGGAGATGGTCAACGCCCGTGTGGCCGACCAGCACGACGTGCGCGTGTGGGCTTGCGTCCAGCGCGGCGAGTACGCCACCGGGCCGCGGCGGCAGGACGTTGCGCATTCGTTCGGCACGGCGCGCCATGGACGCGAAGCCCATGCGCCGCAACCGTGCCACGCCGCGCCGCCAGCGTTCCGGCGTGAAGTTGCCGCCCTCCGGGAATATGACGAGCGCGTCATTGCCGTCCAGATCGTGTGCGAGATCTCCGATCTGCGCCTCGGCGCCGTGCCCGCCGCCGGGTGCGATGAACCGGTTCGGCAGGCGGTTCAGCAACACGTCGATCGCCGGGTCCCATTGCAGGCTGTCCTTGACCACGATGCGAGGCTCCCGGGCGTACCACGCGATGAGCGCGTGGGCGAGCAGGAACGAGTCGCCCGGGCCCGCGTGCCGCGAGAACACCAGCAGTGGTCGCTCGTCGGGCAAGGAGTCGGGTGTCGCGCCGTCGATCTGTACAGTCAGCCGCAGCACCCACTTCGCCTGGCGGTAGAGGACGGCCAGCGCCCGGCCGCACAACACGTAGTGCGCGCGCTGGAACGCCGGCGACCGTACGCGTGCGCCAAAGCCCGACGCGATCCATAGCGCGAACATCGTGACGAGCACCGCGGCCTCCACGAGCAGGTAGACGGTGGCAAGCCACAGCACCCGGACGGGTCGCAACCGTCCGGCGGCCAGCGGCGACACGGCCGTCGAGATGAGCAGCCACAGGGGAGCGCTGACCACCAGCGCGAGCGACAGCACGACGGCGAGCGGCGCCAGCAGCAGTCGCCGGACCCAGCGCGGTGGCGGCCTCATCGGTGACTCGCCAGGTATCCGGCGGATGCCTCGTACGCCCGCTCGATGCGCCGTTGCGCAGCGCGCAGGTCGCGGTACGCCAGCGGTGAGTCGTCGCGCTTCGAACCGACGCCGGGCGGCAGCACGTGTACGGTCACCGTCGGTGGTACGGCGGCCAGCTCGCGCGCGTACCGGTGGCGCCGGGAGATCTCGAACGCGACACGGGCGACCTCGACGACGTTGCGCGGCGCGACCAGCGGCCGATCGATGCGGCCGACCTGCAACACGTAGATCGTGGCGGCGCCGATTTCCACCGCGCGACCGATCGGGATCGAGTTGACGACTCCGCCGTCGATGTAGTGCCGGCCGTCGACCTGGATCGGCGGCAGCAGACCCGGCACGGCCGCCGACGCGAGTACGGCGTCCACGAGCGGTCCCTTGGTGAACCAGTGCTCGACGGCGCGTTCAATGTTGGCGGCGCAGCACTCGAACCGTACCGGCAAGTCTTCGAATGTGGTCATGCCGTGCAACTCGCGGTCGAGCATCGCGCGCAACGGCGCCGGCGAATGCAGGTGCGTGCCGGCCCTGGCGAGCCGGGCGAGCTGGCGCGGCGCGGAGTCGCCGTAGATGTCGCGTGCCTGCTTCGACGACCACAGTCCGATGAGCCGGTCGATGACCGCGTCGGACGGATCGGCCGCGACGAGCGCACCGTTCAGGGCACCGATGGATGTGCCGACGACGAGATCCGGACGGATATTCGCCTCGAACAACGCGCGCACCATGCCGACCTCGACGGCACCCAGCACGCCGCCGCCGCCCAGCACAAACGCGATCGGCCCGTCCGCCACGAAGCCATCCTGTCACCTGCGTCGCCCGCGGCGCGTGCGCTGCTCGCAAGGCGACGCGGGCGGAACTTGTGGGTTCCGCCCGCGTCCGTGCCCCCCGCACGTTGTGTGCTGCACTGCTCAGGCGCCGATCGCCGCCGGCTCGGCGTCCGCGACCTCCTCGTCGAGCTGGTCAGCAACCGGGGTCGTCGACTTCGGCGCGGGCGACGTGGCGGGCAAAGCGATCGCGAGCACGGCGCCCACCGCCAGCACGATGGCGCCGACCACCTGCGCCGCACGAAGACCGTGGACGAAGGACGCGCCAGACGCGTACCCGCCGATCGACGAGAACACCGCGCCGAGCACCGCGACACCGAGGACGGTGCCCAGCTGGCGGAGCATGTTCGAGGTACCGGATGCGACACCCTGCAGGTTCGTCGGCGCGAAGTCGATGGTGAGGCGCGCGATCGGCGCGAAATACAGCCCCATGCCGAAACCGGCCAGCACGAATGCCGGTACGAGATCGCGGTAGGGCACGTCCACGCTCGTGACGGTGGCGAGCCACGCGATGCCGGCGGCTTGCAGCGCTAGCCCGATGGCGACGATCCGCCGCGCTCCGATGCGATCGCTGAGCAGGCCGGACAGCGGTGCGGCGAGCACCGGCATCGCGGTCCACGGCAGGGTACGCACACCCGCCTCGAGCGGCGAGTAGCCCTGCACCGTCTGCAGGAACTGCGCGCTCAGGAACACCGTGCCGAACATGCCGAACGACATCACGAGCGACACCGCACTGGTGAGCGCAAAGCCACGGTTGCGGAAGATGCGCAGCGGCACCATCGGCGCGCGCGCCCGGATCTCCCACGCGAGGAACGCGACCAGGAGCAGGCCGCCGGCGATCAGCGCGCCGAGCACCTGTGCGCTGGTCCAACCATGCCCGTTGCCGCGTACCACACCGAATACGACACCGAACAGGCCGAGCGTGACGAGCGTCGTGCCGACCGGGTCCAGTCGACCGGCGCCGCCCCGGCTCTCGCGGACCCGGGTGAGCAGCGGCAGCAGGATGAGCCCGATCGGTACGTTCACCCAGAAGATCCACTGCCACGAGGAGTATTCGGTGATCGCGCCGCCGATGACCGGACCGAGCGCCACGCCGAGGCCACCGGTCGCGCCCCACACCCCGAACGCGATGCCGCGTTTCGCCGCGGGTACCACGCTGGCGAGCAGTGTGAGCGTGAGCGGCATGGCGATGGCACCGCCGACGCCCTGGATCGCGCGCGCCGTGATGAGCGTGCCGATGTCCGGCGCCGTCGCGGCCGCGGCCGAGGCGGCGGTGAAGATCGCCAGGCCGATCGCGAACAGGCGGCGGCGTCCGAACCGGTCGCCCAGCGCCGCGCCGGTCAGCAGGAAGACCGCGAAACTCAGCGTGTACGCGTTGACGGTCCACTCGAGTCCCTCGAGCCCGGCGCCGAGCTTGACCCGGATCACCGGCAGCGCGTTCGTCACGACGAGGTTGTCCATCGAGACCATGAACACCGCGACGCTCGCGGCGATCCAGGTCCACACGGTGCTCGATTGCTTGACGGAGGTCGGTTGCATGGCGTGCGCTCCCAATAGTGATTGGTCACTAACTTCTCTGGGTACGAAGAACCGCGCCGTTGCCGGTTCGGCACCGGACGGCGGCGCGGCTCAGGTGGTCGTGGCGACAGAGGCGAGGCCGGCCAGGCTCTCGCCGAGTTGGTCCTTGATCCGCGCGATATCCATCGCGCCCATCACGTTGAGGAGCATGCCGGCCGCCATGAACTGCATGACGCGGTGGTCGTCGGCACCGGTCACGCGCTGCGCGGTCGTCCACAGGCCAGCCATCCGGCGCCGGGTCACCTCACGCACCTCGTGGTCGTGGCAAGCGGTGGCCCACATCTGAAGCTGCATCTGCAGGATCCGGCGATCGTCGAGCAAGCCGTTGTAGGCCAGGCCCATGGCGTGGAACGCCTCGTCGCCGGTGAGCCCGTCGGAGGCGGTCTCGAAGAGCGACTGGACGCGATCGAAGCACCGGTCGACGGAGGCCAGGAAGATCGCCTTCTTCGACGGGAACAGGCGGAAGAGGTACGGCTGGGAGACGCCGACGCGGCGGGCGATCGCCTCCGTCGACGTGCCCTCGTAGCCAGTCAGCCCGAACTCGATCATGGCCGCATCGAGGACGGCCTCGCGGCGTTGGTCCGCGCTCATTCGGGTAGCTGGGCTCACAAGAGCTAAGTTAGTGGCCAATAACTAACTTGTCAAGCGAACGTTTCCGGGTCGCGTCAGCGGACGTTAAGTCAGTGGAGGTTGATCAGCGCCGCGCCGGCCGCGACGGTGACCGCGGCGACGATGCGGGACGCGGCCGCTCGCTCGCGGAACACCGCCACGCCGATCACCGCGCCGGTGATCACGCCGGTCTCGCGCAGCGCCGCGACGACGGCGAGCGCGCCGGTGGTCTGCGCCCAGAGGACGATGCCGTACGCCGCCACGCCGAGCACGCCTCCGGTCACGCCCGGGGCGAGGCTCACGCGGGCGGCGGCCCAGGTCTCGCGCGCCCGTCGCGATACGGCCCAACCGGCGATCAGCGGCCCGGACAGCAGGAAGAGCCAGCTCGCGTACCCGACCGAGGTGCCCGACGCTCGTACCCCGAGCCCGTCCGAGATCGTGTACGCGGCGATCGAGACGCCGGTCAGGACCGCTGCCCCGATGGCCCGGCCGCGCGGCTGATGCGCTTGTGGATGCGGGTCCCCTGGATCCTGGATCGCAGGCCGCACCAACGCGAGAAGCGCAAGGCCTGCGCAAATCACCGCGACGCCGCACAACTCGGGGACGGTCATCCGGTCACCGATGAAGACCGTGGCGACGACCGCGACGAGCAACGGCGCCGTGCCGCGCGCCAGCGGATAGACCTGGTTGAAGTCGCCGAGATGATAGGAGCGGACGAGCAGCGCCGAGTAGACGACGTGCAGTACGCACGAGGTGGCCAGCCACGGCCACGCCGCCCGGGCCGGCACCGCGGCGAAGACCGCACCGATCGCCCCGCACACCGCGGACGAGACGCCGAACAACACGAAGAACGCACGCCGGTCGGTGATCGCCTTCGCCATCGCGTTCCAGCTCGCGTGCAGCATGCCGGCGCCGATCACGGCGAGCGCGGTGGACAGCGGGAAGGCAGCCGTGACGGCAATCGCGGCGACGGTCATGCGGGCTCCAGGAGTGTCCGGGTGCCACTGACAATAGGCGGCGCGGAGCGCTGGAAGTCGCGTCGCAAGACACGCTGATGTCACGCTGCGTGTGGCTCGGAACGCTCACCGTCTACGTGACAGTGAATGGTCCGATTCGCGCACACCGATCCGACGGTCTGTCCAGCGATTTTTTCCACGCAGCCCTTTTCAGCACATGGTCATTGCCGCTAGGTTGCACGTCGTGCAGGTGATGAACGCCACCTTCATGCCTGTGGTTGTCTCCGTTCGTGATCCGGACTACAGCGACCGGCACGTCCTTGACGTGCTCTTCGACGACCTCGCGGTGGGTTACTCATTGGGTCAGCCGTATGGCGATCGGCTCATGACGTGGCCGGACTTCGAACGGCTGCGCATGTCGCGCCGTGAGCTGCGCCATCGGGCGGCGTCATTGTTGGACGCCTCGATGGAGCGGCTGCGCATCCACGGTCAGCCGCCGGCGCTGATGCTGTCGTTCGACGGCATCGAGTCGAGCGTGTTGCTCTGCGACGAGTTCTGGGACGGCCTGGAGGGTCGGGTACCCGGCTCGATCGTCGTTGGCGTGCCGGCCCGCGACGTCGTGGTCGTCACCGGCTCTCGCTCGGCGGCCGGCATGGCCAAGGCGCGTCGCACCGTGGATCGGATGTTCTACGCGGGCGGGCGGCATCTCGTGCGCCAAGGGCTGCTGGTCCGCCAGCGCGGCATGTGGCAGCCGATGCGCTGAGGTTTGCACCGTCGGCGCGGGTTGAGGCTTCGGTCGCTGCCCGCCGACCGCGCCGACTAGGCCGGCGTCCTAGTCCGGCAGGTACGCCCGGATCCACCGTCCCAGCTCGTCGAAGACTGCGTCGCGCACCGGTTTGCGCGAGAGCGTGAGGTCGTGGCGACCGCCGTCGAAGCGTACGAGCGTGACGTGCCGACCGATGCCGGGTCCCCACCGCCACATGTGCGCCGGGTCGAGCACCGCATCGGCGGCGTGCGCCTGGTCGCTCCATTGGTCGGATCGGTACGTCGCGCCGGACGTTCCGATCAGCACCGGCGCCGGGATGTCCAGACCGCGATGCAGCCGAGCCTGCGCTGCGCGGATCGCGGTGAGCCACCCGGCCCGAATCGCGAATCCGCCGAGTGGCTTCCACGCCAGGTTGTATTGCCACTCGCCCTCGTGGTCGGCGTGGATGCTCCGGCCGTATACCTGGTTCAGGCCGGACGGCACCAGTGCGTAGGGACGGCGGCGCGCGACCGCGGCGAACGTCGGTCCGATCGACGCGCGCATCGCGGGCGACACGTTGAATTCGAAGAACGGGCTGTTGAGGAACAGCCCGTCGATCACGCCGTCGGCTCGGCGCTGGTGCGCCCACAACGACGCGGTCAGGCCGCCCGTGGAATGGCCGCTGAGTAGCACCCGCGTGTGGCCGTCCTGCTCCCTGATGATGCGCAGCGCTTCGTCCAACTCGACGAAGTAGGACGCGATGTCGCTGGTGAAGTTCGCGGTCTGGTGGGAGTGCAGGCTGCGGCCGTACTTGCGGAGATCGATCGCGTAGAAGTCGAGTCCGGCGTCGACGTAGAAGTCGGCGAGATGCGTCTGGAAGAAGTAGTCGGTGAAGCCGTGGATGTAGAGCACGGCGCGGCGGCTCGGCGGATCGCAGCGGCGGCGTACCAGGGTCGCGTCGATTCGTCCTTCGTCGTCGCTGCCGAGGTCGATCGTCATCCGCTCGTACGGCGAACCGAGTACGTCTTCGTCCACGGCGGTAGGCTACCGCGCCCGCCGTGGCCCGACCGGCCGGCCGATGCAGCTCGTTGCGGGAGGTAGCCGCGGACGGTGCGGCTGTCCACAACCGCCCTGCGTGTCCACAGATCGGCAGGTTCCCGGTCGCGTCCGACTCCCGAGACGGCAAGGCTCTGGCCGCAGCGTCGGCGCAAGGCGAACCGCGCCGTCGATCTCACGAGGTTGAGTTTCAGACGAGGGAGAAGTCATGTTCGACACCGCGGTCACCTTGATCGGCAACGTGATGACGGCCCCGGAGTGGCGCCGTACCGCGCAGACCGGGACGTACGTGGTCACGTTCCGGTTCGCGTCCACGTCGCGGCGCTACGACCGGACGACCAACCGCTGGGTGGATGGTGACAGCTTGCGCATCAAGGTCGCGTGCTGGCGCAAGCTCGGCGAGAACGTGTTCGAGTCGGTGCAACTCGGCGACCCGCTGGTCATCCACGGCCGGATGTATAGCCGCGACTGGACCGACGCAGAGGAGAACCGCCACACGTCCTACGAGCTCGATGCAGTGGCCGTCGGGCACGATTTGTCGCGCGGCGTGGCGAAGTTCGCTCGGCGCCGCGCGGTCGCCGGCGCCGACACGGTGCACGACCCGGCGACCGAGGAGTCCGTCGGCGGCGAGGCGGCCGAGGCCGTGGAGTCTCCCGGACGGCCGGCCGACCTGCCGCCGGACAACGAGCTCTTCACCGACTTCGATCACGACCGGTTCGACACATCGCCGGTGCCGCCACCGCCGGACGGCTCGTACGACCCGCGCGCCTCGGCCGACAGCGTGGACGTCGACGACGACGAGGACGACGAGGAACTCGACGACGAAGAGGTGTCCGTGGCGGCGTGACCCGCGTGGTGGGGACGTGTCATGCCGCTGCGGAGCGGAGCAGGCCGGTCGCCGGCAACGTTGGCGGCCGGCCTCGCTTCGTCCTGGTCGCGGCTCGCGTCGTCCGGGTCGCGCCTCGCTTCGTCCCGGTCGCAACGTCGCCGATCTCACCGCTAGAGCGGCGGGCCGCCGACCAAGCGGCGCGCGGCGTCGATCTCCGCCTCGAAGACGAGTACGTTGGTGCGCCCATCCGGTGCCGGCCCGACGGTGGCGCGGATCCCTGCGGCGGTCAGGCGCTGCTGCATCGTTCGCGCCTCGAGCTGCGTGTCGACCACGGCCACCACGCTCAACAGGCCGTAGTCGCCCGGCTGACCGAAGATCTCGGCCTGCTTGCGAGCAAGATTCGGGTCGAACGTCCAGCGCAAGATCGCGGCTAGGGCCCCGACCACGAGGAACGCGACGATCGGCCCGAAGATATACACGCCCGAACCCACCCCCACGCGTCCAGTCTGTCACTGTGGGCCGCACAGCCGCAGCACAATCTTGGCCGCCCGCGTGGCCGCGCCGGGCTTACCTACGAGTCGGCGCGGCTTCGCCAGCGGAACGTCCGCAGCGCGACGAACAACGCGCCCGCTGACCACAGTCCGAGGACCAGCGCGGTGCGTCCCGGTTCCCACGAGTGCGCAGGTTCGAGGATTCGAAGCTTGTCCGGCAGGAACACCGAGCGATAGCCCTGCGCGATCCACTTCAGCGGGAACAGCGCGCCGATGTACTGGATCGTGTGGGACACCTGGCCGAAGACGAAATACACGCCGGACAGGAACTGCAGCACAAGTGCCGGTCCGGTGACGACGGCGGGCGCCGCCTTGCCGGATCGGGGCACCGACGAGTACGCAATGCCGAACAACGATCCGGCGGTCACGCCGAGCACTGTGACGAATAGGAACGTGAGCCACCGGTGCCAGTCGCTGGGCAGCGTGACCTTGCCGAGCAGCTTCGCCACGATCAGCAAGAGGATCGACTCCAGCAGCACCAGCGCAAGCACCATGATGACCTTGCCGACGAAGTACGCCGCCGGCGGCATCGGCGTGCCCTCGAGCCGTTTCAACGTGCCCTTGTCGCGTTCCACTGCGATCTGGATGGCTAGCGTCTGGAACGCAACGCCGAACAGCCCGGTGGCGAGGATGCCGGGTACGAAGTAGCGCGCGAACGGGTAGCCGTTGGAGTCCGAGATCGTGTAGTTGAAGATCGACCCGAAGATCAGCAGCAACATGACCGGGAACGCCAGCGTGAAGAACACTTGCTCGCGATGCCGGAAGAACTCCTTGAGCTCGAGCTTGCCGCGCAGCCAACCGATGCGGAGCGCGGGAACCGGTCCGGCGCCGACCGAGGGGGCCACCGTCGCGGTTATCGTCTCGGTCGCCATCACGCCGTACCCTTCCCGATCATGGCGAGGTAGATGTCCTCGAGGGTCGGTCGCGCCACGGTGAGGCCCGGGATCTCGCCACCGAGTTCGCTCGCGAGCTTCTGCACGAAGGCGGTTGGCGTCGCGGTCGCGTGTGACTGCCGGCCGCCCACCGCGTCCCAGCTCACCACCGTTGCGGCCTGGTCCCGCCCGCCCAAGATCGCCGGCGGATTGACCTCCAGCAACTGGCCGGCCGCGATGACACCGACGCGGTCCGCCAGTTCTTCGGCCTCCTCGAGGTAATGCGTGGTGAGCAGGATTGTCGTACCCTCGCCGCGCAGCGACTTGATCAGCTCCCAGAACTCGAGGCGCGCCTCCGGGTCGAAGCCGGTCGTCGGCTCGTCCAGGAACAGCAGCTCGGGGTGCCCGATCACGCCCAGCGCAACGTCGAGCCGCCGTCGCTGCCCACCGGACAGCGCGATGCACCTCGCGTTGACCTTGTCGGTCAGGCCGACGGCGGCGATCACTTCGTCGGGGTCTCGCGGTGCCGGGTAGTAGGCGGCGAAGTGGCGGATCACCTCACCGACGGTGAGGGCATCGAACTCCGTACTCGTGGACTGCAACACGATGCCGACGCGGGCCCGCCAGGCCCGGCTTGGATGAGCGGGATCGGTGTCCAGCACGGTGACCTCGCCGGCCGTCCGGCGCCGGTACCCCTCCAAGATCTCCACGGTGCTCGTCTTGCCCGCGCCGTTCGGACCGAGCAGCGCGAAACACTCGCCGAGGGCCACGTCGAGGTCGATCCCGTCGACCGCCACGGCGTCGCCGTATGACTTGGCGAGACCGCGCACCCGGATCGCCGTTGCTTGTGCCATGCGACAAGGGTGCCTTATCTGCTCAGGCGGCTTCGAGGCAGGCCGGCAGAGTGTAGGGTCCGTTACCCGCCAGTAGAATCCGGATATGGCGTACCGGCTCGAGCGGCCCGACCGGCCGTGGGTGATGCGGACGTACGCCGGCCACTCGTCGGCGGCCGCCAGCAACGCGCTGTTCCGGGGCAACCTGGCGAAGGGTCAGACCGGTCTCTCGGTCGCCTTCGACTTGCCGACCCAGACCGGATACGACCCGGACGACCCGCTGGCCGACGGAGAGGTCGGCCGCGTCGGCGTACCGGTCGCGCACGTCGGCGACATGCGGGCGCTATTTGACGGCATCGATCTCGCGACGGCTAACACGTCGATGACGATTAACGCGCCGGCCATGTGGTTGTTTGCGCTCTACGTCACCGTCGCGGAGGAGCACGGCGCCGATCTCGCGAAGCTCAGTGGCACCACGCAGAACGACATCATCAAGGAATACCTGTCTCGGGGCACGCACATCTTCCCGCCGGCCGAATCGCTGCGCCTGACCACCGACACGATCGCGTGGACGGTGGCAAACAGTCCACTGTGGAATCCGGTGAACATCTGCTCGTACCACCTGCAGGAGGCCGGCGCGACGCCGGTGCAAGAGATCGGTTTCGCGCTCGCTACCGCGATCGCCATCCTCGACGCGGTGCGCGCCAGCGGTCAGGTGCCGGCGGATCGCTTCGACGCGGTCGTCGGCCGCATGTCGTTCTTCGTCAACTCCGGCGTGCGCTTCGTCGAGGAGATGGCGAAGATGCGCGCACTCGCGCGGCTATGGGACGAGATCACGAGGAGCCGGTACGCCGTGTCCGACGCGGCCGCTCGGCGCCTGCGCTACGGCGTACAGGTGAACTCGCTCGGCCTGACCGAAGCGCAGCCGGAAAACAACGTGCAACGCATCGTGCTCGAACTGCTCGGCGTCACGCTGTCCCGGGACGCGCGGGCCCGCGCGGTGCAACTGCCGGCCTGGAACGAGGCGCTCGGGCTGCCGCGGCCGTGGGATCAGCAGTGGTCGCTGCGGGTCCAGCAGGTGTTGGCGTACGAAACGGA
>DASTMZ010000107.1:0-16091 GCA_035713725.1 Micromonosporaceae bacterium
CCGCCCCGTCGACATCGGGCGAGCCGACCGAACCGCCGCGTGCCGACCGCCGCCCGTGGGAGTGGACGTTCCACGGCGACACCCGATCCGACGAATATGCGTGGCTGTCCGACCGCGAGGACTCGGCCACCATCGCCTACCTGACCGCCGAGAACACCTACACCCAGGCGGCGACCGCGCACCTGGCCGGACTGCGCGAGACGTTGTTCACTGAGATCAAGACGCGGACGTTGGAAACCGACCTGTCGCTACCGGTACGCCACCATGGCCACTGGTACTACACGCGTACGGTCGAGGGTCAGCAGTACGCCATCCACTGCCGCGTCGCGGCCACCTCCGACGACGTCCCACCGCTGCCGGACGACGGCAGCCCGCTGCCCGGCGAGCAGGTGTTGCTGGACGGCAACGAGCTGGCAGAGGGCCACGAGTTCTTCTCGCTCGGTACGTTCGACGTAAGCCCGGACGGCAACTGGCTGGCGTACTCCACCGACTACGCCGGTGACGAGCGCTACAACCTGCGCATTCGCGACCTGACGACCGGCGACGTGTTGCCGGACGAGATCGTCCGCGTCGGGCACGGCTCGGCATGGTCGGCCGATGCGTCGGTGCTGTTCTACACGCGCGTGGACGACGCATGGCGGCCGTACCAGATCTGGCGCCACGTGGTGGGTACGCCGGCCACCCAGGACGTGCTCGTCTACGAGGATCCGGACGAGCGCTTCTTCGTCGGTGTCGACCTCACGCGCTCGGAGCGATTCCTCCTCATCGGCTCGAGCAGCAAGATCACCTCGGAGTGGCGGCTGCTGCCGGCGGACCGGCCGCTCGACGAGCCGACGGTGATCGCGCCGCGGCGCGAGGGCGTCGAATACGACGTCTCGCACCAGGGCGACCGGCTGCTCATCCTGCACAACGACGGTGCGCTCGACTATGCGCTCGCGACCACGCCGGCGGCCGCGCCGGGCGAGTGGACGACACTGATCCCGCACGAGCCGGGTACCCGCCTCACGGGCGTCGACGCGTTCGCCGACTACCTCGTCGTGTCGTTGCGCCGCAACGGATTGACCGGGCTGCGCGTGTTGCCCAACCACGGCGAGCCCTACGACATCTCGTTCCCGGAACCGATCTACACGGTCGGCATGGACATGACGCCGGAATATCACACGACGTCGTTCCGGCTGGAGTACACGTCGCTCGTCACACCGGACTCCGTCTACGACTGCGATCTGGCCACCGGCGCACTCACGCTGCGCAAGACCAAGCCGGTGCGCCCCGACACCAACGGGCGGCCGTACCGGACGGAGGACTACGAGCAGCACCGCGAGTGGGCCACCGCCGAGGACGGCACGCGGGTGCCGATCTCGATTGTCTGCAAGCCGGGTACGCCACGCGACGGTTCGGCGCCGCTGCTGCTCTACGGATACGGCTCGTACGAGTTCTCGATCGACCCGCACTTCTCGATCCCGAGGCTCTCACTGGTCGACCGCGGCGTCGTCTACGCAATCGCACACATCCGTGGTGGCGGCGAGATGGGCCGGCGATGGTACGAGGACGGCAAGTTGCTCGCGAAGACGAACACGTTCACCGACTTCATCGCGTGTGCCCGACACCTCGCCGCGACCGGCTGGACGTCGCGGGCGAAGACCATCGCGCGCGGTGCCTCGGCCGGCGGGCTGCTCGTCGGCGCGTCCGTCACGCTGGCGCCCGACGCGTTCGGCGGCGTCGTAGCAGTGGTGCCGTTCGTCGACGCGCTGACCACGATCCTCGACCCGTCGCTGCCGCTCACCGTCACCGAGTGGGAGGAGTGGGGCAACCCGGTCAGCGATCCGGACGTGTACGCCTACATGAAGTCGTACAGCCCGTACGAGAACGTGACCGGCCACGAGTTCCCGCCGTTGCTGGTGCTCGGCAGCCTGAACGACACCCGGGTGAGCTACGCCGAGCCGACGAAGTGGGTGGCCCGCATCCGCGAGCTTTCGCCGAACACCACCGTGATCTTGAAGACCGAGATGGGCGCTGGCCACGGCGGGCCAAGCGGCCGCTACAACTCCTGGCGCGAAGAGGCTTTCATCAGCGCGTGGATCCTCGACCAGGTCGGGTTGGCCTAGCGCGGTGTCGACCGCGATGGACGCTCGGAGTAGGTACCTCGACGCGTACGACCGCCAGCTGCGGGCCTCGGAGACCGCCGGTGCGAACGCGGTCACCCGCCTTGGCCCGCTGCTGCTGGTCACCTGGCCGGCCGGCCGCGGTTTCGTGACGTACCAGGACCTCGGCGGCGCCAATCCCTCGACGCTCGCGACCTGGATCGGCCAGACCCTCGCGCACTTTCGCGGTGATCCGGCGATCCGGCAGGTGGAGTGGAAGACCCGCGGCCACGACGTCGCGCCGGGGCTGCACGAAGCGCTCATCGAGCGCGGGTTCGCACCCGAGGAACCTGAGTCGATCATGATCGGTGAGGCCGCGTTGCTCGCGGTCGACGTAGCGCTGCCGGACGGTGTGTCGGTTCGGCGGATCACCGATCGCCCCGATATCCAGGCGATGTGCGAGATGCAGGCGGGGATTTTCGGCGACCCGATCTCGGACGACATCGCGGATTCGGTGCTTGCCAGGCTTGCCACCGCCGACGGGTTGGAGCTGTGGGTCGCCGAGGCGGGCGGGCAGGTGGTGAGCGCCGGTCGCCTGGATCCGGTCGCCGGCACCGAATTCGCCGGCATCTGGGGTGGCGCCACGCGACCGGAGTGGCGTGGTCGCGGCATCTATCGCGCGCTCACCGCGGCCCGGGCCCGGTCGGCGATCGCCATCGGCAAGCGCCTGATCCACAGCGACTCCACCGAGTTTTCGCGACCCATCCTGGAGCGCGCCGGACTGATGAAGGTGTCGACGACGACGCCCTACGTGTGGCACGCCTGAGCGATCGGTAGTCGGCCACCGCACGTCGGGCATTCACCGGGGCCGGCCGGGCGCGCGGAGATGGCCTTGACATACTGGGCACGCTGTGGCAGATGACGACTTCGCCGGCGTCGGCGCTTACCCCGCCGACGCACCGGCCTCCGCGCTCTTGTTCGACCGCGCCCGCGCCATCGTGCCGGGCGGGGTCAACTCGCCGGTACGTGCGTTCCGCGCGGTCGGCGGCACGCCCCGGTTCATGGTCAACGGCTCCGGGTGCTGGCTCACCGACGCCGACGGACGGCGCTATGTAGATCTGGTGTGCTCCTGGGGACCGCTGATCCACGGTCACGCACACCCAGCCGTGGTTGACGCGGTGACCGCGGCCGCCGCACACGGGACGAGTTTCGGCACGCCGACGCCGGGCGAGGTGCTGCTGGCCGAGGAGATCGTGGCCCGTACCCCGGTCGAGCAGGTCCGCCTCGTCAACTCCGGCACCGAGGCCACCATGTCGGCGATCCGGCTCGCGCGCGGCCACACCGGCCGGTCGAAGATCGTGAAGTTCGCCGGTTGCTACCACGGACACGTTGATGCGCTGCTCGCCGCGGCCGGGTCCGGAGTCGCCACCCTCGCGCTGCCCGACTCACCGGGCGTCACGGGTGCCGAGACGAGCGACACGATCGTGTTGCCGTACAACGAGGTGGCCGCCGTCGAAGCGGCGTTCGCCGCGGACGGAGGCGGCATCGCCGCGATCATCACGGAGGCGGCCGCCGGCAACATGGGCGTGGTCGCACCACGGCACGGATTCAATGCGGCGCTGGCCGACATTGCACACCGGCACGGCGCGCTGCTGATCGTCGACGAGGTGATGACCGGCTTCCGTGTCTCACCGGGCGGCTGGTCGGCACTCGATCCGGCCGACGCCGACCTCTACACGTTCGGCAAGGTGATGGGCGGCGGACTGCCGGCCGCGGCGTTCGGCGGCCGCGCCGAGATCATGTCGAAGCTCGCCCCGGCCGGCCCGGTCTACCAGGCCGGCACGCTGTCCGGAAACCCGCTTGCCTGCGCCGCCGGTCTCGCCACGCTGAAACTCGCGACAGCCGACACGTACGCACGCCTCGACGACGTCGCGGCAACGATCGGCAAGTTGGCCGCCGATGCTCTCTCCGGCCATGGCGTCGCGCATCGGCTCTCGGTCGCGGGCAACATGTTCTCGGTCTTCTTCACCGATCGGGACGTGGCGAACTACGACGACGCGAAGGCACAGGATTTGGCCGCATACAAGGCGTTCTTCCACGCGATGCTGGCCAGCGGGGTGTATCTGCCGCCCAGCGCGTACGAGGCGTGGTTCGTGTCGACCGCCATCGACGACGAGGCGCTCGACCGCCTCGCGGCCGCGCTGCCGATCGCGGCACGGGCCGCCGCCGAGGTCGTGCGCGCGGGAGCTTCGGCATGACCGAGCCGCGCACGATCGTGCATTTCATGCGCCACGGCGAGGTCTACAACCCGGAGAAGGTTCTCTATGGCCGGCTGCCCGGCTACCGGTTGTCGGAGCTCGGCATCCAGATGGCGAAGGCGGCCGCCGAGTCGCTCGCCGGCCGCGACGTGACATATCTGGTGGCCAGTCCGCTGGAACGCGGGCAGCAGAGCGCCGAGCCGTTCGCCGCCGAATTCAAGCTGCCGATCGCGATCGACGACCGCCTGATCGAGAGCGCGAACTTCTTCGAGGGCAAGCGGTTCGCGGTCGGCGACGGCGCACTGCGGGACCCACGCAACTGGTGGGCGCTGCGCAACCCGCTCACGCCGTCGTGGGGCGAGCCCTATCGCGAGGTCGCGCTGCGCATGTACGCCGCAATGGAGACCGCTCGGGAGCGCGCCGAAGGCCATGAGGCGGTGTGCATCTCGCATCAACTGCCGATCTGGATGCTCCGCCGCTACGTCGAGCACCAGAGGTTGTGGCATGACCCGCGGCGCCGGCAATGCTCGCTGGCCAGCATCACGTCGTTTCACTTCGTGGGAACCAGGGTCACCGGCGTCGGATACACCGAGCCGGCCGCACACCTGATCTCGTTGTCGCCGACCGCGCGGACCGCGAAGGGCGCTTGAGATGCGAGCGCGGATCTGGGTGGCGGCGGTGATCGCGAGCGGTGCAATGGCGGCGGTCGCCGGATGCACCACGGGTAGCGACGCGGTCAACCAGATGAATGGGTCGGACAACGGTTTCGTCGCCGGTGCCGCGGCCACCAAGGTCTACCAGTCCGGCGACCGGCCGACCGCGCCGGCCGTGACGGGTACGTTGCTCGACGGATCGACCTTCCATCTCGCCGACGATCGTGGGCACGTCGTGGTGCTGAACTTCTGGGGATCGTGGTGTGGGCCGTGTCGCGTCGAGGCGGCCGATCTGCAGAGCGTCCACGAGGCCACCGCGGCGCAGGGCGTCGACTTCGTGGGCGTCAACATCCGTGACGAGAAGGACGCGGCGAACGCGTACGAGCAGGCGCACGGCATCACGTACCCGAGCATCAACGACCCGGCCGGCCGTGTCGCGTTGCAGTTCCGTCAGGTGCCGCCGTCGGACATCCCGAGCACGATCGTCATCGACGCGACCGGTCATATCGCCGCCATTCACCTCGGCTCGATCTCCGCGGCCCAGCTCACCGACATGATCAGCGCGGCGTCGTCGTGAGCTTCGCCGACATCGCTTCGGACGGTCCGCTGATCCTCGCGGTCGGCGTGTCCGCGGTGGCTGGGCTCGTCAGCTTCCTGTCGCCGTGCGTGCTGCCGTTGGTTCCCGGGTACGTGTCGTATGTCACCGGGCTTGCCGGCGCGGACCTGGACGCCGCGCTCGGCACCGACCCGAAGGGCAATCCGGTTCTGCCGCCCGACTCCGGTGAGTCGCAGGACAGCATGTCGACCGCGGAGTTCGCGAGCACGAGTGGCGCGTCCGCCGGCGGCACCGCGGTCGCGATCCGTCCCGCCGAGGCGGCAACACAATCCCGTCGCCGGGTACGCGGCCGGATCCTCGCCGGCTCACTGCTGTTCATTGCCGGCTTCACGGTGGTCTTCACGCTGGTCAGCGTGCTCGCCGCGAATCTCGGACGCGCGCTGCTTGCGGACACCGAAACGGTGCAGCGCTACGTCGGCGTCGTGACCATCGTGTTGGGCATCGCGTTTCTCGGATTCATCCCGGGACTGCAGCGCGACATGCGCATCCGCCGGCTACCGGACGCCGGTCTGGTCGGCGCGCCGGTGCTCGGTGCGGTGTTCGCACTCGGATGGACGCCGTGTCTCTCGCCGACGCTCGGCGCGGTGCTCGGTCTGGCTACCCTCAGCGGGCAGACCGGACGCGGAGTCACGCTCGGCATCGCCTATTGCGTCGGACTCGGCCTGCCGTTCCTGGCGTTCGCGCTGGGCTATCGACGGCTTCTCGGCGTGTTCGCGGTGATCCGCCGCAACAGTCGCTGGGTCACGCGGGTCGGCGGGATCCTGCTGATCCTGATCGGCATCGCGCTGGTCACCGGCGGGTGGACCGACTTCATCAACTGGCTCCGCGCCGCCGTAGGTCCGGGCTCGGTGATCGTCTGATGACCGACGTGCAACAGCAGGCCGCCGCGACGGGCGCGCCTGACCCGGACGACGCCGACTGGACCGTCACGCAGGACCGCACATCCGAGGCCGCACCGAGCGACGGCGGTATCGGTTTCCGCGCCACGATCTCATTCGTGCGCCGCTCGTGGCGCGGCCTGACGAGCATGCGTACCGCGTTGATCCTGCTGTTCCTGCTGGCCATCGCGGCCATCCCCGGCTCGCTGCTTCCGCAGGAGAAGCTCAACGCCGACAAGGTCGCGGCGTATCTCGCCGAGCACCGGACGATCGGGCCGCTCCTCGACCGCGTCGGCGCGTTCAACGTCTTCGCATCTCCGTGGTTCTCGGCGATCTACCTGCTGCTGTTCATCTCGCTGGTCGGCTGTCTCGTGCCGCGGCTGCGCGGGCACATCGTCAACCTCCGTCGGGTGCCACCGGACGCGCCGGCTCGGCTGCATCGGCTGCCGGTGTCGCGTTCGGATCTCCGGTTCGGCGGTACGCCCGCCGACGCCGGCGAGCGCTTGCGCGTGCTGCTGCGATCGAGGCGATACCGCACGGTGGTTCGGTCGCAGCCGGACGGCTCAGTGACGGTGTCGGCCGAGAAGGGCTACCTCAAGGAGACCGGCAACCTGCTGTTCCACTTCGCGCTGCTCGCGTTGCTGATCGGCGTCGCGTACGGCTCGTGGTTCGGCTGGCACGGCGGCCGGCTGCTGGTGGCCGGGAACGACAGCGGCTTCTGCAACACCGTCTCGCAGCTCGACGACCTGAGCCTCGGGGCCCGCATGAACGCGGCCGATCTCGAGCCGTTCTGCTTGACATTGAACAGGTTCCACGCGTCCTACCTGTCCGATGGCCAGCCGGTGCAGTATTCCGCCGATGTCTCCTACACGGTCGGCACCGGCAATGGCCCGGCGACGACGGACAACCTGCGTGTCAACCATCCGCTGCGGTTGCCGGACGCGAACGTGTACCTGATCGGGCATGGGTACGCGCCGATCGTGAAGTACACCGACAAGTACGGCCACAGCGTGACTCAGGTCGCCGCGTTCCTACCGCAGGACGGCAACATGACGAGCACCGGCGCGATCATGTTCCCGGACGTCAACATCAACCCGGCGACCGGCTCGAACGTCGACCCGAAGACGTACGTCAAGCAACAGATGGGATTCGCTGGCTTCTACTACCCGACGGTGTCGACGACGGATCCGACCGACGCGTCCGGCTCGGTCTACCCGGCCGAGGACAACCCGATGCTCGTCCTCGTGCCGTACCGGGGGGACCTGGGCATCGACAACGGCGTACCGCAATCGGTCTACACCCTCGACCAGGCGCAGATCGACGCCGGCCGGCTGACGGCGGTCGACCCGTCGAGTCCGCTGCGCCTTCGGCCCGGTCAGACCGCACGGCTCGACGATGGCTCCACGGTCGAATTCCTCGGTACGCGGCAATGGGTATCGCTGTCGCTGCGCTATGACCCGGGCGAGAAGCTCGTGCTCGGCGGTGCGATCGCGCTGGTGATCGGGCTGCTGTTCTCGCTGACCGGTCGCCGGCGGCGGGTGTGGTTCCGGGTCGCGTCGGACGCCTCAGGCGATGGGCGTACCGTCAGCGTGGCATCGGCCGGTGGCCTGGCCCGCGCCGAATACGCAAGTTTCCCGGTCGAGTTCGAGGGCATCGTGGACGCGGCGGTTGTGCCCGGAGCCTCGGACAGTGCCGGGTCCGTGGGCGGTGCCGGGTCCGCCGAGGGCGGTGCCGGGTCCGCCGAGGGCGGTGCCGCAAGGGAGGGTACGTAGTGGCCGAGCTGTCGCGAGAACTGCTGTTCGGCGCGATCGTCGCGTACGTCATCGCGATGATGTGCTACGCGGCCGAGTTCGTGATCGGCGTGAGCGCGCCGGGCGGAGCGTTGCTCGGCGCGCGTCTCCGCGATCGCGAACTGGTCGGCGCGGGCGCGCCGATCGCCGAGCGGTCCAGTGCCGAAGACCCGACACCGGTGTCGCCGCCGGCGTCGGGCGCCGAAACAAGCGGAATCCAGTGGCCCGGCTTGCGTGACGACGCTGCTATTGGGTCGTCGCTACACACCGACCGCGGCCTACGGTGGCTGCCGCTCTACGGCCGGCTCGCCGTCGTCGTCACCGGGATCGGCACCCTGTTGCACGCGTCCGGCCTCGTCACCCGCGGCATCGCGGCCGGACGAGTGCCGTGGGGCAACATGTACGAGTTCCTGATCGCGGTCACCCTCGTGTGCTCGATCGCATGGATGGTGCTCGCGATCCGCCGGCCGGCCATCCGGCCACTCGGTCTCATCGTGACACTCGTGCTCGTCGTGCTGCTTGGGCTCGATCTGATCGTGTTGCGTACCGCCGTCGAGCCACTCGTACCAGCGCTCAACTCGTACTGGCTGAAGATCCACGTGACCCTCGCGATCACCGCATCCGGCCTGTTCATGACCGGGTTCTGTGTCGCTGCTCTCTACCTGATCCGGACCGGGTACGAGAAGCGGGTCGCGGACGGGCGGCCGGTTGGTTTCCCGTACACGTTGGGGCCACGGCTGCCGGTAGCGACGAACCTGGAGCGGCTGACGTTCCGCATCCACGCGTTCACCTTCCCGATCTGGACGCTGGCCATCATGTGCGGCGCGATCTGGGCGGAGGCCGCGTGGGGTCGCTACTGGGGTTGGGACCCGAAGGAGACCTGGTCGTTCATCGCGTGGGTGGTCTACGCCGGTTACCTGCACGCGCGTGCCACGCCGAGCGTGAAGCGCAATGTCGCGACACTGCTCGCGGTCGGCGGGTTCGCCGTCATGATGGTGAACCTGTTTGTGATCAACTTTGCGGTGTCCGGTCTGCACTCGTACGCCGGCGTCGGCTGACCCGTCGGCCTGGCCGCCTTTGATCCGTTATCTCGGTCGATTTTCGACGCGTTGGCGACGGGAATCGTCCAACCTAATGGATCATGATGGCCGAAGACGCGACGTCGTCCCCAGACGCCCTTGCTGTCCACGGCCACCTCACTGACCGTCGGACGTGCCGGTCACGCTCGCCGCATGTCCAACTTGCCGTCCGACGATGCCGGTGATCTCGACTGGCTCCTCTTCCGCCAGGATGGAGTGATCAGTCGACGTCAGGCCTTGTGCGTCATGTCCGAGTCTCACCTGCGGCATCTCGTCGTCTCAGGACGGTGGTCTCTGCCGCACCGCGGCGTTTACGTCGCACACAACGGGCAGCTGACGCATGCGCAGCGGATCTGGATCGGCTCGCTGGCCGCGGGCAGCGGCCGGTCCGCGCCGCTGGCTGGAGTGACCGCGCTGCAGTCATGCGGTCTGCGCGGTTATGAGTCGGGCCTGGTGCACGTGTACGTGCCCATGCGCAAGCGCTCCCGCAGCGTGCCGAGCTATGTGATCGTCCACCGGACCGAGCAACTTGTCCGAGCCGATCTCCATCACGGCCCGCCGCCACGAACGTTGCCGTGCCGTGCGGTGATCGATGCCGCGCAATGGGCTGCGTCAGACGATCGTGCGCGTGCGATCATCGCGGCATCATTTCAGCAGCGTCTGGTGGATGGCGACGGAATGAGACGTGCGCTTGCCCGGCTGGCGCGCCTTCGCCGCCGGTGTCTGATCACCAGGACGATCGACGACGCCGCGAGTGGCAGCGATTCGATCGCCGAGCAGGACTTCCTACGTCTGTGCCGGACAGGCGGGCTGCCGACGCCGACGCGGCAGACCGTGATGGTCGACGCCGCTGGCCGGCGACGCTACCGCGACGCCTACTTCGAGAAGTGGCGCGTTCACGTAGAGATCGATGGTGGCCATCACACCGATGTTCGCGAGTGGTGGCTGGACATGCGTCGGCAGAACGAGATGGGCATCGCGGGCGACCGAGTGTTGCGGTTTCCGGCGTGGGCGATCCGGGACGACGCTGCTCGCGTGACCGCGCAGGTCCGTGCCGCACTTGTCGCTGCCGGCTGGCGGCCATGATCCCCCGAATCGGACGATTTCCGCGCCCCCAGCGTCCGAAAACGTCCGTTGCAGTGGATCATCACGGCGCGAGTGAGCAACGGGGTGACGCGGCGGGCCGAGGGACGGCTTGGCAGACTGACGACGTGCCGCCGAAGAGTAGCCACAGCCGCGAGGCGCAATGACGCAGTCTGGGTTTCCGTACGACGACCTGCGCGAGTTCCTTGTCGCGCTGGAGAATGCCGGTGAACTCCGTCGGATCACCACGTCGGTGGACCCGACGCTGGAGGTCAGCGAGATCGTCAACCGCATCGTCAAGGAGCGAGGCCCGGCGCTGCTGTTCGAGACGCCCACTCGGGGTGACATGCCGATCGCCATCAACCTCTTCGGCACCGAGCGCCGCATGGAAATGGCGCTCGGCGTGGAGGACGTCGACGAGATTGGCGCCCGGCTCGGCGAGCTCGTCAGGCCCGAACTCGTACCCGGATGGGCCGGCATCCGCGACGGCCTGAGCAAGTTGATGCAGCTCAAGTCCGTACCACCGAAACGAACGAAGCACGCGCCCTGCCAAGAGCGGGTTTACCGACAAGCGGACGTGGACCTGGGCATGTTGCCTGGGCTGCAGACCTGGCCGGACGACGGCGGGGTCTTCCACAACTTCGGCCTGACCCACACGAAGCATCCGGTGACCGGTAAGCGCAACCTCGGGCTTTACCGCCTCCAGCAGCACAGCCGCAACACCCTCGGCATGCACTGGCAGATCCACAAGGACTCCACGGCACACCACGCCGTCGCGGAACGCCGTAACGAACGATTGCCGGTGGCGGTCGCGATCGGCTGCGACCCGGTGGTGAGCTACGCCGCGACCGCGCCGTTGCCCGGCGACATCGACGAGTACATGTTCGCGGGCTTCCTGCGTGGCCGGCGCGTCGAGATGGTCGACTGCCTGACGGTGCCGCTGCGCGTACCGGCGACCGCCCAGATCGTGCTCGAGGGGTACGTCGAGCCTGGTGAGCGCCATGCCGAAGGCCCGTTCGGCGACCACACCGGCTTCTACACGCCGGTCGAACAGTTCCCGGTGCTGCACATCGAGTGCATGACGACGCAGCGGGAGCCGATCTACCACTCGATCATCACGTCGAAGCCGCCGCAGGAGGACGGACCGATCGGCCACGCCACCGAACGCATCTTCCGGCCACTGATCAAGCTGCTGATCCCGGACATCGTCGACTTGGCGATGCCCGAACCCGGCGTCTTCCACAACTGCCTGATCGTGTCGATCGACAAGCGCTACCCGAAGCACGCGCAGAAGGTGATGAACGCGATCTGGGGCGCACACTTGCTCAGCCTCACGAAGCTGATCGTCGTGGTGGACGACGACTGCGATCCGCACGACTACCACGAGGTCGCGTTCCGCGCGTTC
The DNA here is from genome assembly GCA_035713725.1 of Micromonosporaceae bacterium. GTDB lineage: Bacteria > Actinomycetota > Actinomycetes > Mycobacteriales > Micromonosporaceae > DASQPR01. The sequence continues at coordinate 11,844 of DASTMZ010000107.1, forward strand.
GGCAACGTCGACTACACGCACGACCTGGTCGTCACGGCCGGCCCGGTCGACCACCTGGACCACGCGTCGTACCAACAGTTCTGGGGCGGTAAGGCCGGCATCGACGCGACGCGCAAGACGCCCGCCGAGGGCTACCACCGCGGTTGGCCGGCCGAGGCGGTCATGTCACCCGACGTCGTGGCCAAGGTTTCGGCAAGATGGCACGAGTACGGGTTGCCGGACGCGCCCGTGGACAGGAGGCGTCGCCGGTGACCGCGATGACTGCGCCGGCCGAGGCGCCGGTCCCGAATCCGGTCAAGGCGTTCCTCGGGCTCGTCAAGATCGAGCACAGCATCTTCGCGTTGCCGTTCGCCTATATGGCGGCGCTCACCGCGATGGTGCCGCGCGTCAACTGGGTCAAGCTGCTGCTCGTGACCGTCGCGATGGTCGGCGCTCGGACGTTCGCGATGGCCGCGAACCGCATCCTCGATCGGCATGTCGACGCCCGGAATCCGCGAACGGCCGGTCGCGAACTCGTGACCGGCGTGATGACGCTCCGCACCGCGTGGGCGGGCGCGATCGTGGCGGCCGTGGTGTTCCTCGGCGCAGCCGCGTTGCTCAATCCGCTATGCCTCGCGCTCGCGCCGCTCGCGCTCGTCCCGCTGGTCGTCTACCCGTACGCGAAGCGGTTCACGAACTGGCCGCACGCGATCCTTGGCGTCGCCCAACTCATCGGACCCGTCGGCGCGTGGCTGGCGATCACCGGGACGTTCCGGGGCTCTGGACCGGCGTGGGTGCTCGGTGCCGCGGTCGGCCTGTGGATCGGTGGCTTCGACCTGATCTACGCGTGCCAGGACGTGACAATCGACCGGGAGATCGGGGTACACAGCGTGCCGGCCCGGTTCGGCGTGCGCTTCGCGTTGTGGGCGTCGGCGATCGCACACGTCGTGACGTTCGCGCTTTTCGCGTGGTACGGCGTGCTGGTCGGGTACGGCTGGCCGTGGTGGGTCGGGCTCGCGGTCACGGCGGTCGCGTTCGGGTACGAGCACGTCATCGTCAAGCCGACCGACCTGTCGCGGGTGAACCGGGCGTTCTTCACCGCCAACGGCTTCGTCGGCATCGCGTTGTTCGTGTTCGCGCTGGTGGACCTCGTGGTGCGGCTGCACCTTCGGGGCTGACGGGATGAACGCGCCCGATGTCGAGCCGCCCGCCGGAACGGTGGCGCGGCCGTTGTCGGGTGACGGCCGTCGCCAGCCGTGGATCGTGGGCGTCTCCGGTGCGTCGGGCACGCCGTACGCGGCCGCCGTGCTGCGGGCATTGTTCGCCGCGGACGAACCTGTCGACCTGATCGTGTCCCGGGCCGCGCGGCTCACCATCCTCGACGAGACCGGCGCGCCGTTCCGGGATGGTCACTGGCACGAGGATCTGGCGAAGTGGCTCGGCTCGGATGTGGCAAGCGCCGATGTGCGACATTGGCCGGCCGGCGATCTGGCGGCCGGTCCGAGCAGCGGGTCGTATCCGTCGCGCGGCATGATCGTCGTACCGGCGAGCACCGCCGCCTGCGCGGGCATCGCCATCGGGCTGTCGAAGGACCTGCTGCAGCGCGCCGCCGAGGTGAACCTGAAGGAGCGGCGACCGGTCGTCGTCGTACCCCGGGAGACGCCCGTGTCGCGGAGTCATCTGCTGCATCTGGTGGCGCTGATCGATGCCGGCGCGACCGTGCTGCCGGCGAGCCCCGGCTTCTACTCGGCGGGCGCGCACGCGCACGCTCAGCAGCTCATCGACTTCATCGCCGGCAAAGTGCTGGATGCGGCCGGCGTGCCACACACGTTGTACACACGTTGGGCCGGCGGCATCGGGTGACGCCTGTCGGCTCGGTGCGCTGTCGGCTCGGCGCTGCCGGCTTGGCGCGCGCGCCGGCGGCTCGGGCTCGGCTCCGCTGGCGGCTCGGGCTTGGCGCGCGCCGGCGGCACGGGAGGCGTGGCAGCCGGGCGCGGATCAGTGCGGTCGGTGACCGTTCGGCGGATGCGGCGCGGCGCCGTCCTCTTCGAAGGCGGCGAGGCCCTCGCCTTCGAGCAGCGCTCGGACCTCGGACTCGCGGAACCGGCGGTGACCGCCGGGCGTGCGGATACTGCCGATCCGACCGGCCGCCGCCCAGCGGGTGACCGTCTTGGGGTCGACGCGGAACAGCGCGGCCACCTCGCCCGGCGTCAGCAGACGATCACCAGTGTCCACGACCCCCTCCTTGCGTCATCGAGAGCTAATGGATCAGCAGGCTGACCTGGGCCTTCGTCGGTAACTGGGACGTAGCACCATTAAACACCCGAGTAGGAGCCGATTCCCAGAAACGGAAAAATCATCCGATTCTGACCCGTTCCCTTGTATCATTCCGAATGTTTCTCACGGATGGGCGGAAATGACGCAATCGGTCGGGACGGGGCAATGACGTGGACGCCATCGACATGCGCCTCGTAGAAATGTTGCGACACAACGCACGAGTGTCGTTCGCGGAACTCGCACGACAAGTCGGACTGTCGCCCCCGGCAGTGCACGAGCGGGTCACAAAGCTCGAACAGTCGCGGGTGATCCGGGCGTATCGCGCGGACGTCGCGCCGGAGGCGATCGGCCTCGATATCACCGCACTCGTCGGCATCGTGCAATCGGCTCGCGCGGACGAGACGGCACTGGTCGGCACCGTCGAAGAGTTTCGCGAGGTTGACGCGTGCTACTTCGTGGCCGGCGAGGAGTCATTCATGCTCAAGGTGCGAGTCGCCACGGTTGCCGACCTCGAGCGGCTGATCGTACGGCTCACCAAGATCCCGGGCGTGGAGCGCACTCGTACCACGATCGTGCTGTCCACGAAATGGGAGGGCCGACCGCAACCCAGTTCGCGACGCGAGGCGCATGATGCGCCATCCGCCGATGCGCATGACGTGCCGTCCACGGACCCGGCGATGCACTTCACCGTGGTCGATCCGAGTGGCGCGTGACACGCACCGCTCCGTTGATCAGCTCTCGAATCCACGCCGCGGTACGTGCGGCCGACGGCCGTACTTCGGACGGCCGACGCGATCGGGCCGCGACTCGCCGCGTGGCGAGCGGTCCGAACGCGTACCGGTGACGTGTGGCCGCCGGTCACGGCCGTCGGCCGCCACCGCGCGCGGCACGGGTACGCCACTCGGCTGTCGCGCCCCGGTCAACTCGGCGAGCCCGGGTGCCCCGAGCGCCACCTCGGTTCTGGCCGGAGCTACACCGGCACGCTGCAGCATCGCATCCATCGGCTTGCGCTGCTTCGGCATCACGAGCGTCGCGACCACACCCGCCTCGCCGGCCCGAGCCGTCCGTCCGGCCCGATGCAGGTAATCCTTCGCGTCGGCCGGGGGATCGATGTGCAGCACCAGCGAGACGCCGTCCACGTGGATGCCGCGTGCCGCCACGTCCGTCGCGACCAGTACGTTGCACCGACCTTCCCGGAACTCGGCCAGCGTGCGCGTGCGTACGCGCTGTGTCTTGCCACCGTGCAGCGCGCCGGCCCGTACGCCAACCGACGCCAACTGCTCGGCGATGCGGTCGACGGCGGCTTGCGTCCGTACGAACATGATCGTGCGACCGTGCCGAGCACCGATCGAGGCGACGATCTCGGTCTTCTGCCGCGGCGGGATGAGCAGCATGTGGTGCTCCATCGTCGACACGGCGGCAGCCGCCGGATCCACCGAGTGCATCACCGGGTCGTGCATGAACCGACGAACGAGCCGATCGACATCGCTGTCGAGCGTCGCGGAGAACAGCAGGCGCTGGCCGTCCGATGGCGTCTGATCCAGCAGCGCCGTCACGTCCGGCAGGAATCCCATGTCGGCCATCTGGTCGGCCTCGTCGAGCACCGTGATCGCCACGTCGGCCAGCGAGCACTCGCCGCGCTTGATGAGATCGCCAAGCCGGCCCGGCGTCGCGACCAGGATGTCGACGCCGCGTCGCAGGTCGCGGATCTGCTTGTCATACGGTGTGCCGCCGAACGCAGTGCGGCTGAACAGCCCGGCCGAACGCGCCAGCGGTGCAATGACGTCGTTGACCTGCATGGCGAGCTCACGCGTCGGCACCAGCACGAGCGCGGCCGGCCGGCCGGGTGCCGCCTTGCCGAGCGCCATGAGCCGGACGATGGCCGCGAGCCCGAACGCGAGTGTCTTGCCGGAGCCCGTACGGGCTCGACCGAGCACGTCACGGCCGGCGATGGCATCCGGAATCGTGGCGGTCTGGATGGCAAATGGCACC
>DASTMZ010000108.1:0-19306 GCA_035713725.1 Micromonosporaceae bacterium
GTACCGTACGCCAGCCGTACGAGTCGGCGCATAGAGACGTCGCTCCAGCCGTCCGGCGAACCGGCCGAATCCGGCGACCGGATGCCATCGCCGTGGGTCGCCGAGAACGGTATCGACGGCGTACCCAGCGACGAGGCCGGCGATGAGTTCGGCCGCACCCGCCCGGCGACGGCTGTCCGCAGTGGTCATCCGCGCCATTCTGCCGGTCGGTTCGACCGCCACCGCGTCGGGTAACGCCTATGTCGTCTCCGGTCGCGTGAGGGGACATGGGCGTCACCCGAGCGCTGGATCCGTCGTGGCGCGCACGGCGAGGATCTCGGCAATGTCCCGGACGATGACCGAAATGTCGCGCATGTCTTCGCGGGTGACGTGGTAGACGCGCCAACCTGCCGCAGTCAACTCGCGGAGGCGTAACCGATCACGGTGCAGCTGCCGTGTGTCGGCATGCCACTGGCCGTCGTACTCGACGGCGAACCGGTACGCCGGCCAAGCGAGGTCGACACGCGCCACGAAGTAGCCCTCGTGAAGCACGGTGAACTGCGGGATGGGTGCCGGAAGTCCGGCTCGTAGCAGCGACAGGCGCAGTTGCGACTCTCGCGGCGACTCTGCGCGGGGATCGGCCGCGGACAACACCTCAGTCACACGGCGGCTGCCTCGTTCGCCGGCGTGTGACCGTGCGTGCGCCAACAGGTCCGCTCGGCTGAGACGCCGCCGGCGCGCGAGGGCGTCGATCCACCCGATGGCCTCCAGCTCTGGCCAACGGCGCGCAATCTCCCAAGCCGTGTGCGGTGGCCGGGTCATACGCATGCCCCGATGACTCGCGATCTCACTGTCGCCCAGTCGGACGCGATGGACCAGGAGTCCGGGGCGCCGACGAATGTGCCGTGGCGTGACCAGTTCTATCGGGGCGTCCGCGTCGGCGAGATCGACACCCCAGACGTGCGCTGCGGACCGGCCCGTCAGCGCCGCATCCGGTGGCAGCCACAGTGCGACGGCCCGCACGCGGATGAGATATGTGATCTCGGCTGCACCATCGATATAGATGCCGCAGCCAAGGTGGCGCCAAGTCGGTGCCCGAAGCTGATTACGGGTGACGAGGCCGGCAGCCACCGCTTCCCGGGCGCGAAACGGTCCGTTCCGAAGTTGGCGCGGACGGTGCGCGTTGACAGGCACCCGCCGAGTTTGCGTTCACCGGCGCTGGTGTCGTCTGCGGCACAGTTCGTTCGGTGGATGCCAAGGGTGCATGTGGATTCACACACGTTACAAGATCGCGGGGACGGTCAGAGGACAACGACCGTGTCGTTGACGGAGATCGGGCCGGTCCCGTCCGGAATGAGGTTCGTCGCGAACAGCAGTCCCTGGTTCACGTTGCGGTGGCGGGCGAGGGTACGAAGTGGCTCGTGACCGCGTTGGCCGGTGTCTTGGTCGGTCGTGGTCACGACGCAGCGATCGCATGGCTTTGGCACACGGAATTCGACGTCGCCGATCCGGATCCGCCGACCGGTCCACTCGTCCTCGGTCCAGGCTGGCGCGCCGCCGATCACCACGTTCGGTCGGAACCGCGTCATCGGCAATGGCCACTCTGGGCTCTCCGCCTCGAGCAGCCAATCGTTCAGCGCGTCGAGCGAGGCCGCGTTCGCGATCAACAGGGGGTATCCGTCCGCGAAACTCACCCGATCGCTGTCACGGCTGAACCCGGGTTCAACGCGTCGCCGCATCGGGTCGTCCAGCCACACAAGGCGTACCGATCGGTCAAGGAGGTCGGAGAGCCACTTGTCCGCGGCGTCGTCGACGAGCGAGGCGACGACCGGTGTCGAATGCACGTTGGTGTCGACGGGCTCGCGGGCAACGACATCGACGACGAGGTCGTCCCGACCGGCCGCGTGCAGCGTCAGTCGGTCGTCCTCGAGCGATGGCTTGACGCGCACCAGACCCGGCTCTTCCCGCTGCGTGAGCATCCGGTGGTTGTCGTTGACGACCATGAACCGCCGGTCGCCGGCGAGCCCCCACGGCTGCACGGTCGCGGCCGGTACGTCGGTCCGGTAGCAGCCCTTGATCGGGTAGACGTGCAAGCTCACCACGTGCATGACGTCACGCTACATGGCACGCAGTTCGGAGTCGCCTGAATGAAAACTTGCCATAGAGTGACATCGTGCATGAACAGTTGCTGGCGATCGTCGACGGCGTACGGCTGACGCCGACCCAACGCCGCATCGCACACTGCCTCCTCGACCACGCCCCAGCGGCCGCATATCTGTCCGCGGCCGAGGTCGCCGAACTCGCAGCGGTCAGCCAGCCATCCGTGACGCGCTTCGCCATCGCCCTGGGGTACGACGGATATCCGGCGCTTCGCCGGGCGCTCCGCTCTCCCGGCGCCACGCCGGCGGACACCGATCGCGCCATGCACAACGACCTCCAACACGCGGTGTCTGCCGAGATCGACAACCTGGCGCGGCTGGCCAATCGGCTCGCCGACGGCACCTCCGACCGCGCGAACATCGATGCTGCGGCGCGACTCCTGGCGGCCAGCCGACCGCTGCCCGTGCTCGGATTGCGAAGCGCCGCGCCGCTCGCCTCGTACGTCGGCTATTTCGCAGCGAAGGTGCTGCCCGACGTACGAGTCATTGATCATGGGGGGAGCCTGCTTGCCGATCGGCTGGAACAGGCGCGCGCGGCCGGCGCGACCGCGATGCTGGGGATTGTGTTGCCACGCCATCCGAAAGAGTCGATCGTGGCGCTGCGTGACGCCCGTGATTGCGGGCTTGCCGTGGTCGCATTGACCGATTCACCGATCGGGGACGTCGCGGATGTCGCCGACGTCACCCTGCACGCGGGCGTGAGCTCGCATCTCGTCTTCGATCTCCACGCGGCACCGATGGCGCTCGCCATGGTGCTGCTACAAGCCGTCTGCGACATGGCACCGGCGCACACGCAAGCTCGTCTCGAGGCATTCGAGGCCTCGGCGGCCGGTCGCGGACTATTCGTCGGCTAGCCCGCTCGTTAACAGGTAAGAGTCGTCACCCGCACGAAGGAGTTGTCAGTGGAGCCGATCCGCTCGCCACGCGGTGCGAACCTCACCGCCCGCAGTTGGCCGCAGGAGGCCGCGATGCGGATGCTGCGCAACAACCTCGACCCGGATGTCGCGGAGCGTCCCGCCGATCTCGTCGTCTACGGCGGCACCGGCAAGGCAGCGCGGGACTGGCCGTCGTACCACGGGCTGATCCGTACGCTGACGACGCTCGCCGACGACGAAACGATGCTCGTGCAGTCGGGCCGGCCGGTCGGCGTCTTCCGTACCCACGAGTGGGCGCCGCGGGTGCTGATCGCGAACTCGCACCTCGTCCCGGACTGGGCGACGTGGCCGGAGTTCCGTCGGCTGGAGAAGCTGGGCCTGACGATGTACGGCCAGATGACCGCCGGCTCGTGGATCTACATCGGAACGCAGGGCATCCTACAAGGCACGTACGAGACGTTCGCGGCGATCGCGGCGAAGCGCTTCGGCGGCAGTCTCGCCGGCACGCTGACGTTGACCGCCGGATGCGGCGGGATGGGTGGCGCGCAGCCGCTCGCGGTGACGATGAACGGTGGGACTTGCCTCATCATCGACGTCGACGCGCACCGACTGGCGCGCCGGGTCGAGACTCGCTATCTCGACACCGTCGCCGATTCGCTGGACGAGGCCATCGATCTCGCACTGACCGCGAAGCGCGAGCGGCGCGCGCTGTCAATCGGCGTGGTCGGCAACGCGGCCGTACTCGTGCCGGATCTTCTGGAACGTGGCGTACCCGTGGACATCGTGACCGACCAGACGTCGGCGCACGACCCGCTGTCGTACGTGCCGACCGGAGTCGAGCCGGAAGACGCGCCCGACTACGCCGCGCGCAAGCCCGAGGAGTTCACCGATCGCGCACGCGCTTCGATGGCGCGCCATGTGGCCGCGATGGTGGGTTTCATGGACGCCGGTGCGGAGGTGTTCGACTACGGCAACTCGATCCGCGGCGAGGCGCAGCTTGGTGGATACGAGCGGGCGTTCGCGTTCCCGGGTTTTGTGCCGGCGTATGTCCGTCCGTTGTTCTGCGAGGGCAGGGGCCCATTCCGCTGGGCAGCGTTGTCCGGTGATCCAGCGGACATCGCAAAGACCGACGCGGCGATCCTCGATCTGTTCCCGGAAAACGAGTCGCTCGCGCGTTGGATCCGGATGGCCGGCGAACGTGTTGCGTTCCAAGGACTGCCGGCGCGGATCTGCTGGCTCGGCTACGGCGAGCGGGACCGCGCCGGCGTACGGTTCAACGACATGGTCACCTCCGGCGAGTTGAGCGCGCCGATCGTGATCGGGAGAGACCACCTCGACTGCGGTTCGGTCGCGTCGCCCTATCGGGAGACCGAGTCGATGGCCGACGGTTCCGATGCGATCGCGGACTGGCCGCTGCTGAACGCGTTGGTAAACACCGCATCCGGCGCGTCCTGGGTCTCCATCCACCACGGCGGCGGCGTCGGCATCGGCCGGTCCATCCACGCCGGTCAGGTGTGCGTCGCAGACGGGACGCCGATCGCGCGCCAGAAGATCGAGCGGGTGCTCACCAACGATCCCGGCATGGGCGTGATCCGCCACGTCGACGCCGGGTACGAGATCGCCGAGGCGGTCGCCGAGACCGCCGGCGTACGGATTCCGATGCGGGAGGGGTCGTCATGAGCACCGCCGTCGAGCGCTTTGCCGCGCTGTGGGACTCGCTCGCACCGATCGGCCGCGCGCCGAGTGGACCGCTGGACGGGCCGGGCGGCTCCGGATATCTGCGCTACGCGTGGACGCACGGCGACCTCGACTGCCGCGAATGGTTTGTAGAGGAGGCGCTCGACCGAGACCTGGACGTCGAGACGGATGGTAACGGCAACATCTGGGCGACTTGGTGCCCCGCCGGGGTCGACGAGCAGATGCCGGCCGTGGTCACCGGCAGCCACCTCGACTCCGTACCGCACGGTGGCGCGTACGACGGACCGCTCGGCGTCGTGTCAGCGCTGCTCGCCGTCGACGAGATGCGCGCCCGCGGCGCGACGCCGACCGTACCGCTGCGACTCGCCGTCTTCACCGAGGAGGAGGGGTCCCGGTTCGGCGTTGCCTGCCTCGGTTCGCGGTTGCTGACCGGCTCGATCGCACCGGACAAGGCGCTCGCGCTCACCGATCGCGATGGGCTTCGGCTCAGCGACGCGATGCGCATCGGCGGCGTCGAGCCGGACACGGTCGGCGCAGACCCGACTCGTCTCGCGGCCATCGGCGCGTTCGTGGAACTTCATGTCGAGCAAGGCCGGTGGCTCGTCGACGCCGGCCAGCCGGTCGGCATCGCGACCGCGATCTGGCCGCACGGCCGCTATCGGTTCGACTTCCGCGGCGCGGGCAACCACGCCGGTACGACGCGGATGGACGACCGCCACGACCCGATGCTGACGTACGCCTACACCGTGCTCGCCGCGAACAAGGAAGCGCGACTCGCGGGCGCGCACGCGACGGTCGGGCGGGTGTCCGTCGAGCCGAATGCGACCAACGCCGTGCCGTCCTCGGTGACCGGTTGGCTCGACGCACGCGCGCCCGACGACGAGATCCTCAAGATGCTCGTCGAGGCCATCACGGTCAAGGCGACCGATCGCGCGAATCGTGACGGCACTCAGGTCGCGGTCACCGCCGAGTCGGCATCCGGCGCCACGACGTTCGATCCGGATCTGGTGGCCAGGCTTCGCGCCGTGTTGCCAGACGCGCCGCTGCTCGCGACCGGCGCCGGACACGACGCCGGCGTACTGGCGAGCCGCGTGCCGGCCGCGATGCTCTTCGTACGCAACCCGACCGGTGTGTCACACGCGCCCGAGGAAACGGCGTCCGACGAGGATTGCACGGCCGGCGTGGCGGCGCTCGCGGACGTGCTGACGGAGTTGGCATGCCGGTGAGCCGCCGCGATCAACCACAGCGTCCCGGCCGGGAGCACCGGACGTTCCACGCCGAACGCGCCTGGCTGTCGGACGGGAACGGCGACCACGCCCGCGTCGAATCGGACGTGCTGATCGAGGTCTCCGACGGTCGGTTCAGCGCGGTGATCCCCGGCGTACCCGTTGGTGCCGCGGCTACCGACGGAGCGCTGCGCCTGACCGGGCTCACCGTTCCGGGTCTCGCCAACGCTCACTCGCACGCGTTCCATCGAGCGCTGCGTGGGCGTACCCACGGCGGCAAGGGCAGCTTCTGGACGTGGCGCGACGGGATGTACGCGCTGGCCGAGCGGCTCGACCCGGACGCGTACTACTGGCTGGCCCGGGCGACGTACGCGGAGATGGTGCGCGCCGGCATCACGTGTGTCGGCGAGTTCCACTATTTGCACCATGGCCCCGGCGGCACGCCCTACGGTGACCCGAACGCGATGGGTGCCGCGTTGATGTACGCAGCGCGCGACGCGGGATTGCGCATCACGTTGCTCGACACGCTCTATCTGACCGCGAACGTTGACGGCACACCGCCGACCGGCACGCAACTCCGCTTCTCGGACGGCACGGCGGACGCTTGGGCGAAGCGGGTCACCGCACTGCAGGGCCAGCCGCACGCACGGGTCGGCGTCGCAGCACATTCGGTGCGCGCCATTCCCGCCGAGACACTGCCCACCGTGGTCGCGGTTGCAGCGGGCCGCCCGATGCACGTCCACCTGTCCGAGCAACGCGCAGAGAACGTCGCCTGTCTCGCCGTACACCGCGCGACCCCCACGCAACTGTTGGCGGATCACGGATTCCTCGGTCCGACCGCGACCGCGGTGCATGCCACACACCTCAACGACATCGACCGTACGGCGCTCGGTGACTCCGACACCGGCGTGTGCTTCTGCCCGACCACCGAGCGCGATCTCGCGGACGGCATCGGGCCGGCGCGCGCACTCGTCGACGGCGGATCTCCGTTGTCGCTCGGCTCGGACAGCCACGCGGTCATCGACATGTTCGAGGAGGCTCGCGCGATCGAGATGCACGAGCGGCTGAGAACCGAGTTGCGGGGCCACTTCGCGGTCGACGAGCTGATGGCGGCCGCGACGTTGAACGGACACCGCGCACTCGGTTGGGACGACGCCGGTGCGATCGCCGTCGGTGCGCGTGCCGACCTCGTGACAATGCGCCTCGACGGGGTACGTACGGCAGGCGCAGACCCGTCCGGTGCGGCCATCTACGCGGCCACCGCGGCCGACGTCACACACGTCGTGGTGGACGGCGCGACCGTGGTGCACGACGGCCGCCACGCCAGCATCGACGTCGGTCCGGCGCTCTCCGCCGCGATCACGCCGCTCTGGCTGCCGGCCGAAGTGGTGCCGGCGTCGAGTGTCGCCGCACCGCCCGGCGGACCCGCACCGTTCGCCGGAAACGCACGGAGCGGCGGAGTCACGCCGCCCACCGGAACCGCACCGGGCGGCGGAGCCACCCCGTCCACCGGACCGGCGACGTCCGGGAAGGCACCGGCATGACGCTGCTCATCGACAACGTCGGCGAGCTCGTCACGAACGACGTGGGCATCGGGCGCGGCCCACTCGGCATCCTGACCGACGCCGCGCTCGTGGTCGGCGACGACGGCCGCATCGCGTGGGTCGGTTCGGGCTCTGGCGCGCCGGATGCGGACCAACGGCTGGACGCGGACGGTCGCGCGCTGATCCCCGGCTTCGTGGACAGCCACGCACATTTGGTCTTCGCCGGTGACCGTGCCGCAGAGTTCGCCGCGCGGATGGCGGGCGAGCCCTACACGGGTGGCGGCATCCGTACCACCGTGGCGGCCACCCGCGCCGCATCGGACGACACGCTTCGGGCAAACGTCGTGCGCCTGCGTCGCGAAATGCTGCGGCAGGGCACCACCACGGTCGAGATCAAGAGTGGGTACGGGTTGAGCGTCGCCGACGAGACCCGATCGGTGGCCGTGGCGCGCGAGTTCACCGACGAAACAACGTTTCTCGGCGCGCACGTGGTGCCGGAGGATACGGACGCGGACACATACACCTCGCTCGTGTGCGGCAAGATGCTGGATGCCGCGGCGCCCTATGCCCGCTGGATCGACGTGTTCTGTGAGCGTGGCGCGTTCGACGTCGATCAGTCGCGCGCGGTGCTCACCGCCGGCATCGCGGCCGGACTCGGCGCACGGATCCACGCGAACCAACTCACGCCCGGCGACGGCGTACGGCTGGCCGTCGAACTCGGTGCGGCGAGCGCCGACCACTGCACGCACTTGTCCCCCGCCGACATCGACGCGCTCGCCGCTGCCCGTGCGGACGGCACGACCGGTACGGTCGCCACACTGCTGCCCGGCGCCGAGTTCTCTACCCGGTCTGGGTATCCCGATGCACGCGCGCTGTTGGATGCGGGTGCCACCGTGGCGCTCGCAACCGACTGCAACCCTGGGTCGTCGTACACGTCCTCGATGCCCTTCTGCATCGCGCTCGCGGTGCGCGAGATGCGGATGACGCCGGCGGAAGCGTTGTGGTCCGCGACCGTCGGGGGCGCTCGGGCCTTGCGTCGCACGGACATCGGCCACCTCGGCGTCGGCGCACGGGCCGACATTGCGATCCTCGACGCACCGAACCACCTTCACTTGGCCTATCGGCCCGGCGTCCCCCTCGTGGCCACCGTGCTGCTTAATGGAGAGCCGACATGACCGTGACCGTGACCCCGACCGGTGTGACCGTCGCCGACGTGCTCGCCGTCGCACGCGGCGCCGACCGCATCGAGATCGAGCCGGAAACCGTGGCCGCCATGACGAGGAGCCGCGCGATCATCGATGACATCGAGCGGCAGGCACGGCCGGTCTACGGCGTCTCGACCGGCTTCGGTGCGCTCGCCAACACGTTCATCGCACCGGAGCGGCGCGCCGAACTGCAGCACTCACTGATCCGTTCGCACGCGGCCGGCGTCGGCGCACCGATGCCGCGCGAGGTTGTCCGCGCCATGATGTTGCTGCGCGTCCGGTCACTCGCGCTCGGCCACTCCGGGGTACGCCCAGTCGTCGCCGAGGCGCTCGTCGAGTTGTTGAACCACGACATCACACCGTGGGTGCCCGAGCATGGTTCGCTCGGTGCCTCCGGTGACCTCGCGCCGCTCGCGCACTGCGCGCTCGTGCTGCTGGGCGAGGGCTGGGTGCTCGGCAAGGACGGCGAGCGCGTGACAGCTATGGATGCGTTGGCACACGCCGGAATCCGCCCGATCGATTTGGCCGCGAAGGAAGGCCTCGCGCTCATCAACGGCACCGACGGCATGTTGGGCATGCTGCTGCTCGCGATCGCCGACGCCACGCATTTGTTCACCATGGCGGACCTCACCGCCGCGCTCGCCATCGAAGCAATGCTCGGTTCCGACCGGCCATTCGCGCCGGAGATCCACGCCATCCGACCGCACCCGGGCCAAGGGACATCCGCGGCGAACATCCACCGGCTACTGCAGGGCTCGGCCATCATGACCAGCCACCGCGACGACTTTACCCACGCGGTGCAGGACGCGTACTCGATCCGGTGCGCGCCACAGGTGACCGGTGCGGCACGCGACACACTCGACTTTGCGCGCGAGGTCGCCGATCGCGAACTGCGCTCCATTGTGGACAATCCCGTCGTGTTGCCGGACGGACGCGTCGTCTCGACGGGCAACTTCCACGGCGCGCCGCTCGGATTCGCCGCGGACTTCCTGGCGATCGCCGCCGCCGAGGTCGGTTCGATCGCGGAACGTCGCGTCGACCGCCTGCTCGACGTGGTGCGGTCACGCGACCTGCCCGCGTTTCTCACGCCGGATCCGGGTGTCAACTCGGGGCTGATGATCGCGCAGTACACGGCCGCCGGCATCGTGGCGTCCAACCGCCGCCTCGCGTCGCCGGCGAGCGTGGACTCGATTCCCACCTCGGGCATGCAGGAGGATCACGTGTCGATGGGCTGGGCGGCGACGTGCAAGCTGCGGACCGTGCTCGACAACCTCACGTCACTCCTCGCTGTCGAGCTGTTGGCGGCGGTGCGCGGGCTGCAACTCCGGTCACCGCTGACACCGTCACCGGCCGGGCGCGCGGCGGTCGCCGCGGTCGGTGCAATCGCGGGGCCGCCCGGACCGGACATCTTCCTCGCCCCGGTCATCGAGCAGACGCGGGCGCTTGTCGCGGGCCGCGCCCTCCGCCGCGAGGTGGAAGCGGCCGTCGGTCCGCTGGCGTGACCGAACCCGAGGCGGGATCGGGACGCGAGGCCGGACCGAGCCGCTTCTACCGGCCGATGGTCGCGCGGGACACGGCCGAGCGGCACCGCGCGTCAACTCCGCTCGAGCTGCTGTTCGACCTGTGCTTCGTGGTCGCTGTGTCGCAGGCCAGCGGGCGGCTCCATCACGCGCTGTCGGCCGGCGAGATCGGTCACGGGGTGGGCCGCTACCTTCTCGTGTTCTTCGCGATCTGGTGGGCGTGGGTGAACTTCACGTGGTTCGCCTCGGCGTACGACAACGACGACGTGCCGTACCGGTTGACCACCATGGTCGTCATCACTGGCGCTTTGATCCTCGCGGCCGGGATCCCGCGCGCCTTCGACGGTGGCGATCTCGTCGTGCTCGTCATCGGGTACGTCGTCATGCGGTTGGCGATGGTCGCGCAATGGGTACGGGCCGCGATCTCCGACCCGCCACGCCGTGTCACGGCGCTGCGATTCGCGGTCGGCATCGCAGTCGTACAAGTCGCGTGGGTGGTGCGTCTCTGGATTCCGGCGGATCTGTCGGTCGCGAGCTTCCTCTTCCTCGTCGCCTGCGAGCTGGCCGTGCCGGTGTACGCGGAGCGGGCGGCCGGCACCACATGGCATCCGACCCACATAGCGGAACGGTACGGACTCTTCACGCTGATCGTGCTCGGCGAGTCGGTGCTGGCGTCGACCACCGCCGTGCAGGCTGGCTTCGACGTCGGCGGAGAACGGTTGCCACTGTTGGCGTTGAGCGCGGCGGCACTCGTCATCGTGTTCGCGATCTGGTGGGTCTACTTCGACCGGTCCGGCGAGGAGGTGCTGACCACGCGGCCGTCCGGCTTCCTCTACGGGTACGGCCACTACGTCGTGTTCGCATCCGCCGCGGCGATCGGCGCTGGCATCACCGTCGAGGTCGACGCTCTCCTCGGCGTCGGCGACCTGTCGACCCACGCTGCGGCGTTCGCCGTCGCGATTCCGGTGGCGGGTTTCCTCGCGAGCGTGTGGTTCGTGCATCGGCGGCCTGGCGAGCCGGTTCGCGCGGTGGCGTTCCCGGTCGCCGCGCTGCTGGTGCTCGCCGCGCCGTTCGGACCCGAGCCGCTCGCGCTGATCGCGGCGATCCTAGTCGGCCTCGTCGCCCTGACCGCCGCAACTTCACCGAAGTCGTCCCTAAAACGCACGGCGAAGCCGCAACTTCGGTGAAGTTGCGCGATCAGGAGAGTTCGCGGGCAATGACCTCAGCGAGGCCGCGAAACGCCTTACCGCGATGGCTGATCGCGTCCTTTTCCGCCGGCGCCAGCTCGGCGTTGGTCCGCGTCTGACCGTCCGCGACGAAGATCGGGTCGTACCCGAAACCGCCCGTACCCCGGCGGGCACGCACCAGGTGACCGGGCATTCGGCCGTCCACGGTGAAGGTACGGCCGTCCGGCAGCGCGAGCGCAGCGACACACACGAACGCCGCGCCTAGCGCATCGTCGGGTACGTCGGCGACCTGAGCGAGTAGCAGATCGAGGTTCGCGTCGTCGTCGCCGTGCCGGCCGCACCACCGAGCGCTGAAGATGCCCGGCATGCCGCCCATCACGTCGACCGCGAGCCCGGAGTCGTCGGCGACAGTGGCGAGTCCGGTGTGCGCCGCGCCCTCGCGTGCCTTGATCAATGCGTTGTCAGCGAACGTCAGCCCCGACTCGGGCACCTCGACGTAATCGTCGACATCGGACATTCCGATGATCGTCACGCCCGCCACGTCCGGCGCTGCGTCGAGGATGCGCTGCAGCTCGAGCAGCTTGCGTGCGTTGCGCGTGGCAAGAAGGATCCGCGTCACCGCGCGGCCGCGGCGGGCGGTTTGGCGAGCGGTTTGGCGAGCGCGGCGGCCTGCAACTCGGCGAGCTGGGCGCAACCCGCGACACCAAGATCGAGCAACGCGTCCAGTTCCGCGCGCCGAAACACGTTGTGCTCGCCGGTGCCCTGCACCTCGACGAACTCACCGTCGCCCGTACACACGATGTTCATGTCCACCTCGGCAATGCCGTCCTCGGCGTAACACAGGTCGAGGCGCGGCTCGCCATCGAGGATGCCGACGCTGACCGCCGAGACCGACCGGTGGATCGCCGCGTCCGGTCGACCGCTCAGCATTCCCTGGCCGGCCATCCACGTGACCGCGTCGCGCAGCGCTACATACGCCCCGGTGACCGCCGCGGTGCGCGTGCCACCGTCGGCCTGCAGGACATCGCAGTCGATCACGACCGAATTCTCACCGAGCGCGCCGAGGTCAATGCACGCGCGCAGGCTGCGGCCGATCAGACGGGAGATTTCATGGGTACGGCCACCCACCCGGCCCTTGATGCTCTCGCGGTCGTTGCGCGTGGTGGTGGCACGCGGGAGCATCGCGTATTCGCTCGTCACCCACCCGAGGCCGGAGCCCTTGCGCCACCGTGGCACGCCGGCCGTCACGCTCGCGGTGCACAGCACGCGGGTGTCGCCGAAGTCGACGAGCACCGAGCCCTCCGCGTGCATGTTGTACCCACGGGTCAGCGTGACGGGGCGGAGCTCATCGGGTTTGCGTCCATCGGGTCGGGCCATGCCCGCCATCGTACGGGCGCGCCCGCCGACGCGTAGCGATGCCGCGAGGCGGCAATGTCACAGCCGGTCGGACGTGTCGCGACGCCGCGAGGCGCCGTTCGCACGACGCAGCTATCCCCTCGGTCGATCTTGCCGCGGCTCAGAGGTCATACGTGGCGCCCGGCCGGACAATGTCGATCGGACCGGAGAACGCGGACGACGCTGCCTCGAGCGTCAGACTCTCGCTCCCCCACGCCGTCACCAGGTGGGTCAGCAATAACTGGCGCACACCGGCCTTGGTGGCCGCGTCGCCGGCATCACGGCCGGTCATGTGGAGCCCGGACGGGTTGTCCTCGGTGTCGAGGAAGCTCGCCTCGCAGAGGAACGCGTCCGCGCCGGACGCCAGCCGGATCAGCGAGTCACACGGCGCGGTGTCGGCGGAGTAGGCCAGCGTTCCGCCGTCGTGCTCGATGCGTACGCCGTAGGTCTCGACCGGGTGCTCGACCCGGTCCACCGCCACCGTCAGCGGTCCGATCTCCAGCGTGCCGGGTTCGAGCGTATGGAACGTGTAGACATCGTCGAGCGGCCCTTCGTCGCTGCCGTACGTGGCGATCATCCGTTCCCGTGTGCCGGCCGGTCCGAACAGCGGCAGCCGCTCGTACGGACCATCCGGCGCGTAGCGGCGCACCACGACGTACGAACAAGCGTCGAACATGTGATCGCAGTGCAGATGGGTGAGCAGCACGGCGTCGATGCTCTTGAGGCCCGCGTAGCGCTGCAACGCGGACAGTGAGCCGGTCCCGAAGTCCAACATCAGGCGGAAGCCCTCGGCCTCGACCAGGTACGCCGAACAGGCCGACTCGGGGCCGGGAAAGCTTCCGGCGCAGCCGAGCACGGTCAGCTTCACTCCGACCCCCGGGCACCGACCGCGGTGGGCGCGGCAGCGTTCGTGGCGGGCGGGATCGCACCCGTCGTCGTGACCGCATGTGCCGCCGCGGCGAGACCGGCACCGACGCCGACGCTGTCGCCGGACGGGCGCGCCACCCCGGCGGCGACGCGGTCGGACGGGACCAAACCGGCACCGGCCGCAATGCGGTCCGCCGCGGCCACCTCTGGACCGAGAAACCGCTGCGCGAGCCGTGCGAAGGCGGCCGGATCGCCGGTGCATGCGAAGTCATGTCGCGGCACGCTCGCCTCGTCCGGCCGGAACATGTCGCGCTCGGTCAGCTGCCGGTAGACCTCTCGCGCGGTCTCGTCGGCACTCGACACGAGCGTGACCCCATCGCCCATCACCACACCGAGCATGCCGGTCAGGAGCGGGTAGTGCGTGCAGCCGAGCACGACGGTGTCCACCTCGGCGCGCTGCAGCGGCTCGAGGTATCCGTGCGCGAGCCCGAGCAGCGCACGTCCGGACGTGATGCCGCGCTCGACGAAGTCGACAAACTGCGGGCACGCGACGCTCGTTACGGTCACGTGAGGAGCGGCCGCAAAACCGTCCTCATACGCGCCGCTGGCGACCGTGGCCGCCGTACCGATCACACCGATCTGGCTGTTTCGCGTCGCGGCGACCGCCCGCCGAACCGCCGGCCGGATCACCTCGACGACCGGCACCGAATAGCGCTCCCGCGCGTCGTGCAGGCAGGCCGCCGAGGCCGTGTTGCACGCGATCACCAGCATCTTCACGCCCTCGTCGACCAGTCGATCGAGGCATCCGAGTGCGAGGCGTCGCACCTCGGCGATCGGGCGAGAGCCGTACGGAAGGTGCGCCGTGTCGCCGAGGTAGCGCACTTCCTCGTGCGGCAGCTGATCGAGGATCGCGCGGGCCACCGTCAGGCCGCCGACTCCCGAGTCGAAGATGCCGATCGGCGCGTCGCTCACGCTGCGGAGCCTACGCTGCGCACCGGTAGCACATGGGACACATCGGGCACCCCTGTCTGGAACGTGACAGGCGTCATCCTCGGCCGATGCGGCCGCGACGGCCCACCGCGCGCTTGCGGCCGCTGTCTCGGTAGGCTGACCCCACGGGGTGTTGCGCGAGCCCAACCCGACGCGCCGGATCGGTGGGCCGATTTGCGCAAAGTGTCATTTCTATGACATATATCGAACGAACACCGGACGGCACCGACCGGCACGGGCCCCCACCTGGAAGGCACGACACCTCGTGAGCACCGACGCGAACCGTACGATCGCGACGACCCCCTCGACGAACGGCGCGGTTCCCCACGCGCGCAGCGCCCCCGGCACGTACGTAGCCGACAGTTACGCCGGCGATCTTGGCGTCATGACCGGCGGCGCACCCAAGCTCGCGGACGACGGCGAGCCCGCCGGACTGGCTCGCGTCACCCTCGCCATGCGACCCGCACCGGTAGAGTCACCGGCGCCCGGTCGCCTCGTCGGACTCAGCGCCTGGGCGGCGGTGATCGGCATCGTCGGCCTGATGCTCGGCGTGCGGTCATTCTTCGCCGTGGTGTCGGGCGCGCCGGGCTGGTTCTTCCCGCTTGCCGCTTTGACCGGGCTCGTCGGCTTCGCATCGACGGTTGCCTCGTTCTTCGCTGCGCGGCAGGGCACGCGGCCCTGGATCCTGCTCGGCGTCGCGACGATCACGATCATTTTTGCGCTCGTGCTGGTCGAATTGCTCTAGACGGCCGCTTTCGCGCGCGGCGACGCCGCCGTGGAGCGGATTTAAGCCCAGAGCTGTCCCTCCAGCGCGGATTCGGCGTCCGCGAGCGTCCCGCCGTAGGCGCCGGTTGACAGGTACTTGAAGCCGCCGTCCGCGACCAGGAATGCGATGTCTGCGCGCTTGCCTTCCTTCATCGCCTGATGACCGACGGCGAGCGCAGCGTGCAAAACGGCGCCACTGGAGAACCCGGCGAAGATGCCCTCGACATCGACCAGCTGGCGGGTACGAAGCACCGCGTCCCGGGTACCCACTGAGAAGCGCCTGGTCAGCACCGTCGCGTCGTACAGCTCGGGGACGTACCCCTCGTCGATGTTCCGCAGCCCGTAGACGAGCTCTCCGTAGCGGGGCTCGGCCGCGATGATTTCGATGTCCGGCTGCTTCTCGCGCAGGTAGCGGCCGGTGCCCATCAAAGTGCCGGTGGTGCCGAGGCCGGCCACGAAATGCGTGATGGTCGGCAGGTCACGCAGCAGCTCCGGGCCGGTCGTCTCGTAGTGCGCTCGGGCGTTCGCCTCGTTGCCGTACTGGAACAACATCACCCAGTCCGGATGGTCCTCGGCGATCTGTCGCGCCATCGCGACCGCCTGGTTCGAGCCGCCGGCCGCCGGCGAAAAGATGATCTCCGCGCCGTACATGCGCAGCAACTGGGTACGTTCCGTCGACACGTTCTCCGGCATCACGCACACCAGCCGGTAGCCGCGCAGCTTCGCGACCATGGCCAGCGAGATGCCGGTGTTCCCACTGGTCGGCTCCAGGATCGTGTCGCCCGGTCGCAGGCGGCCGTCGGCCTCGGCGGCGCGCACCATCCACAGCGCGGCGCGATCCTTCACGCTGCCGGTCGGGTTGCGGTCCTCGAGCTTTGCCCACAGCCGTACGTCCTCGGACGGGGAGAGCCGCGGCAGCCCGACGAGCGGCGTGCCGCCGCACGCGTCGAGCATGCTGGCGAACCTCGCCATGGTCAGCTCCGAGGCTTGGTGAACGCGCCCGCCCCGCCAGAGCCGCCGGCCACGGCGGGCAGGATCGTGACGTGATCGCCGTCGGAGAGCTTGGCGTCGAGCGAGCCGAGGAAGCGGACGTCCTCGTCGTTGACGTAGACGTTCACGAACCGGTGTAGCGAACCGTCCTTGATCAGGCGGTCGCGCAGTCCCGGGTGGCGCGCGTCGAGATCGATGAGCAGGTCGGCGAGCGTGTCACCGGTGGCGGTGACGGCCTTCTCGCCGCCGGTGTAGCTGCGCAGGATGGTCGGGATGCGAACCTCGATGGCCATGGCTGGCGTACTCCTCGGATGTGTTTTGACCACGCTGTTGGACACGAACGACTGACGGACGATGAATATTGCGACTGACTGCGGTGCCGGCTTGTTACGCCGGACACTCGTAGTCGACGTTCGTCTGGGTCTGTCCGAACATGTAGGTCGTGACGGCATCCTGCGTCGCCGGCGGCGCGTCGGCGCTGTCGTCGTGCGCCGTCACCACGCGCACCGGCTCCTCGGTCACTTCGCCGTCCACGATGCGAAAGGACCTGATCTCCTCGATGTCCGGATCGCGCGTGGAGACCAGCATGTAATGCGCATTCGGCTCACCGGCGAACGACACGTCGGTGCGCGACGGATAGGCCTCGGTCGCGGTGTGCGAGTGGTAGATCACCACCGGCTCTTCCTCGCGGTCGTCCATCTCCCGCCACACCCGGAACTGCTCCATCGAGTCAAATCGATAGAACGTCATGGACCGTTCGGCGTTTTCCATCGGAATGAGGCGCTCCGGCCGATCCCGGCCGGCCGGTCCGGCCACCACACCACATGCTTCCTCAGGGTGGTCACGACGGGCATGTGCCATGATCCCGTCGATGATCCTGCGGTCAATGGTGAGCACGCCCATAGCCTATCCTGGCGCTGCGGTCGACCCAGACGCCGCGGGAGGCGCACGTGCATGCTGATCTGGTGCTGACCGGCGGCGTCGTGCGAGCGGTCGCAGGGCCCTACGCGGACGCGTCCGCGCCGCCCACCGCGGTTGCCGTCCGGGAAGGACGGATCCTCGCCGTCGGGCACGAGGAGGAGATCCGGGGGTACGTCCGGCCGGCCACCGATGTGATCGATCTCGCTGGCGGCGTGGTGCTGCCGGGCTTCCAGGATGCGCACGCGCACCCGGTCGCCGGCGGGCTCGAGCGCAGCCAGTGCGATCTGACTGGCGACAAGACCCAGCCGGCGTATTTGGCCACCATCGCGGCGTACGCGGCCGCGCATCCGGACCGAGAGTGGATCACTGGTGGCGGTTGGGCGATGGAGGCGTTTCCGGGTGGCTGCCCGAGCGCGGCCGCTTTGGATGACGTGGTACGCGATCGCCCCGTGTTCCTGCCAAACCGTGATCACCACAGCGCCTGGGTCAACTCTCGAGCGTTGAGCGTCGCCGGCATCACGCGCGACACGGCAGATCCACCGCACGGCCGAATCGAACGAGACTCGGACGGCCACCCGACCGGCGCACTGCACGAGGCCGCGATGGACCTGGTGGAGAAGCTGGTATCCGCCGCGACGGCGGAGGACATGCGGCAGGGACTCCGGGTCGGGCAGGCGTATTTGCACTCGCTCGGCGTCACCGCGTGGCAGGACGCGTGGGTCGGCGACGGCCCGAGCGTGCCCGACTCCCTCGACACCTACCTGGACCTGGCGTCCTCCGGCCAATTGACCGCGCGCGTCGTCGGCGCGCTCTGGTGGGATCGCGCGCGTGGCCTCGAGCAGGTAGAAGAGCTGGCCGCTCGCCGGGCCCGCGGCCCGGTAGGCCGATTCCGCCCGAGCGCAGTGAAGATCATGCTGGACGGCGTCTGCGAGACGTTCACGGCGTCGATGCTGTCGCCCTATCTCGACGGTCACGGACACGCCACCGACAACAACGGCATCGACTTCATCGACCCGTCGCTGCTACCAGCCATCGTCACGGCGCTTGACGGCATCGGCTTCCAGGTGCACATGCACGCGCTGGGCGATCGCGCGGTGCGCGCCGGGCTGGACGCCGTCGCCGCCGCCCGCGCCGCCAATGGCAACCGCGGCAACCGGCACCAACTCGCGCACATCCAGGTGGTACATCCCGACGACGTGGCCCGGTTCGGTGAACTCGGCGCGACCGCGAACATCCAGGCACTGTGGGCCGTCGCCGACGCGGCGATGACCGACCTGACCATCCCGTACCTGGGCGGGGACCGGTCGGCGTGGCAATACCCGTTCGCGTCGATTGCGCGTTCCGGCGGGCGGCTCGCGCTCGGCAGCGACTGGCCGGTCACCACCCCGGATCCGTTGGAGATCATGCACGTGGCGGTGCACCGTACGGAGCCGGGGTCCGGTCCGGACGTGGAGCCGTTCCTCCCGGCCGAACGACTGTCGCTCGCCGAGGCCGTCTACGCCTACACGATGGGCAGCGCGCACACGAACCACCACGACGGCGTGACCGGCTCGATCGAGGTCGGCAAGTACGCAGACCTAGTCGTGCTCGATCGCGACATCTTCGCACCGGACGCCGGCCCGATCACCGACGCCACCGTCAAGTACACGCTCGTCGGCGGTGCAGTGGTCTACGATGCCTGAGCGCCGCTGGCGGTGAGGATTGCCGCGGACCCTGTCGTGACGAGCCACTCGATCTTAAGGAGCCACATGACCTCATGGGCCGGCGGCATCGGCGCCAACACGTTGTTCGTGGCAGACCTTGCCGCGGCGAAGGCGTTCTACACAAACGCGTTCGCGACCGATCCGATGTTCACCGACGATGACTCGGCGGTGTTCCAGTTTGGCGGCGCCCTGGTAAATCTGCTGCGCGCGCCGGCCGTCCCGGAGTTGATCGAGCCGGCCACCGCCGCCGACGCCGCGGCCGGTGCCCGACTCGTATTCACC
>DASTMZ010000109.1:0-9993 GCA_035713725.1 Micromonosporaceae bacterium
GCCGTGATGCCGAAGGTGCGCTGCTCGTTCGCCTTCTCGATCCAGGCGGTCAGCCGATTACTGGTCAGGTCCACGTCGCCCACGGTGAGCGTGGTGATGTCGCCTGCGCGGAGCCCAGTGTTCATGCCGAGGGCCAGCGCCGCCCGGTCTCTTGGATCGTCGGCGGATTCGAGGAGGTTGATTAGTTCCTCGGCCGAGAGCATGAGATTGATCTTGCGCGGGTTGCGCAGCGGATCGACATGCATCATCGGATTCGTGTGAACCCAGCCGCGGTCGCGCGTGTACGCCCAGAAGCCATTGAGGTGCTGGCGAAATAAGTTGAAGCTCGCTGGCTTGTATGCCGGCGGGCGGAGCTTGTTGAAATAACGCTCCATGTAGCGCTCGCCAGGGTCCGCCACGTCGGCCAGGTAAACATACGGCTGCGTTGCTCGGGTAACCCAGGTTCGCCAGTGTTCGAGACGTTGCTGGATGCCGCGCCAGGATGTTGGCTTGTAACTTCCGCGCTTAACCTCGTAATAGTCTGCCAGTGCGTCGTTCAAGGTGAGTGGCATGGGAAACACGGTACCTCCAAGGGAAGTTATCCGGCAACTCCTGTTTACGGTTAAGCATCAACACCTTTTCGACGCACGAACTGCGGTTAATATCAAGAAATGGCTGCTAACCATTCGGATACTTAACCCGTACGGCCGATGGGTGTGCGACGATCTCGCGACTCGGGTCGTCAGATGTGCCAGGCCACGGCGTTCGTTGCGCGAACGCGATCCCGAGGCCCGCACGCCGAACCGTCGTCCGCGGTCGCGATCAGCTGTGACGTCAATCTCAGTTCGTGGACCCAGGTGAACCCGGCGCAAGGCCGTTGCGGCGGCAAGTTCTTCTCGCGAACCTGCTACGCGTCCTCGGTCAACGCACGGGCGTAATTCGCGAGCGATCGCTGATAGCGCACCAAGTGCGGCGCGAGCGTCTCGAGCGCGATAGCGGCCGCCTCGCGCTCACGGCCCGAGTCGACCAACGCGAGCGCGAGAAATGCGCGTACCGCGTCGTCCAGCTCGTCGGAGCCGGCGTCCCGTTCGGCGCTCAGCAGTGCAACGCTGCCTGCGACGTCGCCGAGATTGCGCAACGAGCTCGCCAGCTGCACGACCGCGCGGCGACGCCGGATGCCGGACAAACCAAGATCGAGAGCTCGCCGGTACAGCACAATCGCGGCGGCCGGATCTCCGGTCGAGTCGCGTGCGCCACCCCGCTCGAACGCCGCGACCGGGCTGTCGGCGGGAAGCTGCGTCGCGAGCGCGTCCATTCGCTCGACGAACTCCGACTCTGGATAGTCATCCATGGTTGCCCAGAGAAGCGCGAGCCGCTCTTCCCAGTCGCTAGCGGGTGAAGTCATCGCGACAACGTACCGGTGTGACACGTGTCGATGCGCGCTGCGGTGCGCGTCGCGCCAGCTGCCCACTGCCGACCCCGCAGTAACAGCGATGGACCCCTCCTGCGGAGGGGCCCATTACGTGCGGATTCTGCGTGGTCGGGGTGGCGGGATTTGAACCCACGGCCTCTTCGTCCCGAACGAAGCGCGCTACCAAGCTGCGCCACACCCCGGCGTGCCGGGCAATCGTAACCGACGCCACCGGCCCCGCAAATCTGGGTTTCTCGGCGGTGCACGGGCGGGCCGGAGATCACCGCGGGATGACCGTCAACAGGGTTGCCTCGGGTCGACACGCGAAGCGAATCGGCGCCGTCGGATGCGTACCCAGACCGGCCGAGACGTGCAACCACGTGCGCCGGTCGCCGGCCGGCCACCGGTGCAGTCCGCGTGCCATGTGGCGGTCCAGCCCGCAGTTCGTGACGAGCGCGCCGATGCCCGGTACGCGTACCTGGCCGCCGTGCGTGTGGCCGGCAAGCAGCAGGTCGAAGCCGTCGCCAGCCATCGCATCGAGAACGTACGGCTCCGGCGTGTGAGTTAGGCCAATGCGCAGGTCGACGGCTGGTGAAGCTGGGCCAGCGACCGAGTCGTAGTCGTCGCGCTCGACGTGCGGATCGTCGACGCCGACCGCCTCCACGGTGCGACCGCCCGCCTTCAGCGTCACGCGCGCGTTGTTGAGGTCCACCCAGCCCGCCGCGACGAAGAGCTCGCGCAATTCTTCGGTGGGCAACTCGACGCCCTGGACATAGGGGCGGTCTCGGTCGAAGTAGCCGAACGGGTTCTTGAACACCGGGCCGCGGTAGTCGTTCGAACCGAACACGAACACGCCGGGGCGATCGAGCACCGGGCCGAGTGCGTGCGCGACGGCGGTCACCGCCTCCGGGTGCGCTATGTTGTCGCCGGTCACCACGATCAGGTCGGGGTCGGTGCCGACGAGTTCGCGTACCCACGATTGCTTGCCGCGCTGGCCCGGCATGAGATGCAGGTCCGAGATGTGCAGCAGGCGTAGCGGTTCGGCATCGGGTGCCAGCGCCGGGACGTCGACACGGCGCAGCGTGAACATGTTCCGCTCGATCAACGTGGCATACGCAAGTGTCGTGGCGCCAACGGTGACGGCGGCGGTCGCACCGGCCCGGATAACTGAACGCGAACGCATGCGGCTCAGAGTAGTTTCTCGTGGCATGACCACGTTCAAGGACCGTCTCGAAGCCGACCTGCGCACTGCCCTCAAGGCGCGCGACGAGCTGGTTGTCTCGACGCTGCGGATGGCCATCGCCGCGGTCCGCACCGAGGAGGTCGCCGGATCGGCCGCCCGTACCTTGACCGATCAAGAGGTCGAGACGGTGCTGCGGCGGGAGATGAAGAAGCGCCGCGACGCGGCCACGGCGTTCGCCGACGCCGGCCGTGCGGAACAGGCCGAGCGGGAGCGCCACGAGGAGCGAGTTCTCGAGGCGTATCTGCCGAAGCAGCTGTCCGACGAGGAGCTCTCGGTCGCCGTCACCAAGGCGCTCGAAGGCCTGGACCTGTCCGGTAAGCAGGCGATGGGCGCGGCGATGAAGGCGGCCCAGGCGGAGGTCGCCGGCCGCGCTGAGGGTGGGCGGGTGGCCGCAGAGGTGCGCCGACAAATCGCGGGCTAGCCGCCGCCTCCGCCACCTCCGGGCGGGCACACGTTGCCCGTGCAGGGCGGAGGCTTGCCGGGGCCGCCGCCTCCGCCACCGCCGCCGCCGCCGCCGGGCGGACAGATGGGAAGGATGCAGGGCGGCGGCGCCTGGCCCTTGCCGTTACTCACGAAGATCGCGATCGGTGTGCCACGGGCGGACGAGCCGCTCGGGTCCGTCGACGCGACCGAGCCGGCTGCACACGGCGACGTGACCGTTGTCCGCATCTGGATCACCGTGAATCCGGCGCTGCGAAGCTTGGATCTCGCGGTGCCCACCGATGCACAAGTCACGCCCGGAATGGAGACCTGCGTGCCGAACGCTATTGCGCGATTCGGCTTCGGGAACTGCACGATCGGCAGACCCTTGAGCGAGTCCCGCAACGTGTCAGCCACCACCGTGTTGATGGAGGGCCGCGGCAGCGTCTGCCGCTTCGTTGCGTTGTCCGGATCGGCCAGCACCCCAGCGACCGCTAACTGCGGGGTCATCGCGATGAGTGCGTAGGCCTGGTTGTTGTCGGTGGTTCCGGTCTTGCCCGCGATCGGCCGGCGCACCGTCTTGCCGTTGACCTTCGTGGTGACCTGCCCGCCGACGGCTTGCGCGGTCGTGCCGTTGCACATGCCGAATGCGGACTGGTTGCCGATCGGGCAGCGCGCGGCGTCTAGCGCCACGTTCGCGATGTTCGGATCGATGACCTGCGAGCACTGCGGCTTTGCGATGTCCAGCTGGGTGCCGTTGGGGTCAGTGATCGAGATGACCGGCAGCGGCGTGCACCGCTTACCGCTGTTTGCGATGGTGCCGTACGCCGACGCCATCTGCAGCGGGGTCACCTGGATGACGCCCAGCGTGAACGCGCCGAAGCTAGCCGGGTTGATGCCGAGCGAGGCCGGAATCGTAATGCCGAGCCGCCGCGCCACATCGATCGGACCCGATGTCCCGATGCGGTCCTCCAGCGGCACGAAGTACGTGTTGACCGACTTGCCGTACGCCTGCCACATGTTCCAGTCGCCGACATCGCCGGTGCTCGAGTTCTTTGGGCAGTAATAGCCGTTGCACCCATTCGGGTCGTCCCCCACGGGGAAGTTCGAATGGTATTGCTCCGGCGCGTTGATCTTGTACGACAATGGCACGCCGGCTTCGAGCGCCGCGACCATCGTGAACATTTTGAACGTCGAGCCGAACTGATAACCCAGGTTCGTCGCACTGCCGGTGACCAGCGGCACGGTGGTGTTCGGATAGCTACCCACCGAGCCACGCGGCGCCTTTGGATCGGTGCTCTTGCCGTTGTGACTCTCGTCGTTGCTGTAGTTGCGGTTCACCGCCACGACGTCGACGTAGCCGGTCTTCGGCTCGACCGCGGCCACCATCATGGCCGACGAGTTGCCGGTCCGATCGGTGTCTTCGATGTGTTTCATCGCGGCGGCTTGGTCCTTGACGTTCAACGTGGAGATGATCTTGTATCCGCCGGTCTCGAGCCGATTCAGACGCTCGAACTCGTCGGCGCCCAGGGCCGGCTGCTGCAACCACCACCGGTAGAGGTAGTCGCAGAAGAATCCGTACGACGCCCGCGCGGAGACGCAACCGTTGGGCGTCGGGTGCAGCTTCAACCCGGCCGCCGTACCCACGATCTGAGCCTCTTGCGCCGGCGTGATGAACTTCATGTCCACCATCTCGGGCAGCACGTGCTTGTCGCGACGGCTCACCGCGTTCTGGAGCCCGGACGGCGTCGACGGGTCGTATTTTGTCGTCCCTTGCAGCAGACCAGCGATCAGCGCGGCTTGCGGAAGCGTCAGATCCTTTGGCGGCTCGTTGAAATACACCTCGGCGGCGGCGTAGACGCCGTACGCGCCGTGCCCGAATGGTGCGATGTTCAGATAGCGGTCGAGGATGTCGAGCTTCGCCGCGTGCTTGTCTCCGCCGTGTTCCTCGGTGAGCTGCTTCTCCAACGCGATGGCGAGGTGCGCCTCGCGAAGCTTCCGTGCCGGCGAGTCCTCGGTCGCGTCGACTACCTCCTGCGGCGTGGTCGCCGAATACGAGGTGGCCAGCCGTACGTACTGCATGGTGATCGTGGACGCGCCCTGCTGTGACTCGTCGTTGGAGTCGGCGACGAACGCGCGCGCCACACCGCGCAGGTCCACGCCGTTGTGCACGAAGAACCGCTTGTCCTCGGACGCCACCACGGCGTCCTGCATCACTTGCGAGATCTGGTTGATCGGCACGTCGCGCCGGTTCTCGTCGAACAACGACGTGATGAGCGTCGTGCCATCGGATGCGTAGACGTTGGTGATCTGCGGCGCCTTCGGAACCTGAAGCACCGACGGCAGACTGTCGAAGTTGTCGGCGCCAGCCTTTGCCGCCAGACCGGTCAACGCGACCGCTGGGAACGCCGCGGCGGCGACCACGACTCCGGCTAACAAGCCACAGATGACCAGCGAGACCCCGTTGGCAAGAATGCTCCGGTCGCCCCTACGAATCCGAATCACGGACCTAAGAGTAGAGGACGTCGCTCAATAGCACGTCGCGGCGAACTTCGGGTCGGATTACAGAGTCTTGTGAGCCGTGCGGCGTGCGAGGCGAATGTGTCACGGGCCGCGTGCTGACTTCGGCGGGTATCGCACTCGTACGGCGCGGATCCCGGTGATCGCCGGTGAGATCCCTCGGCGCGTTTAGTGATGGCCTGTCCGCTTTTGACGAATTTTGCCTTCAACGTTGCGTAATCGCATGACTACGGAGCATGATGGGTCGGCGGATTACCGCACGTCACTCCCATGGTGGGGCGACGGCGTGTATCTCGTCGTTGACCGGCAACGGGAGACGCCGGCGGCGAGGAGATTCGGGTCCCACCGACCCGGGCCGCTTCGAGACATCGGGTGCGATGGCGACACGCCAACGCACCGGGGGGAGACAGAAGGGGGGACGGTGGACAAATGGGGATGATCGCAGACTGGCCAAGCCTTGCTGCGTGCCGCAGCGGTGATCCGGATGCGTTGTTCGTCCAAGGTGCTGAGCAGAACGTCGCGAAGCGGATCTGCCGCAGCTGCCCGGTCCGGTACGAGTGCCTGGCCGACGCATTGGACAACCGGATCGAATTCGGGGTGTGGGGCGGCATGACCGAGCGGGAGCGTCGTGCACTGTTGCGGCGGCACCCACAGGTGGCCAGTTGGAAGAAGACCTTCGAGGCAGCGCTGCTGCGCGAGGGTGTCAAGAAGAGCGATCTTGTTCCTACCGGTTAGTTAGTCTCCGTTCGCCGGTCGGGCGTCTCGAGGCGCATGCTGTCCGGCGAGTGCGATTCCTATTTCACGCAGCCCGTCGACGTCATGCACGTCGACGGGCTGCGCCGCAACGGCGATGGTTGGCACCCGTGGGTGTGCCGCGCTGAACCGGGTCGCCACCGCAACTTCCCGCGCCACCTGGTGACACAGCGCGGCGTGGATGCGCAGAGCGTCCGCCGCCGCCGGGTGTTCACCTTGCTCGTCGAGCGCGGCCGCCGCGGTGAGCGCGTCGTCCGCGGACAAGTCGGTCGCCGACACCTGGTGGGTACGGTTCAAGATCAGTCCTTGCAACGGCATGCGGTCGCGTGCCAACCGCCCGGCGAAGTAGCTCGCCTCGCGCACCGCATCGGGCTCCGGAGCGGCCAGGACGAGGAACGCCGTCTCGGGCGCCTGCAGGATCTGGTACGTGCGTTCGGCGCGATCCCGGAATCCACCGAACGTCGTGTCGAGCGCGGAGACGAATCCCGACAGGTCGGCGAGCAGCTGGCCACCGAGGATTTTCTGCACGGCCTTGGAAAAGACTCCGAGCGACGCGGTCACGAGCGAGAACATGCTCCGCCCGCCGGCCCGCGCCGGTGCGAGCAGCAGTCGCAGCATGCGGCCATCGAGGAAGCGGGACAGCCGCTGCGGCGCGTCGAGGAAGTCCAGCGCGGACCGGGACGGCGGGGTGTCGACGACGATCATGTCCCACTCGTCGCGCGCGCGAAGCTGTCCAAGCTTCTCCATCGCCATGTATTCCTGCGTGCCCGAGAAGGTGGAACTCATGGCCTGGTAGAACGGGTTGGCGAAGATCTCCTCGGCGCGTGCCGCGTCGGTATGTGTCAGCACGACCTCGTCGAACGTCCGCTTCATGTCGAGCATCATGGCGTGCAGCTCGCCGCCGCTCGCCGCGCTGACGCCCTTGACCTGCCGCGGCGTGTTGTCCAGCTCGGTAAGCCCGAGCGACTGCGCGAGGCGCCGCGCCGGGTCGATGGTCAGCACGACGGTCCGACGACCGTGCACTTCCGCGGCGCGCAGGCCGAGCGCGGCAGCGGTCGTTGTCTTACCGACACCGCCCGACCCGCAACACACCACGATCCGGATGCCCGGGTCGGCAAGGATCGCGTCGATGTCCAAGACCGGTGCGCCGGGCGCGGTCTGGTCCGGTGGTCGGTCACCCCGCCCCGTCCCCGCGCTTTCTGCCGCCACTCTTAAGAGGGTATCCGCGCGTCAACGCAGCACGTCGGCGAGAGCCGTCAAGCCCGCCCGGTTCACTCCGCCGGGCAGGAACGGCAGCTCGATCATGGGAGTGCCGAGCTCGGCCAGCTCGGTGCGCAACGAGGCCTCGACGCTCCGCCGTACCAGGTAGTCCTTGACCTCGTCGACGAGGCCACCGACCGCGGCACGTCCGGTCGCGAGCCCGGCCGCGGCCAGACCGCGCTTGATTTCGGCGCTGGTTGGTCGGGCACCTCCGAGCAACGCCGGGCGTGTCGCGTTGATGATGACGCGGCCGATCGGGATGCCGAGGGCGGTGAGCTCGCGCATCGCATCCGCGGTCTCCTGGATAGGCATCTCCTCGAGCATCGTGACGATGTGCACGGCGGTCATCGGCGAGCGCAGCACGGCCGCCACACCTTCGCTCTGCGTCTTGATCGGACCGACCTTCGCCAGCCGTGCCGTCTCCGCGGTCACGTTGAGAAACCGGCCGATGCGACCGGTGGGCGGCGCGTCGAGGATGACCGCGTCGTAGACACGGTGTCCGTCCCGGCGCCGCGAGGTGGCCTCCTTCACCTTGCCCGTCAGCAGCACGTCGCGCAGGCCGGGCGCGATGGTGGTGGCGAAGTCGATGGCACCGAATCGCTGCAGCGCGCGACCGGCCAGCCCGAGCTTGTAGAACATGTCCAGGTATTCGAGGAGTGCTTCCTCGGCGTCCACCGCGAGCGCGTGCACCTCGCCGCCGTCCGCGGTGGTGGCCACGCGCCGCTCCGCGTAGGGCAACGGGCCGACGTTGAAAAGCGGTGCGATGCCCTGCCGGCCCTCGACCTCGACGACGAGGGTACGGCGCCCGCCGCCAGCGAGCGCGAGGGCGAGCGCACCCGCAACCGTGGTCTTGCCGGTGCCGCCCTTGCCGGTCACGATGTGCAGCCGCGCCTGCCATTCGGGCAAGATCGCACCACGGCCGGTAGAGGTATCCGCCACGAACCCGAACTGTAGCTTCTTCCTGACCGCGGACGCATTGACCTCCAGACCGGCGGAAGCCGCAGCCTTGCCGTTGGCCGCCATCTGGCGAGGGATATCGTGCGCTCCATGCAGAAATGGGAGTACGCCACCGTCCCGCTGCTCGTCCACGCGACGAAGCAGATCCTCGACAACTGGGGCCAGGACGGCTGGGAGCTTGTCGCGGTGATTCCGGGTCCGAACAGCGAGCAGCTCGTCGCCTACTTGAAGCGGCCGAAGGAGTCGTCGTGACGGATCCGTACGCCCGCCTTGCCGAGCTTGGGCTGACGCTGCCGACCAGTTCGCCGCCGCTCGCCGCGTACGTGCCCGCGGTGCGGTCCGGCAATCACGTCTACGTGTCCGGTCAGCTTCCGATGATCGACGGCAAGCTGCCGGCGACCGGCAAGGTCGGCGCGGAGGTGACCGTCGAGGAAGCCAAGCAGCTGGCCGCCCGCTGCGCGCTCAATGGCCTTGCGGTCATCGAGGGCATCGTCGGCCTCGGCCGGGTGCGTCGCGTCGTCAAGGTCACCGGATTCGTCGCCTCGGCGGAGGGATTCACCGGACAGCCCGGCGTGATCAACGGCGCCTCGGAGCTGTTCGCGTCGGTGTTCGGCGACGCCGGCCAGCACGCCCGCAGCGCCGTTGGAGTCGCGGAGTTGCCGCTCGGCGCGCCCGTCGAGGTCGAGGTGATCGTGGAGGTCGCCGACTAACCGTGCCGCTTGCGGGCGCCTCACCGTGGCATCGCGGCGATGTACACCCGAAACGATCTTGCCGGAAGTGGACGGCGCGGCACGCAGCGGTGCGCACCGGGCGAACCGCCTAACGGTGCGCTGTGTAGCGGTGTCAAGATGGCGCTATGCCGTCTGGGTCTGGGAGCAACGCGTTCGCCACGCTGCTCCGGGCGCCCAACCCGGGGCCGATGACGCTTGACGGCACCAACACCTGGGTGCTGCGAGGTCCGGGATCGGCTAGCGCGGTCGTGGTGGACCCAGGGCCGGCGGACGAAGGGCACCTCGCAGCGGTGGCGGCGGCCGGGCCAGTGGAGTTGATCGTGCTGACGCATCGGCATCTCGATCACTCCGAGGGCGTAGCGCGTCTGCGAGAACTGCTGGATGGCGTACCGGTGGCGGCGGCCGACCCGGCGCTGTGCCGCGATGCGGCGCCGCTGACCGATGGCGACCGCATCGAGGCGGCCGGCGTCACCATCGAGGTGATCGCCACCCCGGGTCACACGGCGGACTCGGTGTCCTTCGTGGTGTCGGCAGGAGTGGATCGGGGCATCTGCACCGGCGACACGATCCTGGGCCGCGGCACCACGGTCGTGGCGTGGCCGGACGGCAACCTTGCCGACTATCTCGCCACGCTCGATCGGCTCGCGCGGCTCGACGGCGTACCCGTTCTCACCGGTCACGGCCCGCTGCTGCCGGACTGCGGCGAGATCGCGCGTGCG
>DASTMZ010000110.1:0-27016 GCA_035713725.1 Micromonosporaceae bacterium
GTCATTGTGCGCGTCCCCAGCTATGCGGTGGTTCGGGCTTGCGGACCTTGTCGATCAGGTCACCGTCTACCGGTGGGTGTAACGAGTTACGCCGCTGCTGGCCGATGCGGCCCGCTTCGCCGGGCGTTCGCCGGGCGACCGCTGGCTCGTCGACGAGACGTATGTGACGGTCAATGGCGTGGCGTTGCGCGTTTCGGGGGCGTTGACCAGCAGGGGCAGTTCGTTGACGTGCTCGGCTGAGCACGGCGCGACGTGACCGCGGCAAGGCGGTTGTTCCGACGAGCGTTGACCACGTTGACCATGACGGTTCTGTTGCATAGCGGGTGGTGCCGGACGCCGACGGTATGACAGGTCCACCCACGCATCTTGTCGAGCCTTGATCCGTGAATGCAACAGAGCCAATTGCTCCCCGCCTCTCCTGACGTTCGTCCGATGGGTGCGTGTGATTGCTGCTCAGCTTCGAGTCGTATGGTGAACGCGGCTCGGGGCATTCATCGGACGGGGGTGTGTGTTGCTGGCGGCTGGGTGGCTGCGCGACCCGGCGACTGTTGCGTTCGTTGTGGCTGGCGGGTTCTGCCTGTGGCGTTGCGTGTCGGTGGCGGCGTCGCGCCGGCCGGCGGACCGGGTCGGCTACGGCCAAGGCGTCCAATGGTTGGAGCAGGTCTCCGACGAGCAGTACCAGGTGCCAGCATCCGGCTGAGCACGGTGCACCACATCCCGAAGCTTGGAGATTCGTCATGCCCATCGCATCGATGCTCACGCTGAACAACGGCGTCGAGATACCGGCACTCGGGTTCGGTGTCTTCCAGACCCCGCCCGACGAGACCCGCGCGGCGGTCGCGGCGGCCCTGTCTACTGGCTACCGGCACGTCGATACCGCCGCCGCCTATGGCAACGAACGACAGGTCGGCGAGGCGGCCGCGACATCGGGTGTCGAGCGCGACAGCCTCTTCCTGGAGACCAAGATTTGGATCAGCGACTACGGCTACGACGAAACTCTGCACAGTTTCGACAAGAGCGCCGGCAAACTCGGCGTCGACCAGATCGATCTGCTCATCCTGCACCAAG
Organism: Micromonosporaceae bacterium; assembly: GCA_035713725.1. GTDB lineage: Bacteria > Actinomycetota > Actinomycetes > Mycobacteriales > Micromonosporaceae > DASQPR01. Next base: position 1,069 of record DASTMZ010000110.1, read on the forward strand.
CACTGCCTTCGGAGTTCGCCAAGACCCTCGAGGCATACCGCGCTCTGGAGACGCTGCTGGCCGATGGCAAAGTCCGCGCGATCGGGGTCAGCAACTTCATGGTCGAGCATCTCACCGCGCTGCTGCACGACGCGACCGTCGTGCCCGCCGTGAACCAGATCGAGGTCCACCCGTACTTCGCCCAGCGCGAGGTGCAGGCATTCAATGCTGAGCACCGCATCCTCACGCAGGCGTGGTCACCGATCGGCGGCATCACCTTCTACCGCGACGCCGGCCACACCAGCACCCTTAAGGACCCGGTAATCAGCGCCATCGCCGACGTCCACGGCAAGACTGCCGCGCAGGTGATGCTGCGCTGGCACCTTCAGCAGGGCCGCTCGGCGATCCCGAAGTCGACGCGGCCGGAACGGATCGCGGAGAACTTCGACGTCTTCGATTTCGAGCTCACCGCCGAACAGCTGGCCGCGATCGACCGTCTCGACACGGCGCGGCGCGGCGGCCCCGAGCCCGCCAGCATCACACTGGCCGACTTCGGCCGGCCGATCCCCGAGGACTGACCTTAGGCCGAGCGCGGTGCCAGGCCGTGTGCCCGTCGGTCGCAAAGTGTTTGGATCGTCGTCGTAGATGCGAAAGTGTGGTCGGCGGTCTCGACGACGAGCGTGCGACTAACGATGCGACGATCACAACGGCCAAACGCGGTGAAGGCGTCCAGATTGCCGACGAGCCACGGACGGTGTGGTGCTTCTTCGGCTGTGCGGTTGGGGCTGCGCCGGATGGCCGCGGTTGGTCGCATCGTGCACGGTCGATGCCTGCGGACATTAATGCCGGCTGCCGTACCGGCTGTAGAGGATGGGCGTGTCGGCGCGTTGTCCCCTAGGCGCCGATCGACCGGTACCTCACAGCGTCTCGCGGGACCTGGTGGATCCGAACGGCGACTCATCCACGGGCCGCGCCACGATGGCGGTGCCCGATATGCATGGCACGTCGACGCTTACGTACTTCATGTTCACCTTGGACGGTGTGGTCAACGGTTCGCCAAGTCGACGAAACGTTCCAGTGCGCCGCGGTCCTGGATGCCTACTGCCGGCGGCTAGCTACCGATACTCGCAGCAACGTGCCGGTTCCCGCCGCTGTCGAGCGGCAAGCGCTGCTCCGGTTGGTGGTGGTGTGGCTGGTGCCGGGGCGCGGATGTCATGATGGTCGTCTGTCGCCGTGCCAGTGACGGGTCGGGTTTGGGGTTCGGGTTTGCGCAGCAGGGTACAGACCCATCACGCCGGCGAAGGCGGCGGTGATGCTTGCCGCCAATACGAGTAACCGGCCACCGTCCAAGGCGGTGGTACGCGGCTATGCCGACGCGATCAGGCGCGGCGAGTGGATGGTCACCCACCAGGGCGTCGCGTTCGACACCGACGGTGTTCTCGTCGATGGTCAGCATCGGCTCGCCGCGACCGTGGAGGCCGACCAGTCGGTCGATGTGCTGATGGTCACCGGCGTGGATGCGGCAACATTCGACGTGCTCGATGTCGGTAAGCGGCGCTAAACGGCCAGTGCTGCAGTCGGCAGGTCCGGCGGCGGGCACGTCTTCTTCTACGATGCGCTCGGCAAGGGTCGCGCTATGGATCGGTGGCCAGCAGCGGCCCGTTCGGCCAGGGCGAGTCGGGCTGCATCGTCGTAGCCGATGGTCTTTCCGGGCACTATGTCGGTTATCGACTGGTCGTGCACGATGACCTCGGTGATCATTGAGTCCACTAGATTGCGGGCCGCGGCGATGTTGACGTCGGTCACCAACGCCAGCCAGGCCGAGGACAGTCGAGGCGTAAGCATGGGCACGGTGAAATTGGGCAGCCGCTTGCGTCGTACCGCGGCTGCCCGTTCGAGCATGTCGATATATCGCATCACTTCGGATCCACCGATCTCAAATACCCTGCCCTTGGCTTCTTCCGGTTCGAGAACACCGACGAGGTAACGAACCACGTCTTGGAGCGCGATTGGCTGGCTCAAGGTGTTGACCCACCGGGGTGTGACCAGGATTGGCAGGTGATCAACGAGTTGCCGGGTGATCTCCCACGCTATGCCACCGTGTCCGATCACAACACCGGCCCGAAGAACGGTTACCGGCACGTCTCCCTCGCCGAGCAGGCGCTCAACCTCGCGCCGTGATCGCAGATGTGGTGACAGTTCGGCGACGTCATCATTGCCTAGGCCGCCAAGGTAGATGATGCGCTCGACCTCAGCCTGGCGGCAGGCACCGGCGAAGTTTCGCGCGGCGTGGGCGTCGCGGGCCTCGAAGTCGGTGTGGTCGAGCGAGTGAACAAGGTAGTACGCCGCCGTCACGCCGTCCAGCGCGGCGTCGAGGCTCGCGGGATCCGAGACATCCCCGGCAACCGGCTGACCTGCGCCGCGGTAGCTACCGGGATTGCGCGTCATCGCTCGAACGTCGTGACCGGCGTCAACCAGCGCTCGCCCAAGCCGCGAACCGATGAAGCCGGACGCACCGGCGATCAGGACCGTTGTCGTCATACGATCCATCGTCTCGCGTGTCTGGCAAGATTCCGGGGTTCAAATGCGATCGGCGCGCGCGGGCGGCCGACAGACCCGCGTGGCGTACGACAAAGCCATTAAGCTGGGGCAACACCGTCGATACGGCTTACCCATCGCCGCGACCAACTGCGGCAGCGGTCACGGATCGCCTCGCGATGCGGACGACTGTGCGCTTTCTAGACTCAAGACAGACGGTTGCCCTTCCTCGCGTTCTGTTGCCGCCTCCGTCGGTGACTCCCGCGATCATGTTGATGCTGAGGTCGCCGTTGTGGCCGAGGGCATTGGGTCGGCTGTTGCGCGCCGCGTTCACCTGCCTCCCCGCTCAAGGGCATCGAAATCGCTCTCAGCCAGGTTGCCTGCACAGCGCTTAGAGCTCAACGCCTGAGACCGAAATCCGATTTCGTAACCTCGTCACAGAAATGTCCTGGATCCGGCGGAAGTCTTGAATGACCGATCCATGTCGAACGGCAGGCGGTTGCTGTCCGGTGCTCCGGCGTCACGTAGCCGAGAGTCCAACTCGTCGAGATGAGCCCGTTCCTCAGCACCAGGAGTCTGCCCCCGGCGGTAGCGCACGATCGCGGCCACCGCAGCCGCCGCCAGCCCGGTGACAACAACACCGATAAGCACCCTCGTGGTTGTCTTGGTCATGGCAGCTCCTAACTTCTTGACCACAGCACCGGCGAAGCCGGATCCTCGTCCGTAGCCCGCTCATTACAACGGGTTCGGACCGTCACCGGCGGAATCTGGCCCAAGCCCGACGACACGGCTCGTCAGTCGTGGCGGATCTGGCCGACGGTGTTCATGACCCCCCGGCCGTAATGGGCTTACCGCAACGACGGGACTACGTGCGGGCTCCCAAAGTAGGTACGCGACACGGTGCGAGCCGACGCTAACAACGGTGTCGGCCGTTCGCGGCGAAGCCGGGCGTGGCGTCCCATTTGGCCGTTCATTGATTCGTCGTGCGGCGGCTGTTTCAGCATTGGCGGCCCTAGCTCCTCGGGTGAGCAACGAGCGAGTTCGGCGTGTTCGGCGACTTTACGTGTTCGGCCCGGGCGTGTTGTCTGCGAACGCCGGTCAGTCGGGTTGCGGCGCGAATCCCGCGCGCCGCATGGGCTACGTGTGCCACGCGAGCCGGCGAGGGGCTACCCGATTCGATCGCCGCGATCGTGGGTGATCGCACCAGCGACCGTCGCATAGACTGGCATAAGCTCATCGATTCCGGCGACCTCGATTAGGCGCCGCACGATGCCGCGTGGCGCGGCCAAGGACAATTGGCCGCCGTTGTTGCGGTAGCGCCGCGCGACGCGAAGGAATACGGTTAGCCCGCCGCACGAGCAAAACTCTAAGCCGGATAGGTCGAGGATCAGGTCACCTGCCAGCCACCACACCGCGGAGATGGCGTTTTCGACGATCCGCTCGCCGGATAGATCCAGCTCGCCGGAGAGTTTCATGATTGCTGGTGTTTGGGTGCGGCTGGAGGAGAACACGATCCGCACCGGCGAAACGGTAGGAGCAGCCATGCTGTCCACCACCTCTGGGCATCGACCCGTCACCGGGGTATGTGTCTCGACCACCGGCTCGTTGGCGTAGCAATGAAATGGTAGGTGCGTGTATTCGCAACACCAGACCGGGCAACAGCGACCGGCACACGATGAGGTCGCGGCGTGGTTTGTGATCTAGCGCGGTCTGGCATTGGGTCGGGATCCTGTCGGCACACCACTGTTGAGGTGCGGCGCGGCGGCGACCACTGGGTCGTGTATGCACTTGCGGGCCCCGGTCAGATGGGGCGGCCGTGACCGCTCGCCGCCTTGCAACGGACGCCGGTATGGCCTGTCGTGTGGCTGTGGTGGAGCGGGTGGTCGCGGCGTCTGGGTGTGCCGGCCAGCGTCGACGATTGCATCGAATTCGCCCCGGACCCGTAGTTCGTCGCTGGTGACGATGGTCCAGAAGGCGTCGTCGTCCACTGGCTGGGCCATGCCAGCCGAGGCGATCGTGTTGCCGTGGTACATAGCGGCCACTACCCGTCCAGGCGTGCGTTGAGAGGTCAGGCTTCGATGGCCTTGTGCTCGGTCCGTTGTCTGACGGCGACCTTGCGGGGCTTGGCCTGTTCGGCGACCGGGATGCGGACCACCAACACACCGTTGTCGTAGCTGGCTTGGATCCGTGCGGTGTCGAGGGCGTCGCCGAGGAATATTTGTCGGGAGAACACGCCGAGCGGCCGCTCGGACAATTGGACGCTGGCCTGTTCTCCAAGGTCGATCGGGCGTCGTTCCGCCTTGACGGTAAGAACGTTGACGTCGACGTCGACGTCGACCGCGTTCGGGTCCACGCCTGGCAGGTCGAAGGCGATCACGAACTCGTCGCCGTTCCGGTAGCCGTCGCATGGCATCGCGGCTGGCTGCGACCATGTTCCGGTGACTGGCATGCCGAACAGCTGCTGGGCTAGCCGGTTGACCTCAGTAAAGGGTTCGCTGCGCATCAACATGTCGCACCTCCTCGATCTTGGTCTTGTGGTGTCAATGCGCGATGCAAGCTTTCTATCATGTCGTCGTTACGACGACAAGCTGGATGTCAACCGACCGATGACGTACCAGCGCGTCGCTATCGATGAACTTGAGCCTCAGCTCATCGGCGCGCCGCGAGGCGTGCCGAGGCGAGTTGGCAGACGCTCGCCGCGGTGCTCGGCGTGGCAAGCCGACAGGCTGCCGAACGCCGCTACCTACGTCTCGTGCCGGCTACCGTGGACCAAGTTGGCAGCACTCGCGACCAGCGGGTCCGACAAGCCGCGACCGTCGCGCTGGCACCCGTTCGGTCAATGACTGGGCCAATGGCGACACCGCCGACCGCCGTCGCGTTGCCGCCCAGATCACTGCCCTCGACGACCTCGGCGCCGACTCCAGCTCCGACATCGCCCGGCTGAACCAGGCGCTCGGCGACACGGATGTCAGCGCGCTGCCGACACTTCCGGCCCGGGCCTGTCAACATCTTCATCGCCATCCGGCGCTAGCCCGCCAGATCGACACCGTCACCGCCGATGCAGCACGCGTACCCCGACGAGACTCAGCAGTACCGTGATGGCCGCCCACGCGCTGCCGGTTACGTGTCGGAGCGGCGAACAAAATGAGCGCTGGTCCGCACGCGGACATCCACTGTATCCGTCCCGGGATTGGGTAGCTTGATTTGGCCCTTGGCGGTTACGCGTTCAAGTCTCGGGCGCTAAGCCGTCGAGTCTCATTTAGTGTTCTCGATGCCTCCGCGAGTATTCGGGTCGCGTGACCCAGCAGAGGCGCGTTATCGGCGCGGGGGGAGTTGGCGGCCGTGTTGAGTGGATGGGCGAGCGATGTGGCTCCGAGGTCGGCTGGGCTAACTGCGATGGTTGCGTTGAGTTGTAACAGCCTGATGCCGAGAAGCCGGGCGGTGATGCGGGCCTGAACGGTTGCACCGTCAGCGAATCGGGGCTGTGTCGCGGCAGAGCCGTTCCGAGCACGGCTGTCAACTGTGGCCATCGTGAAGTCGAACGTCGAAGTCGTTGAGAAGGCTGTCCGAACCGGCTCGCCCACGTGCATCGTGTCGCAGGCGGTAGTCACGCAGTCGTTCGGATGTCTGACGTGCGGCGCCGATGATTTGGCCGTACCGTTCCCAGCCGGCTCTGGTGCCAAGGAAGTATCCGGCGCTGAACGCCGCGAGGCTCCGAAGCCTCACCCCTCACTCCGTCGGCGGCGTGACGAGACGGCGGCGCTGGCGGCGGTCACGCTGACGGCACCGGCCAACGCTGCGCCGGCGGTGCGGATCGCCGCGTTCTTGTAGGCCGCGGTTCCGGCCTTGAGCGCCGTTCGCCGCCAGTTCTTCTTGCGGTGGAAGAGATTCACGTTGTCGCTGCCTTTCGCGTACGTATAAGTGGCCTAGGCGGTTGCTCGGGCAGCCTTGCGAATTGCCCGCACCAGCTGTGGCTTGGTCATGCTGGTTGCGCCGTTGATGTGCACGCGCCGTGCCAAAGCGATGAGCTCCGCCTTGGTGTGCTCACTTGGCCCGCCGACGAGGCCGGTGCTCGGCTTGGTACGCGTCGATCGGGCAGCCGAGCGCGGTGTCGCGCCGCTGGCACGCCGATCACGCGACGCACGGGGCATGTCGCCGCCTGCGTTGGCATGTTCGTCGTCGACTGCCTGTACTTGCACCTGAGCCTGCTCGGCCATGTTCTGCGCAGCGGCGGTCGCGGCTTCGGCGAGCGCGCGAGCGGCAGCCATTTGCCGGTGGGCGTGCTCGATGCGGGCTTGCGCCTGCCGCGCCGCCTGTTCGGCGTCCTTCTGCACGCGGTCGACTTGCGCTTGTACGTCGGCGGTAATGCGTTCGAGGTGTCGAGAGACGTCACGGGTGGCCGCTTCGTGTTCTTGCTCAACCAGGTGGGCGTGGTGGTTGCGTGCCAACTCGGTGCGGCGCTCCACCTCCTGCTGACCCGTCTTGTTGGCGTCCCGCACGCGCTGCTTGGCCTCGTTGACGATGGATCTGGCGATATCTGCGCGCGCCTTGGCGTTTTGTGCCTCCGCCAGCGCCTGTTCCTCCGCCGCCTTCGCCTTGGCCACCGCCCCCTTGGCCCGCCGAAGTCGCGTCTCAACCGACCCCGGCGCCATCGGCAGCCGGTCCATGCCCGAGACCTTCGAGGGCCTGCCGCCGCGCTCGGCCGGTGCGTCTCCGGCACGCGTTGGCTGACGGTCGCCGGATAGCAGCCACGCCGCGTTGCGTGGTAGATCCTTCAGTCCCGTGACCGCTTGGCCCGCAAGCCGCCTGACTGGACGGATATTGGACATCACGTCGTCCTTCCACCTGTCCGGCACTGCACACCCACAGGCGTGCTCAAGGCAGTCACGCCGACACTGCCCTCAACCGACGGTAATGGTTCGTCCGGAATCGCGAGGTCGCTTCGCAAGAAGCCAGATAAGCCACCATCTCGGACGAACCTCGATCAACTGACGGTCTCACCGGCCGTGGCAGCGGCTCGGGGCCTAGAAACGGCTGGTAGGTCGTACGCGGCGTGCGCCGATTCATGCATTCGAATCGCAGATCAATCGCTCGACACCGCGGCGACCCACACTCTGACACGCTTGTACGAGCAAATGATCTTGCTAATTGGTCGGCCGTGGCAGCCGCAGCCCGGCCCAGCCTGATCGTGACGGCCCTGAGACAGCCCGGCGTCACCCTCGCGCGGGGTTGCGTCGTCCAAGGCCGGCATCCGTAATCCAAGATGCGCATCAGTCGACCGCGTCACCACCACCGAGGCCGCGTCGGCATGGGATCGACGCCTACGTTGAGCCGACGCGAACGAGACCGACGCGACGACAGGCAATTTTGCGCTGTTTGGCGTTGCGCCACCTGGGTATTGGCGGACTTCGGGCTGCTGAGGATGGGGGGACGCAGATGTCGACGGACGCGATCGTGCTGTTGAAGGAAGATCACAAAGAGGTCAAGCGACTGTTTAAGAAGTTTCAGCAGGCTGGTGCTGAAGCGCACCAAATCAAGGGCAAAATTGTAAATGCGATCGTGGAAGCCTTGACGGTGCACACGTACATCGAGAACGAATGCATGTACCCGGACGTCCGGCGGCTGCTGCCCGACGTCGAGGATGACGTTCTCGAATCGTACGAGGAACATCATGTGGCAGACGTGCTCTGCATGGAGCTCGCGGCGATGAGCCCAGACAACGAACACTTTGACGCGAAGACGACGGTGCTGATCGAGAACGTCACCCATCACATCGCGGAGGAGGAGTCCGACTGGTTCCCCAAAGTGCGTGCCGGGCTGAGTCGCACGCAACTACAGGACCTCGGCGCGCGCATGATCGAACTGAAGAAGAAGGCGCCGCGACGGCCTCGGCAGCCCAGCGCGTTGAAGAAGACGATCGACGCGGTGATCTCCTAACCCGTTCGTACGATTCGTCGCGGCGATGATTGCGTCCCATCGCATCAACGGTCCCGACGGCGACGGGCACCCTACGAGCAAGCGTCCGCGGTCCAGCGATCCGCCAACCTCGCCCACCACAACGTGCGCGGGCTGCTTGCCGGACCACCACCGTTCTGCGCGGCGCACACAACATGCTGCGCCCCGACGGCATCGCTGTAATCACCGCCCGGCCCTTGGAGAAAGGGCGGCCAGCGTATCGACCTGCCATCCGCGACCATCACGGCGGCCACCACGGTCGGCTTCATCCCCCCTTCGAGCGGTGCGTCGCGTTGCTGGCTGCGGTCCGCGGCAACCATCTCGTCGCCCGACCGTCGTTCTGCAACTCCAGCAAGTGCGCCACCTCCGCAGCTGACACATCCCGATGCACCTCATTGCCCACGAGGACGTCCTCGTCCTCGACAAGTGATTTATCGGTAGCGGCCGGATCGGCGCGACCTGAACACCCAGCGGCGCGCCACCAGGTCAGCCGTGACCGAACGCATTCGACGTCCCCGGGTGTCGGGCCCCGGTTTGGATGCCGCGGTTGCGGGTCGTGCGGCAAGCGTGAGCGAGATTCTCGGCGACGCCAAGATACGCCGAGGCTCACCCGAAGCAGGTGAATGAGGGTGTCGAAGAGGTCGGCCGCGAGGCCGCGAGACGCACCGGCGACCGCTACGACAAAGGTCCTGGCGAACATGAAGAACAACAAGAGTTCCCGTTGCTTCGAGAGTCGCTCGATGAGCAGACTCTGGAAAGCATGGCTGCACAGCTCCGCGAGGCGGAAGGTCTCTGAGGAGCCGTTGCACTTGCACGGGAAGCCTACGGATTCCAGCGTCACGAGGCGCCGGTCGAAAGTCCGGCGCCTCGTGCGTACCCCGTTCGGAAAAAATCGACCGGATCTGTCGACTGATCGATGTGACACCGTCACCGCGATGGTCGAACGATGTTCGCACCAGGGTGGACCCTGGGCGACGGCGACGTCGTCACGGTAGGCGGGGCCGCATGCGTCGTCGGCCCGTGGCACGGCAGTACGTCCCGCCTCACCGACGGCGTGGTAGTTAATGCTCCGGCGGCCAGCGACAACCGCGTACTCGGATGCAGGCCGACAAAGTCGAGGTGTCGCTGCCCTGGGCCTACCGCCGGCGGTCCCAGTACAGGCGTCGATGGGCAGCCTTGATGGTCACCGCGTACGCCGCCCCGCCCAGGCCGTTGCGGGCCAATGCCGCCCGCGCGACGTTCGCACCTGCTGCGCCGTGGACTCCGCCGCCCGGGTGAGCCGAGGCGCTTGCCAGGTATAGGCGATCGATTGGCGTGTCGGCGCGACCAAGCCCCACGGTCGGGCGGAATACCAGTTGCTGATGAATCGCGGACGTGGCGCCGTTGAGGGCGCCGCGATGCAGGTACCGGAACGTCAGAGCTACCAGCGATACCAACGGCCGCGGCTACCCGCTGCTGTAGTTCCTCGTGCCACGAACCCGATCACCCAAATCACCAGCACGACCAGTGCGATCCACCACAGGACATGTACCGCGAAACCGAGACCGCCCAGGATCAGTGCCAGCAGCAGCACGAGTAGCAGAATTGCCATGGTGCGTCCACCTCCTCCATCGATGGCCGCCGGTACCCATACCGCGCGGCGTCCAAACCAGCGTCCGCAGCGCCAGGTGCCTGACTGACGAAGACTGTGTTCGTCGATGGCCCGTGCGGCCGACCACGTCGAGCATGGCCTAGCGCCCGGTCGATTTAGTGACTCAGTCCGATTCGCTGACGCGGCGCACCGCGAGAACCGCGACGTCATCGGTGGCTGCTTCGTCGCCCAGTAGTGCGGCGATTTCGCTCGCGCACATTTGGTCGGCGTGACCGGCATTTACCGCGGTTGCAAGCATCGCGAGCCCGTCGCGGATCGGCCGGTTCCGGCGTTCGATGAGACCGTCGGTATAGAAGAACAAGCCACGACCTGGCGGGACGCAGGCGACCAATGTCGCCGCTGATCGTGGTGTCCGACCCATCGGAGATGATCGCAGCCGGGTCCACAGCGACGTCCGGGAGCCCGACTCCGGTGCAAGACATGCGCGGCGTATGGGTCCGGGTGCGCGACGAGGACGGGTTGGATCAGTCCGTGCGTGGCGCAATCGCCGACGCGTTGCCCTTGCCGGAAGGCACGGAGCATGCGCTGGCGCTTGAGTTTGATTACCGCGAGGTCTGACTCAACGCCGACCTCGGCGGCCCGCGCCGCAAGAAGGGGGCGGTTAGTCGCAGCCCGGCGCCGCTTCGTCTGGGGCTGGCACGACATCGACCGAGCGCAGGCGGGTCGCCTGCGGACAATCTGGGTTGAGGCAAGTTACGACGGTCTCCAAAGTCACCTGGCTACCGTCGGTGCGGACCTGTGCGCGTTCGACATTCTGTGACCCGCAGTGCGGGCAGCGCGAGATATCGCCGGCGGTGGGGTAGACCATCTATCCATGCTCCTCCCTGTGCGGCCTGAATACGAGGGCTTCGGCATCCGGAGCACGCCGCATCCCAAGCGATCTCGAAGCGGTTGACACATGAGTCTTGGTTGCAAGTCTGGCCCGCGGCCACGGCGGACAATAAGCCCAGCATTGCGTGTGGGGCGTTACGCGGGTCGGGTTGGGGGTTGTTCGCGTTTCGCCGCGGATAGGTGTTCGCGTATGCCGGTCATCTCGAGTTTCTGTTGTATGACGTTGGCGATGTTGACGAGTTGATATTCAGCCCCGTGCTGATCGGCGAGGCGCCGGCCGCGAAGCAAGACGGTCAGGCCGCCGAGTCGATAAAAGGTCAGACCGCCTAGGTCAAGAACAAGCCGGCTGACGCCGGTGTGGACGCGACGCGGTTGAGCAGTCTGTTGACCGGTGTGCGGGTTGTCGTGCCGAGTCGAGATGGACAACGTCACGAGGCTCCTCCGATTCCGGGATGCGATGGTTGCTTGTGTACCGCTTCACACGCGTCGGTCCGTGATGAGCGGACGGCCTTGTCGCGCCTTGAAACGTGTCCCGCCAGTCATGCTGAATGACTGGCGGGACAGGAGCACGGTGCCGTCCGCGCGTCGGTGTCGATCGCTCACCTCCGGCTCGTTGCGGATGGATCACCTCCCTTCAGATCGCCTGCTGGCGTCGTCGCGGCGCGGTGGATCGCTGAATGGCGTTGGTGTCGGCGAGGTCGCCGGGTTCGACTGGGACGGGGGCTGCCAGGCGGCGGCGATCAGCGTGTCGAATTCCCCGCGTACCAGCTCGGCATCGCTGTTGACGAGGTCGGTGAACGCCTCGTCGAACCCGCGGTCCCATTCCGGAGACAGCGCCGTTGTCGGTGTTGTCATCATGCTCACCACCCACGTTGACTGCGGTCATACTCGGCTGCGTGCCCAGCGGAGGGTCGATCGGTCAGGCTTCGATCACCTTCTTCTCATCGCGGCCGCCGACCGTGATCTTGCGTGGCTTCGCTTGCTCGGCGATCGGGATACGAAGTCGCAGGACACCGTTGTCGTAGCTCGCGTCGATTTTGCTGGTGTCCAGTGCGTCGCCGAGGAACAGCTGCCGGGAGAACACCCCGAGGGGTCGTTCGGAAAGCTGCATCACGGCCTCGTCGCCCATGTCAAGCGGTCGGCGTTCGGCGCGCACCGTGAGCACGTTGCGTTCCACGTCGACGTCGATCGAGTCCCGGGCCACCCCGGGCAAGTCGAATGCGATGACGAACTCGGCGCCGTTGCGGTAAGCGTCGGCAGGCATCGCGGTCGGATGCGACCAGGTCCCGGTCTGCGGGGTGCCGAACAGCTGCTGTGCCAGCCGGTTCATCTCCGTGAATGGTTCGCTGCGCATCAACATCGTTGGCCTCCTTCGTCTCGACGGTGCGGGTCAATGCGCGTTACTGTTGTTCTATCACGTCATCACAATGACGACAAGGGGTCAGTCAGCGATGAGATGACGGTGGGGAGGTACGAATGGTCGACGCCGAAAGCGCCGTGCACCGGCTCGCCGGCGATCACGGGCCGCCACTCGACTTGGCCGTCGCGGCAGTGGCGGTCGCGGCCGTCGCCGCTCGCGCGACGAGACCAACACCGGACACCGGCGGTGGCGACGGCGCCTTGCCAACAGCCGAGGCGTTAGATGCGTTGGTGGTGCTGCGATGGCTGCAGACCGAACTGACCACAATCGAACCCACCCTGATCCGGGCCGCCCGCCAGGCGGGCGCCAGTTGGCAACTCATCGCACCTGCATTGGGCGTGGCCAGCCGGCAAGCCGCCGAACGCCGATACCTGCGGCTAACACCCGCCGCCGCCGGGCAGCCAGACACCCGCGAGGCCCGGGTACGCGCCGAACGTGACCGCCGCGCTGGTATCCGGGCGGTCGATCAATGGGCCAACGCGAACACGGCCGACCTGCGCCGACTCGCCGGCCAAATCACCGCGCTGACCGACCTGGGCGCCGACGCTGCCGCAGACATTGACCGACTACACCGCGCTCTCGCCGACCCCGACGCCACCGCCCTGCCCGCCCTGCTCATCGAAACGCGCCGCCACCTGACCGCCCACACCGGGCTCGGTGATCAGGTCGACGCCATCGACACCCACACCCGGCAGATCCGAAGCGACAGCACCAATCCTCGAGGTGGCCACGGCGCCACCGGCTAGCTCGCCGGCCGCGCAGACTGCGGGCAAGCCCCTTGCTCAAGGTATCGCGCACGACGTTGTACCAATGGACGCGGCAAGGCCGCATCCGGGCGTACCGCGACGGACCAGAGTGGCGGTACCTACGCTCCGACGTCGTCAAGCTGCCGGCTGGCACGCCCGATGGTGGGCCGTCGCACCATCCATGTATTAGACCGTTCGCCGGGGCCACCGTCACGTTCGACGGGACACGACCTCGTCGGCCCACTCGACGCACCCCGCTCGTCAGCCGTCGATCGCGGTGAGCTGGCCTGCGGCGAGTATGTAGCGGGTGCCGTCCTCGGTTTCGACGGTCACGTAGCCGGGCTGAACCTGCGCCTGCGCTTCAATCGCGAGACCCTTACACCACTGGCGTTCAGGGCCAAAGGTCGGTGTGGGCATCGCGGCTTGAGTGTCATTTGCCCGGGACGGGACCGATTTATTCCTCCGAGACACATTGAGTCTGGTTAAGGCGGCTGGAGATCGATTGCATGAGCGGTCTGTCGCACCTGTCGCCGAGTCGCTGGCCCTCGGCCGGGCTCACGTCCGCGGCATCTTCGGCGACTCGATGCGTTGCATGAGGCTTCGTGCCGCGGCGATGACTAGGTCTCGGTCGTATGTGATGGCGTATTCGTAGGTGGTGTCGTCGGGTTCGGCGGTGTCGGTTGGCGGGTGTCTGGCGACGAGTGCGGCGGCGAAGTGGGCGCCGACGACGATGACTGCCCATTCGTTGGCTAGTGGGTCGTCGGGGTGCAGTGGCGTGCCGCGGACGTGTGGTGCTGGTTCTGCGGGCATGTCTCGGCCGAGCGCGGCGACCATCACCGCGGTGGCGGCGATTTTGGCGTATCGGGTTCGGATCGGGTCGTCGAATCTGGCCGCTTGCTGGAAACATGCGACCAGGACCCCGGGTTCGGATGGGTCGGCGGCGCGGTATTCGAGGTGCCTGCTGAGTGATCTCAGCAGTTGTCTGTTCGCGATCCGGGCGGATCGCTGTTTCGTGACGACCTCGTACGGTGTCGCCCGGCTGGTCGCCTCCGTGGGCAGCAGTGACAGGGTCGGGCTTCGCTTGCGCGGCCAGTGGTCGGCGATCGGCTTGGGTTTGCCGTATCGCCATCCCTGCGCCATGGTCGCTCCCATCGCCAGCGCCATGTCGGCGTGTTCGGGGGTTTCCACCCCCTCGGCGAGGATGATGGCGCCGGTGCGTTCGACCTCGGCTAGCACACCGTTGACGGTGCGCGCGACCGCGATGTCGGGGCTGCCCTGAATCAGGGACAGGTCCAGCTTGATGATGTCCGGGTGGACCAGCGGCATCATGGCCAGGCTGGCCGGTTCGGCACCGACGTCGTCGATGGCGATCCCGGACCCTTCGGCGCGGGCCGCCGTCACGGCGTCCAGGACCGCCGCCGGGTCATGGGCGAGGTAGCGCTCGGTCAGTTCGACGACGACGTTGAGTTGGCTGGCGCCGGTTCGGATCGTTTCCAGCAGGTCGGGCGGGCACTCGGTGCGCAGCGCGGCCGGCTCCGCGTTGACGAAAAGTGTGAAGTCGGGTGGTAGTGCCGCGTTGAGGGCTTCGCGGAATGCCGCGGCGCGGCATATCCAGTCCAGCTCGACTGCGCGACCGGTCTGGTAGGCGTAGCGGAACATCGCGGTCGGCATGGCAAACGGCGAGTTGTGGGGTCCGCGGGCGAGGGCTTCAAAGCCGCGGACCTGCGAGGAGGCAAGATCCACAACTGGCTGAAAGACAACCGAGACAAGCCGCAGGTCGATGAGCCGATCGAACTCGATGCGCAGCTCATCGGCGGCGGTGCTCTCCAGGGTGGCCGGGCGACGCACACCTCCAGTTTCCCCTGGCCACGCGACATGTGCGTCGAAAACGAGGGGTAGATAAGGCAGACGGTCCGCTCGGTGACTTAATGCGAGTGAATCGGCATTCGGGCGTGGAGGCCGCGTGTACCGCATGAGGATCACTGGTGCTCGCGGCTCAGCATGAGTTCCAGCAGCTGATTGTCGTCGTGAATGGGATTCGTGTTGCAGGATGACGACGTACCGGTTCGGTTGGTCTGCTGCCGCCTCCGCGTCACGGTGTGCCTCGCTGCGCAGCTCACGTACTGCGGCGCCATCCGCGCCCGATGTTTCACCGCGCTCGATCATCCGGACGATGCCGACATCGGTGCCGAGTCGGGGCCGTTGCAGGCTTGCCCGGACAGCGGGGACGGGCCCTGCCAGCCCACCGTGCCGGCGGGTATGTGCCGAGGATGCCGAACTGACCTGAGCGGACGGCCGGAAACTCGGCGGGTTAGGCCCAGCACGTGGCACGCCAGCGGCCCAGGTGCCGGCGGCGCTGATGGTTTCCGGCCGGACGTGTCAACCCGCCGACCCCGAGGCGGCGGACGCGCCTGGCCTGGCCTTCGAAGACGCAACGACGCGACCGATCACGCATCGACAAATTGTGGCGACGGGTCGGAGGGTCTCGGGTGATTACCGGTGCCGCCTACGGCGTTCACTCCGGCCTCCGCGAGCAGCCGGGCGGTCTCGCGACGCTCCTCGGGCAGTACCAACGTGACTACCCTGCCGGCTCTGCCAGCCCGGGCGGTGCGGCCACCACGATGCAGATAGTCCTTCGCCGTTGTCGGCGGATCGACGTTGACTACCAGATCCACGTCGTCGACGTCGATGCCGCGCGCCGCAAGCGATGTCGCAGCGAGAGTCTGGACGGAGCCGTCACGGAACCCATCGAGGGCACGCGTGCGTTGCGGCTGTGACTTGCCACCATGCAGTGCCGCGGCGTCGACTCCGCTTGCCCGCAGTTGGCGGGTCAGCCGGTCGGCGCGATGCTTGGTACCGACGAACATGAGCACTCGGCCGTCGCGTGCGGCGATGTGCGTCGTGGTGTCGTTCTTGTCTTCCGCCGCAACGTGCAGCACGTGGTGATCCAACGTGGACAGCGCGGCGGCCGGTGGATCGACCGAGTGTCGCGCGGGTTCGGTGAGGAACCGTCGCACCAACCGATCGACGTCGGCGTCGAGCGTCGCAGAGAACAGCAATCGCTGCCGGAGGAGTCCATTCGCGACAGCAGCGCGGAAACTTGCGGCAGGAACCTCATGTCAGCCATCTGGTCGGCCTCGTCGAGCATGCAGATCTCTACCCGGTCGAGCCGGCAGTCACGGCGATGGACAAGGTCGTTGAGACGGCCCGGGGTAGCGATCACGATGTCGGCGCCGCGGCGCAACGCGTCGGCCTGTCGAGTGAGTGACAGGCCGCCGACAGCCACAACGGTCGACATGCCGACTGCTGCGGCGTACGGCGTGAGCACGTCGGCGATCTGCGCGGCGAGTTCCCGCGTTGGAACCAGTACGGCAGCCCGCGGTGTACGCGGCACTCGTGAATCGGCGCCACGAGCAGCCAGCCGAGTGAGCATTCCTAGCCCGAAGGCGAGGGTTTTGCCGGACCGGTGCGGGCCCGACCGAGCACATCCCGACCGGCGACCGCATCCGACAGCGTTGCGGATTGGATCGGTGTCGCCGTGGTCAGGCCCTGCCTGGCCAACACCCGCAGCAGCGCGCGGTCAAGCGGCATATCCGCGAAAGACTGCGGCGCGGGCGTCGCAGCCGAGGAAATGATCGGGTGCACCGAACGGATGCCACTCGATCGCGGTCTGGCATTGGGGATAGACACGCTGTCGGTACGGGTTGTCACGGTCGAAGATTCGGGAAGCGACGGCCGCGATTGCCACGGTCGATGAGCACGCGTGCGCGTGACCAAAATGGAGCCTTTCGTAGACGGCCCAACGGAAGCGGCCGCCGGCAAGGGCGACCCGATCCGTTACGGGCCAAAGAATAGACAGCACAACTCGCAACCGGCGCACCACGCGGTGGATCGATTGATGATGGCCGGAGAAGGCTCGGTGGCGTGCCGCGGGCGGGTAACTGAAACCACCACGCCTCACCGCACGCGAACCGGCCACGCCGCGAGACGGGTCAACGAACCCGTACCCTGCGGCGCTAATGGCAGGCGTGATCAGACGACGCGTACCGCATCGGCTTGCGGGCCACGGTCGCCGCGGACAACCTCGAACTCGACTCGCTGGTTCTCATGAAGTTCGCGATATCCGTCGGCCTGAATCGCTGAGTGGTGGACGAAAACGTCGCGCTCTTCGCCGTCGACGGTGATGAATCAAAAGCCTTTTTCGGCGTTGAACCACTTGACTGTGCCAGTGGACATTTTGTGATGCTCCTCATGTTGGATGGGCGACCGCACGCTGCGGAGGCCCGAAGGCCGTCTCAAGCAGCAGGAGAGCTACGGCGAATCCAACGAGAAGGCCGACCCGACGAACGGGCGAAAACGCAACCACAAACTAGAAACTGCATGCCTGCCTTACACGGCCGAGGGTTCGGTGGATGCGACAGTGCGTCGCGCTGAGCTCGTTCGATGTCGCGGCGGCCGAGCCACATCGAGGGCTTCCGGTCGAGACGGCGCACAGCGTGGCAGATCTCTGCCCGCCGCGTGTCAACTGCCCCACCAGGCGTTCGGCGAGCGTCCAATGAGACCCACGGCCGAACGACGACGGCACTGGCTACGACTTTGGGCTCGGCGTGGCTTGTCAGATGCCACGAATGCCGCGCCGGCCTACGAGAGGACGCCACGACAACCCGGTCGCCGAGCCGGGCGGATGAGTCAATGTGTGTCGGGACGGAATCGTCGACCTGGCAAGGCTACCGAGATGTGCCGAATTCGTGCCGTCTTCGTGCGACATGCGGCTCGACGATCGAAACAGTTTGCCGGTTTCCAGCGGGTCCGGCGGGCACTTCGTCCTCCGGTATATAACGGTCGCGTTGTCGGAATCGCGGTTCCCGCAGAGGAGTAGCGTGTGGTAATCCGGGGTCGCTACGTCCGACATGATCGTGTCAACCGAATACAGATTTGGCCGACTCCTCGGGTTGGACTTGGTGTCACCCCACCCGGCTCTCGCAAGGAGAACGTCGTGACCACTCCGCCGGGCAGCAGTGCGGCACCCATTGCGCCGCGAATCCGACTCGGACCGTTGACTGCCCGAGAGACCGTGCTGGACGGCGGTTGGTGGCCGCGCTCCGGCGATGTGTACGCCGAACTCCCCGGCTTGGTTTTGGCTATCGACCACCGTTTCGGTCCGGTGCGTCGGATGGTGCTGAGCGCGGCGGGCTGGGCCGATCATCCCCGCCACATTCGAGTCGAGAGCCGCACCATCCGCCTCGACTTCTTTGACAGCCAGCCGATTTCTGTGGCGACGGCCGTGTGTGACGGCGGCCGACGCATCGACCTGCTTGTTGTCGCGCCGGGCGAGAGCATCGGCACCGCCGAGGCCGCGATGACCATGGCCGCGACAACCGAGAACGCTGTGCTACCCGGCAACATCGCGGACGCGGCGAGCATCGCGCCCAGACAGGCGTCCGACTCCGACCAGGTGTGACCGTAAGGCCGCCGTGTTCGGCGCGTGTGGGGGACTCGCCTTAGTAGGTGATCTTGTTGGTCACAGTTTGCTGTCGGCCTACCAGCGGTTATCACGGTCGCCCCACCCGCCTGCGGTGCCCACAAGCGTCGCCGCGGCGTATTGAAGCCAGCGCACGCTGATTTCATCGTTGACGAAGCCGCCGATCGTGGCGATTTCAGCGTTCGGTTTGATACCGACTTATCAACGGTTGGGGCTGCAGCGCGCCCCGGCGGCCTATGTTTGAGGAGCGAAAATCCGCACCGTCACGCCACTGGGGCTACTCGTCAGGCCGATATCTGGACATAGGCATTCGGCCAGCCACAGGCCGCGGCCGCTCAAGGCGTCGGGCGGCTGTCGGTGTCCGTTGCGCGTCGGTGTCAGCGGCCCGGCGAAGCCGGTACCATGATCGCTCACTTCGACGTGTACACCGTCACGGGCGTGCACGATCGTGAACAGACCACCACCCCCACCGTGAATGATGGCGTTCGACGCTATCTCGTTTACGGCGACCACAAGATCGTGAACTCGGCCGTCGGGGAACCCCCGGCACGGAAGCCTTCCTGACAAGGACCCTCGTCGGCCTGAAGCTGGAATAGTTCCAGCAGCCATGTGCGTTCGGACGAAGCTGCCACCACCCCGTCAGTGAGCGGCCCGACGCGGACACGCCCAGTACCTGTACACATCGCTCGGTAAGCACGTGCAAAAAGTCGATCAGGTCGAATTCCGTCGACGAGAGTGTCGGTCATATCGACGAACACATCGGCTAGCTTGATCTCGACGATGCCATTCACCTCGTCGTACGTTGTTCGGCGGCGCGGCGACGGACTCGATCGGCTTGGACGCTGACGGTGTCCACTGCGGTGCCGAGGTGCTGGTGACCACCGAGATGCTGCTGGGCAGTGGCGAGCAGGTCGCGCTGTGAGCGCCCGACCGTGACGCGCTGGGGAATGCGGGTCGGCACTGGCAGACCCCCGATGGCCGTGGCTGAGCTGCGCACTCCCAGGCGTCAAGACGTGCCATGGCCAGCGATGGGCTGAAGCGTATCGAGTGACCGACGCGACTTGGTGGGTACGCCAACTACGAGGCGTTCATCTATGACACGAACCTGAAGCGACCCGACAGCTAGGGGTGTCGCCCTCCGGTTGCGAGGAGCGCGGCAGCATTCGCTTGGCCAGAAGACGATCCGCAGCCTGCCGTCAGCCGACTACACGACGAGCCCATGCATCGACCAGTCAATGCACACGCGTGCAGGGTGTTTGCGGTGGATAGTGGCAGTAATCGATGGATTAGGAAACCGTTGCTCTATCCCCTGAGCTACGAGGGCGGGACTCGGTCGAGAATACCGGTCTGGGCGTGTTGGCCTGTAGCTGGGCGTCCGGCGTGGCTGCTAGACCTGTGCTGGCGCGACGATGCGTTCAGGGTTCGATGAGTCCGGTTCGGATGGCATAACGGGTGAGCGCTGGTCCGCTGCCTGATCGTCCTCGCCCTTGTCACCGTCGGGTTTCAGTCCGCAGACCGTGCTGCACCTCGACCCGTCGATCGTCGCGTTCCTGGGCGCCGGCCGCCGGTCAGTCGACGGCTGGCGGACGGTCAGAACTGGCCCGAACGATGAGCGTCGGTGACACGCGGGTCTCCGACGCGACGTCCGAGCCGTCGATCATGTCAAGCATCGTGCGCAGCCCGCAGCGTCCGACCTCATTGAAGTCCTGCCGGACCGTCGTCAACGCCGGCACGAAATATTCCGCTTCCGGCATGTCGTCGAAGCCGACGACGCTGACCTGGCCGGGAACGTCAATCTCCGCTTCGTTGAGCGCGTGCAGCACGCCGAGTGCCATCTGGTCGTTCGCTACGAACACCGCGGTCACGCCCGGGATGGCCGCCAGGCGACGACCCGCCTCGTACCCCGACCTCGCGCTCCAGTCCCCGGTCAGGGTTGGCGGCGCGGGTACGCCGGCGTCATCAAGGGCGGCGCGCCAGCCTTCCATACGCTGCAGTGCTTCGGGCCAGTCACTCGGGCCGGCGATATGCCAGACCGTTCGGTGGCCCAGATCAAGCAGATGCCGCGTGGCCAACCGGGCGCCGTTGTACTGGTCGACCACGACGACCCGCATGTCCCGACCGAAACTCGCTTCGAGGGCCAGCACCGGTAGGCCGCGCGGCAGGTCGCGGACCGCATGTGCGGCCGCGCTGGACGGTGCGATCACGATGACACCCTCGACGGACTGCTCGGCGAGCATGCCGACTGCACGATCCACCGATCCGGTGGTGTCCTTTTCGGAGAGAGTGACAACGGTGATGGCGTACTGCTGTTCTTGCGCGGCGCGCTGGATCCCGAGCAACGTCGAAGACGGGCCGTACAGTTCAGCATCGAACCCCAGCACGCCGATCGTTCGGCTGCGCCGAGTGGCCAGTCCACGGGCGAGTGCGTTCGGGCGGTAGTCAAGCTGCCGCATGGCTTTCAGCACACGCTCGCGGGTGGCATCTCGTACGTTCGGGTGTCCGTTGATTACGCGCGACACAGTCTGGTGCGAGACGCCGGCGAGTCGCGCGACATCGTGCATGACCGCACGGCCCGGCACCGATTCGCGGGCCGTGGCCTTCACACGATCCATGCCCCGATCGTAATCCGGACGATCTTGCACGACAGTTGGCTCCGTTCCGGTCAGTGGTAGCCGAACATCCTCACGCGGGCGGCGGTAACGTCGTCGGCCACGCAAAGCTCGGGGCAGCACGGTCCGGTCGCTGGCGGTGAGTCAGGCTCTTGGTCGGGTGACAAGGTCGGGCGTCGACAACCACGCAGCGCGCGTTACTGGGAGACGTGCGATCAGCTCATCCCTTGGCCGCAATCCGAATTGTGAACGTTCACATTCCGGCCCGTCAAGCGGCTGTCAGCACGCCTAGCAAACGGCGACGAATTGTCGTTTCCGCGGCGGGTCAACGCGGCTGACCGGGCCCGGAGCCGGCGCCGGTCGCGCTGATCGCGGTCGCGATCTCCGCCAAGTCGGTGGCGGTCAGCCTCAGGTCGGCGGCCGCCACCATGTCTGCGATCTGCGCCGGGCGCCGGACTCCGACGATCGCGCCGGTGACGCCGGGCCAGGACAGCGTCCACGCGACCGCAACCGCCGCGACGCTCGTGCCGTGTCTCGCAGCGATCGGGCGCAACGCGTCGACCAGCGCCAAGTTGCGGGCGAGCTGGTCACCGGTGTACTCGGGTGCGGTGCGACGCCAGTCGTTGGCTGGCAGGTCGGCCACGCGACTCGCAGTGAACGACCCGGAGAGAAGTCCGGACTCCATCGGGCTGTACACAATGACGCCGGTGCCGCGCGTCGCGCACTCGCCAATCAGGTCCGCGGCGTCACGTCGCAGCAGGGATAACGGCGGTTGGAGGGTGTCTACGTGCTCGATCGCTTCGGCGGCGGCGACCTGGGCGATGTCGTGGTTGGACAGCCCGATCGCTCGAACGTCGCCAGCCGCCTTCAGGTCGACCATCACCTGCCAGTATTCGTCGAGCGCCGGACCATGCAGCGGTGGCCAATGCACCTGAAGCAGGTCCAGTCGATCGACGCCAAGCCGCCGCAGTGAGTGTTCGACCTCCCAGCGGATCGATCGCGCGTCCCGTCGCTGCGGTCCCATCGGGTCTGCCGGATTCCAGCGCAGCCCGCACTTCGTAAACACGTACGGGCGATCGTCGGCGGACAGACCGGCCAATGCGGCGCCGACGACGTCCTCGGAGTGACCGAGTCCGTATATCGGCGCGGTGTCCAGCCAGTTGACTCCCGACTCAACCGCTCGGTGGATCGTTGCAATCGATTCCGCATCATCCTGGGGTCCCCAGGCGTGCTCCCACCCTTCGCCACCGATGGCCCACGTACCTAGCCCGACGGTGGTGATCTGCATGCCCGTGCTTCCCAGGGCACGGGTCGCCGGTGTATGCACGTGTCCTCCTTGGCTGGTGGCGACGTCGCCACCTCTTGACGCGCCTGATGTTAACGTTCACACTCGCGAGATGCGACGTCGTTCGTCGACGGCTCGTTAGCCACAACTAGCGGGCACACCCCATCGCCAGGGCGACTCATTCGCCTCGAACCCAACACTTTCCAGAAATGCCGTACCACCCGATTACTCCATAACGGTGATCGGGAGCGATAACACCGACCACGAAGATCCACTAGTGCTTCGACGACGCCGCACTGTCCGCCCGCAAACCGCAGACCGGACAGCAACCACCGGCGACCGGACCGCCGTGCCGCTCATGCGGCGGACCCGTCACCGCCTGCGCCAGCCCGACAGCCGCACCCAGTGAGCCGGACCAGAACGCAGTGCCCGCGGCCCTTGAGGCCGGACCCCACCATGGCGCCGCTGTCGAACAACCGCATTCATCGGCACAGCGCCCGTGGACCGCAACCACGGGTCGCCGGTCAGGAGGTCTCGATGAAGAAGGTCCACCCAAAGGTCGAGGAAGCGGTTGACACCCTCGACCTCAACCCGGTTACTCGGCGGCGACTGCTGGCCGGAACGGGGCTTGCCAGTGCCTCGCTAGCGGCAACCGCACTGTTGTCGGCTTGCAGTAGCAAAGACGCGAACACACCCAGCGCTGCCATCGGGAACTTCCCGAAGACTCCGAAGTGGAAGTGGGTTTTCGTCTGCCACGTAACGACGAATCCGTTCTTTACGCCCACTCAGTACGGCGCCGATGACGCTTGCAAACTACTGGGTACGACGTTCCAGTGGACCGGATCCAAGGACTCGATCGTCGCCGAGATGGTCGACTCCATCAACACCGCCGTCAGTTCGCAAGCCGATGGAATCGCGGTCGCCGTGGTCGACAAGTCCGCGTTCCGCGGGCCGATCGACTCTGCTCTCAGCGCTGGCATCCCGGTGGTGTCCTACAACGCGGACGGGGCACGTGACGACGTTGGCAGCAACCGGTTGGCGTACATCGGTCAGGGGCTGTACGACTCCGGGTACGCACTCGGCCAACGGGCGCTGACGCAGGTGGATTCCGGCGACGTAGTGGCGTTCATTGCCACGCCCGGCCAGCTGAACATCCAGCCCCGCATCGACGGCGCGCAACAGGCGTTCAAGGACTCCGGCAAGCCGGTGAACTTCACGGCGGTGGCCACGAACGCCGACGTGACGAAGGGTCTGTCCATCATCGACGCCTACGCTCAGGGCCACTCGAACCTGGCCGGGATGCTCGCGGTGGACGCCGGCTCCACCCAGTCGGTGGGCCAGACCGTGGCGAAGTACAAGATGCGCGACAAGGGCTTGAAGGTGGCCGGCGGGTTCGACCTGGTACCCGAGACACTCGCCTCGATCAAGAGCGGCGACCTCGACTACACCATCGACCAGCAGCCCTACCTGCAGGGATTCCTTCCGGTTCTCGCGCTGTACTTCTACAAGTTGTCCGGTGGCTTGATCTTCCCGGTACAGACCAATACGGGTCTGCTGTTCGTCACCAAGGACACGGTCGACCCGTACCAGTCGACGAAGAGCCGGTACGAAGGCTCGGACAGCGCGCCGAAGTTGATTAGCCGCGGTGGCGCGATCTCACACGCCTGATCCGGGTGAGGTGGGCTTGCCAATGGCTACGCCGTAGGTGATTGTGGCGACCAAGTGGATAGCGGCCACCCAGTTCGCCACAATCACCCGGCAAGCCGACTGGTCATCACGAGGAGGACGTCGAACCGTGAGTGACAACGTCCACGTCGCCGAACCCACCGAGCAAGTCGATGTACGACCGACGCCGAGTCGGCGGCGCAGCGCGCTGACGCTGTTGCGTGACACGTTCCTGCAGCGGCGCGAGGCGAGCGTCCTCATTGTTGCCTTAGCCCTGATGGCGTACTTCGAGTACAACCGCTCGATCTTCCTCAGCCAGAGCAACCTGCTCAACATCGCGCAGGCCACCGCGCCAACGGCGATCGTTGCCACCGGAATCGTGCTGCTACTCATCAGTGGCGAGATCGACCTATCGGTAGGTATGACGTTCGCTCTGGCGCCATTCCTCATGCACTACTTCGCCGACTTCTACTCCGTGCCGTCGATCCTGGCGATCCTGTTGGCGCTCGTGGTCGCGGCTGGCATCGGCTGGGTCAACGGGTTCGTGTCGATCGTGCTGCGGGTGCCGTCGTTCGTCGCGACTCTCGGCACGTTCTACGCGTTACAGGGCATCGTCCTTACTACGTCTCATGCGTACCCGGCCGAGATCCCCCAGGGCATGGATGGCGCGATCCGGCAGTGGATTGGCCCGCCGTCCGGATGGGCGGAACTGATCTGGGCGGTCGGCATCGTGATCGTGTTCCACATTGTCCTGACGCGGACCCGGTGGGGGCTGCACACGATCTCGGTCGGTGGCAATGCCGTCGGTGCGACCGAGGCTGGCATTCGGTCTCGTCGCATCAAGATCGGCAATTTCATGATCGCGAGCGTCCTCGCCGGGTTCGCTGGGATCGCCGAAGCTTTCCGGGTTCACACCATCGACCCGAACCTCGGTGGCGGCGCACAGATCCCGTTCCTCGCCATCTCGGCCGCGGTTATCGGTGGCACCGCACTCGCCGGCGGGTCGGGCACCGTCGCCGGCGCGTTCCTTGGCGCTCTTGTCCTCGCCGAACTGCAGAACGGGTTCAACCTCATCGGCATCAGTGCCAACCCGTACTTCCTAATCTTGGGCGGCGCAATCCTCGTCTCGATGATCGCCAACCAATATCTGTCGCGCCTGCGACGTACCGGGAGGACGTGATGTCGGTGGATGTCCACCCACGGACGCCGGGCGACGACACCGACGTCCTTCGTGTCGAGCACATCGCCAAACGCTTTGGCGCGTTGACCGCGCTGCAGGACGTGAACATGCATCTGCGTAAGGGCGAGGTGCTCGGGCTGATCGGCGACAACGGCGCGGGCAAGTCGACGCTGATAAAGATCATTTGTGGGTACCATCGCCAAGACGCTGGACAGATCTTCGTCGACGGCACGGAAACCTTGCTGCGTTCGGTCGACCACGCGCGTTCAATCGGCATCGACACCGTGTACCAGGACCTCGCGCTGGTCAACCAGCTCACCGTTTACCAGAACATGTTCCTCAACCGTGAGCTGGTGCGCTGGCCGCTGCTGCGCAACAGGACGATGCGGAAGCGGGCCAAGGAGCAGCTGGACTCCATGGGGATCAGCACCCTGAAGTCGGTGGACCTCGAGGTGGCCAGCCTGTCCGGCGGCCAGCGCCAGGCCATCGCGGTGGCCCGCTCGGTGTTCTCCGAGGCCAAGGTCCTGCTGCTCGACGAGCCGCTGGCGGCCATGGGCGTCAAGGAAGGCGCGGCCATCCTCGACCTGGTGCGCGATCTCAAGGAGCA
>DASTMZ010000111.1:0-13235 GCA_035713725.1 Micromonosporaceae bacterium
AGGAGCTCGTCGGCATCCCGTACGGTCGACAGCCGGTGCGCGATCACGAACGCGGTGCGGCCGGTGAGTGCGACCGACAGCGCGCGCTGGACAGCAGCCTCGGACTCCGAGTCAAGATGCGCGGTCGCCTCGTCGAGGATCACGATGCTCGGCGCCTTCAGCAGCAGCCGGGCGATTGCGATGCGCTGCTTCTCGCCGCCGCTGAAACGGTAGCCGCGCTCCCCCACGACCGTGTCGAGCCCGTCGGGCAGACCGCGGATCAGATCGGCGATCTGCGCACCGGCGAGCGCGGCCCACAGCTCGTCGTCAGTCGCGTCCGGCTTGGCATAGCGCAGGTTTTCGGCAATGGTCTCGTGGAACAGATGCGCGTCCTGCGTCACCACACCGATGGTGCTCCGCAGCGAGTCGAGCGTCGCATCTCGTACGTCGACGCCGCCGACCAGCACCGCGCCGCTCGTCACGTCGTAGACCCGGGAAATCAGCATCGACGTGGTGGACTTGCCGGCGCCGGACGGCCCGACGAGCGCGATCATCTGGCCCGGCTGGACGGCAAACGTCACACCACGCAGCACCGGCTCGGTCACCGTACGGTCGAGCGTCGCCACATCCTCAAGCGAGGCGAGCGACACCTCCGCCGCGGACGGATAGCGGAATGACACGTCGCGGAACTCGATCCGACCCGCGCCGCGCGGCACCGCCACCGCGTCCGGCTTCTCCGCGATCGCCGGCGCCAGGTCGAGGATTTCGAAGACGCGCTCGAACGACACGAGCGCGCTCATCACGTCGACCCGGACGTTCGACAGCTGCGTCAGCGGGCCGTAGAGCCGGGTCAGCAGCAGCGCCAATGTGACCACGGTGCCGGCGCTCGCCCCGCCGCGGCCGGTGACCGCGAGCCAGCCGCCGAGGCCGTAGGTCAAGGCCTGCGCGAGCGACGCGACGAGCAACATCGACACGAAGAACGTCCGGCTGAACATCGCCTGCTGGATGCCGATGTCCCGGACCCGGTCGGCGCGCTGCGCGAAGCGGGCCGCCTCGTCGTCGGGCCGCCCGAACAGCTTGACCAGCAACGCTCCGGCAACTCCGAATCGCTCGGTCACCGTCGCGTTCATCGACGCGTCGAGCTGATATGACTCCCGCGTGATCGTGGCGAGCCGCCGACCAACCCGTCGCGCCGGCAGCACGAACAGCGGCAGCATCGCGAGCGACAGCAACGTGATCTGCCACGACAGCGAGAACATCACGGCGGCGGTGAGCACGAGCTGAATGACATTCGACACGATGCCGGACAACGTCGACGTGAGCGCCTGCTGGGCTCCGACGACGTCGTTGTTGAGCCGGCTCACGAGCGCACCGGTCTGCGTCCGCGTGAAGAACTGCAACGGCATGCGCTGTACGTGGTCGTACACCTGGGTGCGCAGCCGGTAGATGCTGCCTTCCCCGATCCGCGCCGAATACCACCGCTGCGCGAGCGACAGCAAGGCATCCACAATGGCCAGCGCTCCGATGAGCAACGCGATCCGGATGACCGCGCCGGCCGCGTCGGGACCGCCGCGGGTGATGGTGTTGATGACCCGACCGGCGAGCACCGGAGTCGCCACGCCAATTGCCGCGTCGAACACGATCGCGACCAGGAACACGGCGATGTCGCGGCGGAAGGGCCGGGCGAACGCGAGGACGCGCCGCGCGGTCCCGCGCGTCAACGTGCGGTTGCGCAGTTGCTCCTTGCGTCGGATCGACTGCAGCATCCCCCAGCCGCTGTGCCCGCCGGAACCCAGCCCCACCATGGGTCAAGTCATATCGCGCCGGTAAGACAACGCGCGCGGCAACCGTTGCGCCGTGCGCGTAATGGCGGCGGTCAGTCGCCGACGCCGGCGAGGTCGCGCAACCGCCGGACCTGCGCCTCGCGCTCGGCGGCAAGCTGCTCGGCCGGCGTCCGGTCGGTCGCGCCGGCAAGCAACGCCTTGATTTCCACCACGGCGTCACGTGCGCCGGCCAACACCGCCGCGGTCAGGTCGCGCACCGCACCGTCAAGGTCTTCCGGGGGTACGACGAGATTGGCCAGCCCCATGGAAAGCGCCTCCTCGGCACCGATGCGACGACCGGTGACACAGATCTCGAGCGCCCGCGCATAACCCACCAGCCGGACCAGCGAGCCCGTGCCGCCCAGGTCGGGCACCAGGCCCAAGCCGATCTCGGCCATGGTGAGTTGGGCGCCTACGGCGAGGATCCGCATGTCACACGCGAGCGCGAGTTGGAAACCGGCGCCGATCGCGTGGCCCTGCACGGCCGCGACGCTGACGATGTCCGGCCGGCCGAGCCAGGTGAACGCCTCTTGAAAGCGAGCAATGTGGCTAACCGCGTCATCCGGCGGCAGCGTGGCGATCGACCCGATCGCGCCGCGCGCCGGATCGGTTGCCCGCTTCAGATCCAACCCCGCCGAGAAGGCTCGACCCGCCCCTCGTACGACCACGACCCGTACATCGCCGGATAGGTCACGGCCAATGTCCGCCAGGGCGCTCCACATCTCGGGAGTCTGTGCATTGAGTACGTCGGGCCGGCACAGCGTAATCGTGGCGACCGGTCCGTCGCGCTCGATCCTGACCCCGGAATCGTCGATTTCAGAAGGTGTTACGGCCGTCATGCCTTCTTACGGCGGCGGGCGCCACCCCGCTGGCGCAGCTGGACGCCGGACTCAGTCAGCACGCGGTGCACGAATCCGTACGAGCGACCGGTGTCCGAGGCGAGCGCGCGAATGCTTTCGCCGGACGAGTAGCGCTTAACCAGGTCCTTCGCGAGGTTCTGGCGTTCCGACCCGACGATGCGACGACCCTTCTCGGTTGTGGCGGCGGTAGTCCCGGTGGCTGCCATAGTGGAGTCCTTACGTCACATTGAGTGGTATTGACGGTCACAACAATTAGACCTCTTCTGACGATCATGCGCTAGAGGAGATCGGAAACCAACCGACACGCGCGGGTATGTCGGGTACCCGATACCGTTGTGCCCCGTGACCAGTGACGCGGTGGACCCGGACGAGCAGGCGTTGCCCTACGCCGACCGGCCGCCGCTCGACACGCCGGTGGCCGAGACGCCGGCCCAGGCACGGCAACGGGCATGGCGGGACCTTGCCTGGTGGTCCGGCGTCGCCGCGGTGGGACTCGCCTTCACGGCCGCCGCGGTGCAAGGTGGAGCCGGCCTAGGCACAGCCAGCGCACCCTTCGTCGGCGCGTACCGGTTCAAGCTGGATCCGCTCTCGCTGCTCGCCCCCGTGGTCGCGGTGGTCGTCGTGGCAGCCGGCGCGACCGGCGTTTTCGACCGATTCCGTTGGCGTGTCGTCGTAACGCTGAGTTACCTCGCCGGGCTCGCCTGGGCGCTCGCACTGGCATTTGCCGACGGGCTCAGCGGGCTGACCCGATCGCTGCGCGCTTCGATTAACTACGCACCGGACATCGCCGCGATCGGTCGCGATCCGTTGGCGTACATCGCGCACTACACGGCGGATCTGGACACGCATACGTTCGCGGCGCGCGGCCACCCGCCGGGCTCGGTCGTGTTGCTGTGGGCGCTGCAGCGGATCGGCGTCACCAACCAACTCACGCTCGGCACGCTCATCACCGCGCTGGGCGTGGTCACCGTGCCGCTCGTGCTTTACGTGGTCCGCGACGTGTGTGGCGAGACAACGGCCCGGCGCTACGCCCCGATTCTGATCCTCGCGCCGTATGCGATCTGGGTCGCGGTCAGCATGGACGGAGTCGTCGCGACGTTAGGAGCGGCCGCGATCACCGCCGGCGTCTACGCGAGCGGCTCACGGCGACGTGGACGTACGGCAGCGCTCTGGTCCGTGCTGTGCGGCGTGCTCGTCGGCGTCGCCGGCATGTTCGCGTATTCGGTTGTCTGGCTCGGCCTATCCGTCGTGCTGCTCTACTTCGCCCGCCGACGCGCCCTGCTGAACATCGGCACCGGCCTTGGCGCACTCGTACCCGTGGTGGTCGCCAACCAGTTCGGCTTCAACTGGCTCGCCGGCGTGGCGGCGGCCGGGTACGACTTCGAGATTCGGATCGAGCCGCATCGCTCCGCGGTGTGGTGGAGTGGCATCAGCCTGGTGGCCCTGGTCCTCGCATGTGGACCGGCCATCTATGCGAGCGCGCGCAAGATCCGCAACACGCCCGCGTGGCCGTTCCTGGTCGGCGCCACGCTCGCGGTGGTGTTCTCGCTCGTGACCGCACAGGCGCGCGGTGGCGCCGAGGCCGCGTGGTTGCCGTTCTTCCCGTGGCTCACCGTCGCCGCCGTCGCGCCGGCCCGGCAAGGTGGTGCCGCGCCGCCCGTACCGTGGCCGCTGGTCGCGGGCGGTGCGTGTACGGCCGTCATCATCCAGGCCGTGCTGTCCACCCCCTGGTAAGGAACGGCTACGCGATTACTGGTCGAACCGCCTGGACCTCCAGTCGGCGGACTATTCCTAGTCGAACCGCCTGGACCTCCGGTCGGCGGACCTGGTGCACGACAAAGTCGTGCGACGACGTCTGCGAGCGGCTAGGCGAGCTCTACGAGCTCGAGCAGGTCGTCGCTCCACGCATCCTCGACACCGTCCGGCAGCAGGATCGCGCGATCCGGCTTCAGCGCCGTCACCGCACCGGGATCGTGCGTGACGAGCACGATGGCACCGGGATAGCGCGCAATCGCATCGAGCACCTGCTCTCGGCTGACCGGGTCGAGGTTGTTTGTCGGCTCGTCCAGCAACAACACGTTGGCGCCCGAACACACCAGCGTGGCCAGCGCGAGCCGCGTCTTCTCGCCGCCGGAGAGCACACCGGCAAGCTTGTCCACGTCGTCGCCTGTGAACAGGAACGCACCCAGGATCCGGCGCAGGTCGGTATCGGTCTGCTCGGGTGCCGCCGACCGCATGTGCTCCAGGAGGGTACGGTCCACGTCCAGCGTCTCGTGCTCCTGCGCGTAGTAGCCGATGCGCAGCCCGTGGCCCGGCACGACCTCGCCGGTGTCCGGCTCCAGGAGTCCGCCGAGCATGCGGAGCAGCGTGGTCTTGCCGGCACCGTTCAGGCCGAGGATCGCGACCCGGGAACCGCGGTCGACGGCCACATCCACGTCACAGAAGACCTCGAGCGAGCCGTAGCTCTTCGACAGGTCGTGTGCGGTCAGGGGCGTCTTGCCGCACGACACCGGGGTCGGGAACCGGACCTTGGCCACCTTGTCCGCGACCCGTACCTCCTCGAGGCCACCAAGCAAACGCTCGGCGCGCCGAGCCATGTTCTGTGCCGCGATCGTCTTGGTTGCCTTCGCGCGCATCTTGTCGGCCTGCGCCATAAGCGCACCGGCCTTCTTCTCGGCGTTGGCGCGCTCGCGTCGGCGCCGTCGCTCGTCGGTCTCGCGCTGCTGGAGGTAGAGCTTCCAGCCGACGTTATACATATCGATCGTCGACCGGTTCGCGTCCAGATACCAAACCTTGTTGACGACGGCCTCGAGCAGACTCGCGTCGTGTGAGATGACCACCAGGCCGCCCTTGTGCGCAGCGAGGAAGCCGCGGAGCCACACAATCGAGTCCGCGTCGAGGTGGTTGGTCGGCTCGTCCAACAGCAGCGTGCCGCCGCCGGTCGCGGCCGCGTCGCGGAACAGGATCCGGGCGAGTTCGATGCGCCGGCGCTGGCCGCCGGAGAGGGTACCGAGCCTCTGCCCGAGCACCCGGTCCGGCAGGCCGAGGTTGGCGCAGATGCGCGCCGCTTCCGCCTCGGCGGCGTACCCACCAAGCCCGGCGAACTGGTCCTCGAGCGCGCCGTAGCGACGCAGCGTCCGCTCGTCGCCGTCGGTCGCGAGATCGGCCTCCAGCCGCTTCATCTCGGCCAGGAGGCTGTCCAGGCCGCGCGCGGAGAGCACGCGGTTCGCGGCGGTGACGTCCAAATCGCCGGTACGCGGATCCTGCGGCAAATATCCGACCGGCCCGCGACGCTCGACCGAGCCGGTATAGGGCTGACCCTCGCCGGCGAGCACCCGAAGCGCGGTCGTCTTACCGGCGCCGTTGCGGCCGACCAGCCCGATTCGGTCGCCGGGCTGCACGCGCAGGGCAGCGTCGGACAGCAGGATCCGAGCGCCAGCGCGGAGCTCCAGTGCGGTGGTGTTAATCATGATCGGGATTGCTCTCTCTCGGCAGGAAGACTTCAGCGGACACGCGTCAGCACCGGCCGGTCGTCGGCGACCCGGTCGGTGCGGGGCGGTCAGTCTTCGCAGAGAAGCACGGCACGAGTTTACCTGGTGGCGCGAGTCGTTTTCGGTGCCGCGTTCGTGGCCGTGGTCACTCCGGCGCTTTGGTCGCGGCGGCGCTGTGGTTGGCGGCGCACTCGGATGTGTCACGCCAGTGTTGTCATTTCTTGAATTTGACGACATGAGCGTTACCCGAGCGGTGATCTTGGCACGCTTACGGCGGATCGACGATGCGGATGCGGACGGCGCGGGCGGCGGCGATGGCGTCGCGGAGGACGGCGAGCTTCGGCTCGGGTACGTCCAGGAAGCGTTCGTGCACGAGGGCAACGATCGACGCGAGCCGCCGGTCGGCGAGGATCGCGTCGACGGTACGCCGATCTCCCCCGGTCACCACAGCGTCTAGCGAGGCAACCTCCGGAACGAGCAGCCGCACGACAGTCTCCGCAGCACTGCCGGCCGCCGCCTTCGCCTGGT
The DNA here is from genome assembly GCA_035713725.1 of Micromonosporaceae bacterium. Taxonomy (GTDB): domain Bacteria; phylum Actinomycetota; class Actinomycetes; order Mycobacteriales; family Micromonosporaceae; genus DASQPR01. Next base: position 6,682 of record DASTMZ010000111.1, read on the forward strand.
TGTCACGCCGCCGCGCAAACCGTTGCTGGGACCAGCCTCCGGCGGCAGTACGGCTCTGCACGTAGTGACTGTCCACCTTGGACGCGACGAGCGCCGTACCGTCGGCGATCCCGACCGCGTACGCGGACTTGCGCGCGAGCACGAGCCCCATCCGACGCGGTTGCAACGCGGCCGCCACGAACCCCGCCATGTCATGTACCTCCAGCGCACCAGGTGGTAGGAGGCACTCCGCCTCGGCCAGATCGACGGCGCGCAGCCGGAGCACGCCGCCGTCGACGGTGTGACTTGTCGCGCCGTGCCGGTCGCCGAATCCGGCGATCCATCGATCGAGCCGCTCCGGCGCGACGTCCACCCATCGCCCGCCACCCGCCGCGGGCTTGCCGCCACCCGCGGCGGACATGCCGCGGCGCGCCGCGGGCTTGCCACCGGCCGGGGACTCGTCGCTCGCCATGCCCGCGAGTCTGTCAGGGATACCCTGTGCCATGGCGCGTACCCCGCTCGCGGCGACCATGCTCGAACGGTTGACCGACACGTACGAGGGTGCACGCGACCCGGTTCGCGCGGTGCCGATGGTCGCGTACATGCGCGGGCAGTTCCCGTTCCTCGGAATCGCCGCACCAGAGCAACGCGTCCTGAACGGCGCGGTGCTCGCCGGTCTGCCGCGCCCGACCGAAGGCGATCTGCGCGACATCGCATTCGCGTGCTGGGCGCTGGACGCGCGCGAGTACCAATACTTCGCGGTACGCCTGTTGCGCGCCAACGTACGCGGGTGCGGTGCGGCGTTCCTCGAAACCGTACGCGTCCTCGTCACCACCAAGCCGTGGTGGGACACCGTCGACGAACTCGCCGCGCACGTGGTCGGGCCGCTGGTCGAGCGGCATCCGACGCTGGTGCACACGATGGACGCATGGTGCGCCGATGCCGACATGTGGCTGATCCGCACGGCGATCCTGCACCAAATCCGTTATCGGGACAGCACGGATCGTCAGCGCTTGTTCCGATACTGTGCCGCGCAGGCGGGGCATCGCGACTTCTTCGTACGCAAGGCGATCGGCTGGGCGCTCCGCGAGTACGCGCGAACCGATCCGGACGCCGTTCGGAAGTTCGTCGCAGACCATCGGACATCGCTGTCCGGCCTCGCTATCCGAGAGGCGTGCAAGCACCTGTGAGCCCCTGCAAGCCGGCCAGGCGCGTCGGCTAGCGTGGCGGTCGTGACGGATCGAGACTGGGTCGCCTGGCACGCGCAATACGACGAACCAGGATCCGAACTCGCACGGCGCCTCGATGTCGTCAGGCATTGGATCCGCGCCGCACTCGACCGGTCGCCACCGGGACCGCTCTCGGTCATCAGCATGGTGGCCGGTGAGGGTCGTGACCTGATCCCGGTGCTGGCGTCCCATCCGCGTCGCCGGGATGTCACCGGCTGCCTGGTGGAACTCAACGCACGAAATGCGGCGACCGCGCGTCGCGCCGCCGCCGATGCCGGTCTGGACGCCATCGACATCATCGAGGGCGATGCCGCCGAACTCGACGTGTACGCCCGTTATGCACCGGCCGACCTGTTGCTGATGTGTGGCCTGTTCGGCAACGTCCCCGAGCCGGACATCCAACGCTCCATCGACTACAGCATCCCGCTCACCAAGAACGGCGGCACCGTGATCTGGACGCGCGGCCGGCACGGCAAGGACCGTGTGCCGACCATCAGCCGATGGTTCCGCGACGCGGGCTACGACGAGGTGTACGTCTCCGACCCGACGTACGGCTTCGGTGTCGGCGTCCACCGCTCGACGGTTGATCCGCCGCCGATGCCGCGTGGCGTGCACGCGTTCACGTTCGTCGGGCACTGACGCGACGCCCGGCAGCCGAGGCGACATCAGTCAGCCAACGTGCCGTCCGGTCAACCGACCAGCGTACGGATCGCAAGCGCCACGATGACCGCCGCGGACACGATCGCAGTGATGAGCCGGCCGCGATCGCTGGCAAGCGTGCGACCCAGTGCCGATCCGCCCGCGGCCAGCAGGAGTTGCCAGCTAGCCGACGCCACGAATGCGGCCGCCACGAAGACCGCCGACGCGCCCGCGCTGGTGGCCGCACCGGATGACTTCTGACCCAGCACCAGCGCGGCGAAATACACGATGGTTGTCGGGTTCAACAGCGTGAGCCCGAGCAATCCGGCGAATGCTCGCGACGGCGTACCCAACAGTGGCGTCGCGACCCGCCGCGTCGGGTCATGGAAGTGCCGCCAAGCGTTGCGCGCGATCCGTCCGGCGATGACGAACAGCACGACCGCCGCCACCACGCGCAGCGGCGTGGCTACCGGTCGGATCACCGATGCGAGGGCTGCACCGCCGAGCACCGCGACGAGCGCGTAGATGCCGTCCGCGGCGGCGACACCGAGCGCCGCGCCCGCTCCGACGGCGAGGGACACCTGCGCGGACAGGCCGATGATCAGCACCGCGATCGCACCCACCGGGATGGCGACGCCATACCCGGCGAGCAGCCCGGACACCAGCGCGTCACCCATCCGCGGAACAGTGCCAGACGACCCAGCCGTGCCGCACTGGATTTTGCGACTATGCGGCCAGACGGCAAGACGACCCAGCGGTGGACAGCTAGACGGCCCGGAAGCTCGGATCCCGCCCGAAGAACGCGGCGAGCCGATCCGGCGCTGGCGCGTCATCGGCGATCTGGTGCTCGGCGCCGAATGCCTTGCCTTCGCTTTCTGGGCCGCGGAACTCGGGCTTGAGTGCCTGACGCGCCCATGCGAGCGCCTCGGTCGCGACGGCCTCGTCCGGGAGATCGCGTTGCCCGGTGGCGGTGGCCAGGTCCCAGGTGTGCTGGGCGACCTCCGCGATCTGCTGGGTCACCACGAAGCTGATCGGCACGTCACCTAGTCCCGTCGACCGCGTCGCCCCGATGTCCGGCACCGATGCCCACGCGGCGGCAAGCGCCTCGGACCGGACTCGGAACTCGCCAGCCCAGTCGCCGTCGACATCGGGCATCGGCTGGCTCCAGTCCGGCGTCTCGCCGACCGCGGCAACACGGAACCGGTCGAGCCCGTTGATCAGGTGATTGGCCAACGTGCCGACATTCCACGACTCGCACGGCGTCGGCAGGCTCGCCTGATCGGGCGTGATGCGGGCGACGACGAGGCCGGCGGTGTCGAGCGCACGATTCAGTGTCTCGCGGGGATCAGTCGTACGCGGGTCAGTCGGGAGAGGGTCAGTCGCGCGCGGATCAGCAGTCACGGTTCGACCGTACCCGCTGGCCCTGTCATGAAACCCGCCACCGGACGGCGGCCGACGGGCAACGACCACCGCGGACCGAAGTGGTTCAGAGCCCGGACGGGTGTCGCGAGCGCCACTCCGCGTGCGCCGCGGCGAGCGCGTCCCGCTCGGCGACGTTGGGCATGACGATGTCCGCGCCCCCGGCATACGGGTGATAGAGCCACCGCAGGTCGGTCGGCGTGATGATGACGCCGAACATCTCCTCCTCGGCGACCGCATCGAGGACGTCGTCGAGCGCGCCCGGTTCCCACGGCCGTCGGCTGGCGTAGAGGTGCGCGAACAGCAGATCCGGATCCGAGTAATGCCACGGCACCGACGTCCAGAACGCGTGCGCCGGCAGCAGCTCGGCGAACTCCGGCGACGCGGTCGACGGGTAGGGCGTCGACGACACGTTGTTCGCGATCACCAGAATCTCGTCGACTCCATCGCACAGCTCGTTGAGCACGACGTTGTGGCGGCGGAGCACGATCTCGTCCTCGTCCGGCGAGTCGGCGTAGCGCTTCGACTCCGGCAGGCTGTGGAAACGGACCCAGCGGTCCTCGAAGACTTCCTTCAGCTCATGGGCCAGCGGCAGCACCGCCGGCCACGCCTCGGTCCAGGCTCGGATCAGCGGGTACGGGTCGGTGGTCGCGTCCTCCGCCGGCCACCACCGCAGCTCGCCGTAGGGCACGTGTTGCCGACCGCTGTCGGACAGATCGAGCAGTCGGCGCACGTACGGATCGCCGGACCGCCGGTTCGGATCGCCGACGAAGACGTAGATCGCCTCGCGGTCGTCGGTGTCCAGCATCTCGCGCCACACGTCCAGATCGGCGCCGCCGCCGGCACCACTGAGCAGGTTCGCGGCGCGTTCGAGGTCGTCCCGCGACAACGGGTAGGACGCCGATCCGCCCCAATATCCGACGACGGTCGCGATCGCGGCGGCGGCCGGATAGTTGCCGCCCGCGCTCACCCTGGTGAACCTCACCTCACCCGGGATCTGTTCGTAGACCGGTTCGGCGTCCGAATCGAGGCCGACGTAGCCCTGCTCGATCCAGCCGATCCCATGGATCGCCGGTCGGTGCCACGCGAGCGCCGCCTCCAGGTCGGTTGGCGCGCCGGCACCGGTCGCTGATGGCGCTGCGGCGGGCTCAGGTTCCGTCTCGTCGCCGCTGGCGACGTCGGAGCTGGACTCCCCGTCTGCGGAGGCTGATTCCACCGGCGTGGCGTTCGGGCGCGACGACGCCGGTTCCGTACCCGGTGCCGGTGCCGTGGCGGGGTTTACGTCGGTCGTCGTAGTGGACTCGTCGGACGCTGACGCGTCGGTCATCAGCGCATCGTGCCACAGCGGCGCGAGCCACGCCGCTTGCCATCTGACCGTACGGAAACGACAAGACCTTCGGTGGACGGCGACCGTCCGTCCGGTTGGTCAGACGTTGAACCCAAGGGCACGCAGTTGCTCGCGACCGTCGTCAGTGATCTTGTCCGGTCCCCACGGTGGCATCCATACCCAGTTGAGCCGTACGTCCTTGACGAGTCCGCCGTCCGGGCCGGTGCACAACGCGGCCTGGGCCTGCTCCTCGATGACGTCGGTGAGCGGGCAGGCCGCCGAGGTGAGCGTCATGTCGATCGTCGCAACGTTCTCGTCGTCGACGTGGATGCCGTAGACCAGACCGAGGTCCACGACGTTGATGCCGAGTTCGGGATCCACGACGTCCTTCAGCGCCTCTTCGACGTCGTCGAGGTTCGCCTTCGTCGCTGTCGGAGCGATTGTCTCGTCGGTCATGCCGTTCCTCCCACTTTTGCCTGCGCGCGCACCAACGCGTCCTTGAACGCCATCCACGGCAGCAACGCACACTTCACGCGAGCCGGATATTTCGCCACGCCCACGAACGCCACGCCGTCCTCGAGCAACGCCTCGTCCGGTTCGCCGTCGCGACCGGCGACCATGTCGGTGAACGCGTCCGTGCGTGCGAGCGCATCGGTCACCGATCGCCCGTTGACGAGGTCGTAGAGCACGCTTGCCGCGGCCTGGCTGATCGAGCAGCCCATGCCGTCGTGCGACACGTCGTCGATCATTTCGCCATCGAGGTGCACCCGGATGTCGATCTCGTCACCACAGGTCGGGTTCACGTGGTGCGCCTCGCCATCGTACGGCTCGCGCAAGCCACGACCGCGTGGCCGCTTGTAGTGGTCCAGGATGATCTCCTGGTACAGGACGTCGAACTGCATCAGCCGAAGACCTTCCGCACCTGGTCGAGGCCGCGCACGAGGGCGTCGATCTCGTCCGTCGTGGTGTAGACGTAGAAGGAGGCGCGCGTCATCGCCGCCACGCCGTAGTGGGCGCAGACCGGCCTCGCGCAGTGGTGCCCCACGCGAACCTCAACACCGAGACCGTCGAGAATCTGCCCGACGTCGTGCGGGTGGACCCCTTCCATGCCGAACGAGATCGTCCCGCCCCGGTTGACCGGCACCGCCGGGCCGAAGATCCGCAGGCCTGGCACGGTCGGCAGGGCTTCCAGCGCGTACGCGACCAGCTCCTGCTCGTGCCGGTGGACGGCACGCATGTCGAGCGCGGTCAGGTAGTCCACCGCCGCACCGAGCGCGATGGCCTCGGCGATCGGCGGCGTGCCGGCCTCGAACCGGGCCGGCGGCGGCGCGAAGGTCGTCTTCTCCATGGTCACGGTCTCGATCATCGAGCCGCCGCCCAGGAACGGGGGCATCGCGTGCAGCAGCTCGGAGCGGCCCCACAGCACGCCGATGCCGGTCGGGCCGAGCATCTTGTGCCCGGTGAACGCCAGGAAGTCGATGCCGAGCGCGGTGACGTCGGTGGGCATCTGCGGTACCGACTACGACCCGTCCAGCATCACCAGCGCGCCGACCTCACGGGCGCGCGCGGCGATCCGGTCGGGCAGGTTGTGCGTGCCGAGGATGTTGGAGATGGACACGATCGAGACCAGCTTGCACCGCTCGGTGATGACCTCCTCGATGCGGGACTCGTCGAGCCGGCCCTCCTCGGTCAGGCCGAACCACTTGAGTGTCGCGCCCGTCCGCTCGCACAGCAGCTGCCACGGCACGATGTTGGAGTGGTGCTCCATCTCGGAGATGACGATCTCGTCGCCGGGGCGCAGCACGAACCGCGGGTCGCTGCCGGGCATGGCCGTGGCGTTGGAGAACGTATACGCCACCAGGTTGATCGCCTCGGTCGAGTTCTTGACGAACACGACCTCGTCGGGCTGACCCCCGATGAACGCGGCCAGCTTGGCGCGGGCGCCCTCGTATGCCTGGGTC
>DASTMZ010000112.1:0-8783 GCA_035713725.1 Micromonosporaceae bacterium
CGGCGGGTGCCCTGCTACCGCCGCCGGCCGCGATCGGGCCGCTCGAGATCGTCGATCCGGTATTCGCCGGCCAGGTGCGTCAACTGCGCGGTCGGCTCGGCGCCGACCGGATAGAGGTCCGCATACGATTCGGTTCCCTAGTCGATCAGCTGATCAGCACCACCGAGCCAACCGATCTGCTCGTCACCGAGGCCGCGCCGCCGGGCACCACCGGGCTGGCCGTCACACTCGGCGCGCACGCGTCCGCGACGGTGGTGGCCGTGCGGCCCACCGCGCCACGCACCACGGTCGCCGGACCATTCGCTGGTCATGTCGTCGTCGGAGTCGACGGTGCCGGGCGGGACAGCGGCCCGATCCGGTTCGCGTTCGACTACGCCGAACGCCACGGCAAGCCTCTGACCGCGGTACACGCCGACGAACCCGACGGCGCCGGATTGTGGATCGACGACCAGTTCTTGGAGATCCATCCGCTGGGCCACACATTCGGGCTCGACATGCTCGACGCCGCGGTCGCCGCCGCGCACGCCAACCACCCCCGGGTAGCGATCCGGCGCGCCGTCATGCACCAGCCGGCTACCGCCGCACTGGTACGCGCGTCGGCTGGTGCATTGCTGCTTGTGGTGGGCGACCGCGGCCGCGGTCCGATTGCCCGCCACCTGCTCGGATCGGTCAGCCGCCACGTCCTGACCCACGGGCGGTGCACGGTCGCAGTGGTGCACGGCGCACAAGCAACACCGGCCGCTGCAGCGTTCTGACGTCCACAAGGGATGGCAGCCGCCCCGACCGGTGGCGCTGCAAGGTGTGTGTCAGGCAGCTACTTGGGTCGCCGCGGCTGAATATTTGCGTCGCCACGGTCGCATCATCGCGCCGGCGAATCAGCGAACCTCGGCGCGTTGTCGGCGATGACGTCCAGGTCGTCGTCGACCTCGACGACGCCGGGAATCGACGTGGTGAGGGCCACGAGCAACGCGGCGGTATGCCGCGGAACGCGGCCCCGCAACGCGACTACGCCGCGCGCGACGGTCACGGTCAGCTGCCCGTCTGGTACGCCGACCTCACGTACCGTGTCGCGGACGGTGGCGGCCACGTCGGCATCCGCACGGGTGTAGAGGCGTACCAGGTCGCGGCGGGCCACCACGCCGATGAGTATGCCGTCGGCGTCGACTACTGGTAGACGCTTGACGCGACCGGCATCCATGAGCCGGGCCGCACCGGACACGGTCGCATCGGCTCGAATCGTTATGGCTGGCGAGGTCATCAGGTCGGCCACCGTGTCGCCCGCCGGGCGCGGGCGGCCGTCGCGGACCCGTCGAGCACCAAGCGGATGGTGTGGTACGCGGTCGGCGTACTCGACCTTGCCGAGCAGGTCCGCCTCGGAGATGACGCCGATGACGCGCCCAATCGCATTGACCACCGGAGCGGCCGAGATCGCGTGGGTGACAAGCAGGTCCGCGACGTCGCGAAAGCCGGTCTCGGGTCGCACCGAGACCACGTCGCGCCGCATCACGTCGGCGACTGTCCAGCGCTTCATCATCACCTCAACCATCACTACGCAGAAACACGCCTCTAACTCCACGTTTGTATCTCGCGCGGCCGCGCGGTTGCAGGGCCGAACGGCCCCTCACCAGCGCCGACCCACGGCGACGATTTCGACGGCGCTCAGTACCCACCAGACTGTGGGGATTGTCCGGTGAGCCCGGGCATCGCGGACCTTCGTCCCGAGTGGTCCGGGACCTTGGCCTCTAGGCCACGGTGGTGCGTGCGAGGAATCTGAGGCGCAGGCAGGCTGGCCCGCCAGACGAGGCGAACAGCATTGACTAGAAAGGCAGACCTACCATGCGTCGCAAGACCTTCGACACGCTGGTCTCCGCGGTCGGGCTCATGTTGACCCTCGCGCTGCTCGTCGCCGGCGGACTCCTCATGTGGGGCTACAGCTTCGCGAACAGCAACGTCCACGACCAGTTGGCCGCACAGCAGATCTACTTCCCGGCCAAGGGCAGCGCCGCCCTGAAGCCGGCCGCGATCGGGCCATACCTCAACCAGTACGCCGGTCAGCAGCTCGTCACCGGCGCGCAGGCCAAGGCCTACGCGGACCACTTCATCGCCGTGCACTTGTCCGAGGTGGCCGGTGGCAAGACGTACGCGCAAGTCAGCGCGGCGGCGCAGGCCGATCCGAACAACGCCACGCTTCAGGCGCAAGTCAACACGCTGTTCAAGGGTGAGACGCTGCGCGGCATGCTGCTCAACGCGTACGCATTCTGGAAGCTCGGCCAGATCGCGCTCTTCGGTGCGATCGTCAGCTTCGTGCTCGCCGCGGCGATGCTGGCACTGTCCGCGCTCGGCATACGGCACCTGCGCCGCACACCGGCGGAAGCCGAACTGATGCCGGCGCGTGCCACCTCGCCACCGGCCACCGTCGGCTGACCGACCCCACGTGCCCCGGCTGCTGGCAGCCGGGGCACGACCGTGTGTGATTGTCCATCGAATGGATCCGGTGCATGACGACGGCTCGCCATCGGAGGTTGCCTCGGATGGCGGACTGCCGACTCAGCGACGCTCGACGCCGCGGCCGGCTGCCCCGATCGGTGTCGACTGCGGCAGCAGATTAGATGGGCGTCATGTGATACATCTCTGCCGGCATCCACGGTCGTCTCTAACGCCGCATCGTTTCGCCACCTGATATCACAGTGATCAATGGCATCCCGGGTAAGGCGTAGCGCTACGGCAGCGTCGACACCGGCCTGGAAGACAATACGGTGACCAGCGACGTGGCCGGACATCACGTCGCCATGGCCGGAGCTGTCGGCGAGCGTGCCACGGTATTCGTCCCGCTCGGGACCCCAGCCGACCACCAACTGCAGGCGCCATGTCACACGTATATGCCGTCACAAAGAAACTGGTCCTGGGTGTGGGGTGCCCGACGATCCATCGCCTGTCCTGGATGCGTTGGTGCGTGCCGCGACCGGTAGCGGTCATCTCGGGAGACGCGGGTTCCATCCCGCCGGCGCCGATGATGCCCGTCCAGGAGACGTCTAGAACAAGCGTGATAGCGCATCCAACTCGGCGCCGGCAGTTATCGGTCGCCGGACCGGGAGCGGATCAGTTGAGCTAGTCATGTCAGTCACGGGTACAGGTGGCCAGCAGCAACGGTCAGACTCCGGTGACCCGGTCACCCATGGCCCGACCTACCCGATGCGGGCGCGGCCACGACCGCGCGTTCGAACGACCCCTGGCGACGCGCCGTCGTTTCCGCCCGGGTCGAATGCCGGCCGAAGACGCGCACGAGGCGGCCACCGGGATTCAGCAGCCACACCATCGCGTACCCCAGCCAGACTTACGCCAGATCGGGTCGGGTCGGGTGTCAGCGGACCGCATGGTCGTCGCCGTGCAGCACGCGGCGCCGGTGCTCGTATTCCTCGTCAGTGATTTCGCCGCGGGCGTACCTGTCGGCGAGCACGTCGTCCGGTGTTGGCCGGTGCTCGGCGGCGCGGTGGTCGACGCGGTCGATGACCCGGAACATGACCGAGACCACGATCACGGCGACGATGAGTCCGATCATGAGCGAGATGAGGCTGCCGCCGACGTCATGTCCGTTCCAGTACATCACTGCTGCCTCCTGCCGGTAGGTCCTCAGCTTCAGCGTTCGCCGCCTGGCCGGGACGGCGCAGGGGCTATGGTCCTGACTTTGCTGGTCCGCGGTCCGTGCTCGCCTCGGCAACCGCGGCGTCAGATGGCGGCCATTGCCCGACCGCTCGAAGACGGTTAGCTCGCTGGCACGGTCGAACGACTTGGAGCGACGTAGATCAGGATTTATGACGGGGCGGTATTGACGCTGAATACCGCTGTTCGGACACCGTCTTTGTCCGGCCTAGATTCGTACAGCGTGCCGTTCGGGAGGGGGTCTATCTCGCTAACGGCACCTCTTTGTCAAGGCGTCGGTAGCAGAGAGGTCTCCGTTAGATCCGCAGTCCCGCCGGGCTCGTGGCGAGTGTGGGCGGTACCGATTCGCGTCGAGGCCGATCGACCCTATACGGGCACGTCCGCGACCGCGTGTTCGAACGCCATTGGTGACGCGGGATCGGTTCCGCCGGTGTCGAGGCGGAACGGAGGGTACGCGTCGGTCATCAGGCCGGCGTACGCCGCGACGCGCAGCACCCACCGGTCCATGCCGAGGATTAGGTCGAACAGCTGGCGGGGGTAACTGGCGGTCACTGCGAGAGTAATCGCGGCGACGAACGTGCAGATCGACACGAGCCCGCCACCGACCCATCGGCCGAACCAGAACGGCGAGCCGATGAAGATGCCAACGATGATGTAGTGCGGGATCGTGAGCAGCCACCACTTGACGAGGACCAGGCCCCGCGACAGCCGTTCTGGGTACGGGATCTCGAGTCGGGCCGGGTAGTCGGGTACGTCGTCGAGTGTGAACGGCGGGTACTGGTCGGTGCCTAAGCCGGCCCACGTGTAGTAGGCGACGCGCCAACTCCACCGCATTACGCCGACGTTGAACTCGAACAGTGGTCGTGGATAGACACCGGTGACGAGGATCGCGAAGAACGCCACGATGCTGAGCAAGACGTACGCGACCCATGCAAACGCGAGAACTACCAGGTGCGGGATGACAAGGATCCACTTCACCAGCCACACCATCGAGACAGACCGGGCTAGAGAGTGGCGTCGACACGCACGGGATAGATGGTCGTGGTCATGGAAACCACCTCCTTAATCCCACGCTATGAGCGCACCCGACCGCCGGCTCGGGCCAAACGTCCCGCGGCCAATGGTCGTCTGTCCTTAGTTGGACGCCGTTGCTGACCGGATCCAGCGCGGCTCGATGGGCAGGGCGTGCGGACCGGGCGGGGAACCCGGCCGTGAGTGATGACATCGGCGATGAATAGGACGATCGCCTGCGCAATCACCATCGTCGTCACTGTCGCCGCGATTGAACCGCGTGCGGCAGCCGACGCCGACCCGAGGTGGTATGCGGTATGCCACATCGCCACGGCGAGCACACTTCCAGTCTTGTTGTAAAGCCAACCCAATACGATCGCACCGCACGCAAGGCCAACGATGGGACCTGCCGCGCATTCGGTCTCGGCCCAGGCGAGAGCGGCCAAGCCCGCTGCGGTGTCGTCGCAGGCGACGATGATCCGCCCGATCTTAGGCGTGCCGCGTAAAGGCGCGATTCGTTCGCGGTCATGTGCGCACCTTCTCTCCGTAGCGGGCTGGCACAGCGTGCCAGCCGAGGTCGTGATCGATGCGGGCGCAGGTCCCGGGTCCTCGGCTTCAGCGTTCGCCGACTGAACGGGATGGCGAAGGGGCCAAGGTTCCGACTTTCCCGGGCCGCGCGGTCCGCAGTCGCCACGGCAACCGAGGCGTCAGGTGGTGACTGCGGCCGGACGGGTGGAAGTGGGCCATGCGCCGCCGCAGCCGGCGCATGCGCCGCTGCCGCACTGGCGGCCGGCCATGCACGGTCCCGAGCCGGTAGAACAGCCAGGTGCCGGCCTGGGCGAGTGCGAGGTAGGCCAGGACGAGTCCGATGATGACGACGAAGAATGCGCCGGGCGGTGCGGCAAAGCCGAGCACGCCAGCCAGCGGTGACAGTGGCAGCAGCACGCCGACGGTGACCACGCCGAGCGCGGCGAGCGTCAGGGGCAGGCTTGGCCGGCTGCGGAAGAACGGCACGCGCCGGGTACGGATGACGAAGATCACCAGCGTCTGGGTGGCCAGTGACTCGATGAACCAGCCGGACCGGAACAGTTCGGGTCCGGCGTGGAACCCCCACCGCATGATGCCGAACGTTGCGAAGTCGAACACCGAGCTGACCGGTCCGAAGAACAGCATGAAGCGGCGGATGAACTGGATGTCCCAGTGGGACGGGCGGCGCAACTGTTCGTGGTCGACGTCGTCGGTCGGGATGGCCAGTTGGCTGGTGTCGTAGAGCAGGTTGCCGAGCAGAATCTGGTCGGGCAGCATCGGCAGGAACGGCAACAGCGCGGAAGCGCCGGCCGCGCTGAACATGTTGCCGAAGTTACTCGACGTGCCCATCAGCACGTACTTGATGGTGTTGGCGAAGATGCGCCGGCCCTCCACTACGCCGTCGGCGAGGACTCCGAGGTCTTTCTCCAGCAGGATCACGTCGGCCGCGTCCTTGGCCACGTCGGTCGCCGAGTCCACGGAGATGCCGACGTCGGCGGCGTGCAACGCGAGCGCGTCGTTGACGCCGTCGCCGAGGAACGCCACGTCGCCGCCGGCTTGGCGGCGGACCCGTACGATGCGTGCCTTCTGTGCGGGTGTGACGCGGGCGAACACCGTTGTCGTGTCGATTGCGGTGGCAAGCCCGTGGTCATCGAGGCGGTCGATGTCGGTACCGGTGAGGACACTGCCGTCCGGAAGGCCGAGGTCCCGACACACCTTGGCGGCTACGGTCGGGTGGTCGCCGGTCAGCACGCGCACGCGTACGCCGAGGTCGGCGAGCCGGGTGAGCGCCTCGGCCGCGTCGGGTTTCGGCGGGTCGAGGTAGACGAGGAGGCCGGCCAGGGTCAGCTCGCGTTCGTCGTCGGCGGTGAGGGTGGTAAGAGTCGGCGCGGTCCGGGACGCGACCGCGACCACACGGTGGCCGGCGTCGAGTTCGGCGGTCAGCGCGTCGGTGATTGCGTCGAAGTCGTCGGCGGTCCGCGCGCGTACGGCCTCTGGTGCGCCCTTGACGACGAGTATCTGCTCGCCGCTGTCCGGGTCGCGGACGAGAACTGATGTCATCGCACGGTCGTGGTCGAACGGCAGAACGGCGACTCGTTGGTACCGGCCGACCTCGTCAAGCAGTGCCTCGGCGGACGGCGAGCGGACCGTGGCGGCGTCGAGCGGGTTGGCGTCGACCGCGCCGGACCGGCCGGCGATGGCGGTGTCGCAGGCGAGCAGACCGAGGCGAAGTACGTCGGCGGAGCGCACGCCGTTGACGCCGACCGCACGCATGAAGGTGATCCGACCGATCGTGAGAGTCCCGGTCTTGTCGGTGAACAGCGTGTCCACGTTGCCGAGATCCTCGATGCACACCAAGCGTTTGACCAGCACCTTGCGCGCCGCCAGGCGCCTCGATCCCGCCGCGAGACTGGTTGCCACCACCGCCGGAAGCAACTGCGGCGTAATGCCCACCGCGATCGCCAGCGCGAACAGCACCGAGTCGAGCAGCGGTCGCCGCAGCACGACGTTGATGACCAAGATCGCGGCGCACAAGCTGGCGGCCACCCAGACCAGCAGCATCGCGAAGCGGCGCAACCCGATCTGGAACTCGGTCTCGGTGCGTCGGGTGGCAAGGCCAGCGGCGACCTGTCCGAACTCGGATCGTGCCCCGGTAGCCACGACCACACCCCGGGCGGTGCCTCCGGCGACAACCGTGCCCATGAGTGCACAGCTGGCCAGATCGCCGACGGCGCAGCCCGCGGGTACCTGGCGCGGCGACTTTTCAACCGGCAGCGATTCGCCGGTAAGAACCGACTCGTCACAGGCCAATCCGGCCTGCTCGACGATTCGGATGTCGGCCGGCACGACGTCACCGAGCCGCAACAGCACCACGTCGCCGGGAACGATGTCGACGACGTCGACCCGCACGGGCGTGCCGTCACGCAGCACGGTCGCTTGCCGACGCACCTGGTCGTGCAACAGGTCCGCGGCGCGTTCGGCACGGTACTCGTTCGACACGCCAAGCCCAACCGAGAGACTGACGATCACTCCGATGATCACCGCGTCGGTACGCTCGCCGACCAGGAACGACACGGCCGCAGCGACAAGCAGCAGGATGAGAAGCGGTGATCGTAGCTGGCTCGCGATGACCGGAAGCAAGCGAGTTCGGTGACCGTCGACCGAATTGTGCCCGTGCACGCGCAGCCGGCGGGCTGCCTCGACCGACGTCAGTCCGTCGGCCGTGGCGCTTAACGTTGACAGCACGTCGCCGATCGACATGCTCGCTGCGCCACCGATATCCATTGAGGCGGGCGCCTCGCCTTGCCCGGTCGCGCGCGGCGGCTGCGGCACGGCACGCGACGGCGCCGTCGCACTGTCGCCGTCGATGTGCACCCTGCGCGCCATCATACCGCTGCTAGAGCTCGGTTCCGCGGACGACGGCGAGCGACGTCGACGAAAGGCGTACTCGCACCTGCACAACCGGATCATGCACAGTCGTGTTCATCGGGACTCCTGAGACATTCGACGCTGCTCAATTTGAGCATGGCCGCAGCCGCACGCCGGCGGCCAGAGGCTCCGGACGTCCACGCACCGGGCCAAAGGTCCCGAGTCCGACACGACGGTCTCATGGCGGAAACGCGGGGACCTTCGACCCTGTCTGTCCGATTCGACGTCGGTCGACACTGACGGCGATGACGATCGATGGCAATGTGTGCACGGACGGAGGCGGGCAAGATGGGCGCAGTCGCGATTCTCGTATCGGCACAGTCGGTTGCACGCTGGATCGCCAACTGCGTTGGCGGCGCGCGCCGCGCCGACACCCACGAGTCCGCCAATGTGCCGCCACTGGTGGGCCGACAGCCACCCGAGCACGATATAGCCGGCCCGACGCCGACTTGCCGGTGAACCGGCAGTGGCACGCCGAGCCGACGTTGGCCGAACTGGAATTTCCTGAGTCACCGCAGGCGCCGTCGGCCGAGGGAAAGCTCGTGGCGGCGCTGCTGGCTGGTTCGGTCAGCCCGGACCGGTACCGGCGTGCCATGCACGTGCTGGCCGCGCGGGAGAACCGAGCACATCCAGACTTCCCGCTCCCGCCTGTCACA
>DASTMZ010000113.1:0-5008 GCA_035713725.1 Micromonosporaceae bacterium
GCGGGGGCGGCGATTTCCGCCCCCGCACGGCAGCCCTCACGATCCCTGGGACAGGATCGTCTGGATCTTCGTGTTCGCGTCGCTCAGCAGCTGCGTGATGTTTGCGTTCGGCTGCGTGAGGACGGCGCCCATCGGCCCGTCGAGCACCGCGTAGATCGCTTGCGCGTTCGGCGGCTCGATGATCGCCTTCACGGGGTTGTTCACGTATGGCGCGTAGTCGGTCAGCGTGAGGTTGGTGTTCTGCGCAGCCAGCGTGTCGATCTGCTTCCCGGTCGCGGAACCGACCGTGAACAGCTGCGACAACGGCAGGCCGACCGGAAGACCTTCGGCCTTCTGCGCCACGTAGTTGAACTGGCCCTGGCCCGGGGTGAGCTCCTCGTAGCTCAGCCACTCGAGGCCCGCCTTGATCTGCGCCGGCGTGTCGCCCTTCTTGAAGAAGTAACCGTTGCCGCCGCCGAGCGTGGCCTGCGCGGGGCCGTTGTCGCCAGGCATCGGCGCCATCGCCCAGTCGGCGTAGCTGCCCTTGAACTGGTTGACGATCGACTGCACGGTGTCCGGCGCACCGATGTACATGCCGACCTTGCCGCCGCCGGCGTTGTTCAGCAGGTCCGCCCACCCGAGCAGCTGCTTCGCGCCCATGCTGTTGTCCACGAAGCGCATGTCGTGCAAGGTCTGCAGCACAGCCTGCGCCTGCGGCGTGTTTACGGTCGCGGTCTTACCATCCGTCGATACGTCGGCGCCGCCGCGCGCGTATAGCTCGGCGGTGAAGTGCCACCCGCCGGTGTTCTGTGCGCTGTAGTCCTGGTAGCCCACGATGCCGTTGCCCAGCGCCGCGATCGCTTTCGCCGCGGTGCGCACGTCTTGCCACGTCGCCGGCGGCTTCGAGGGGTCGAGGCCGGCCTGGGTGAACAGCTTCTTGTTGTAGACCAGACCCATCGTGTACGAGTAGAACGGCACCGCGTAGATCTTGCCGTTCTCGGTGAACGCGGACTTCGCAACGTCGGTGATCTGGTCCCAGTTCGGCACCGTGTCCTTGTTGACGTATTTCGTGATGTCGGCCGCCTGGTCCGCGTCGAGCACCTGGTTGAGGTCGGTCATGTACCCGTAGAACACATCGGCCTGCGTGCCACCCTGCAGACGAGCGGTGAAGTCGGGCGGGTTGTCGCATTGCGCGCCGACCGAGATGCTCCGGATGACGACGTCCGGGTGGATCTTCTCGAACGCCGCGACGTCGGCGTTCCATTGCTGCAACGTCTTGCCGCCGTTGTCGGTCTTCAACGGCGCGCAGTCCACCACGATCGTGGTCTTGCCGCCTGCTGAGGCCGCGGCGTTGCCGCCGCTGCTCCCGCAGGCGGCAAGCCCGAGGCCAACGGTGGTCGCCAGCGCGACGGCGGCGACCTTCCGATAGTGCCGTGCGGACATTTCGTCCATCCTTTCCCGAGCGGGGAGATGCTCTGTGCGGTGCGGTCACCGCGGCAATGGTCTCGACCTGGTTCGAACTCTCGATGCGACCTGCGTGCGCCGGCACGGCGCGACGTGAGTGCGGTCACTGTAACGATGCCACCACGGATCCGCAAGGTATCGATGAGAAGTTGCAAAGACACGACTTGATTACGGTGAACTCGAACTGTCCGCCGTGACCTGCGTTGATTCGCGCAGCGTGCCAGTACTTTGGTCGCAATCTGATGCAAGCGTTTGCTCAGCTGTGTCGTATCCTTGCGGCCATGGTGCGTACGTCTACCCGTCGACTTGCCGAGGTTGCCCAGAAGGTCGGAGTCAGCGAGGCGACCGTGAGCCGGGTCCTCAACGGCAAGCCCGGCGTGTCCGACGCGACGCGCGAGGTCGTGCTCACCGCGCTGGACGTGCTCGGCTACGAGCGACCCACCCAGCTGCGTGGCGACCGCGCCCGGTTGATCGGCCTCGTATTGCCCGAGTTGCAGAACCCTATCTTCCCGGCGCTGGCCGAGGTGGTCGGCGGTGCGCTCGCACAGCGTGGGTACACGCCGGTGCTGTGCACCCGGACGGCCGGCGGCCTATCCGAGTCGGACTACGTCAACATGCTGCTCGACCAGCATGTGTCGGGCGTCGTGTTCGCTGGCGGGCAGTACGGCGAGGCCGACGCGCCACACGACCACTACGAGCGGCTGCATCAACGCGGCCTGCCGGTGGTGTTGTTCAACGCCGCCGTTGACCATCTCGGCTACCCACGGGTGTCCACCGACGACGCGGTCGCGGTCGAGCAGGCGTACCACCACCTGGCATCGCTCGGTCACGAGCGGATCGGAATGATTGTCGGGCCGGCGGACCACATGCCGTCACAGCGCAAGCTCGCCGCCTTCCGCGCGCTGTGTCATGGGAGCGGCCGGGGTTCGGCGTCTAACGACGTCGCCACCCCGGACACGGCCAGCGTCGGATTCGTCGAGCACGCGCTGTTCTCCCTCGAGGGCGGGCACGCGGCCACGTCGCGGCTGCTCCGTCGCGGTGTCACCGGCGTCATCTGCGGCAGCGATCCGCTCGCGCTGGGCGCGATCCGGGCCGCTCGACGTGCCGGCCTCGGCGTACCAAGCGACGTCTCGGTCATCGGATTCGACGACTCGACGTTCATGACGTGCACCGATCCGCCGCTCACGACCGTACGTCAGCCGATCGAGGCACTTGGTCGGGCCGCCGTGACGCTGCTCGTAGGTCAGATCGAGGGCGCCACGGTCACCACCGAGGAGCTGCTCTTCGAGCCCGAACTCGTGGTACGCGGGTCAACCGGACCGGCGCGCGCGTAGGTTGCCTGATAGGTCAACGAAACGGCGAGTGTAGATCGATGCGGCCTGGGTATGGCCGGTAACCGGCGTGGACGGAAAGATACGGCGAGGACGCGTTCACGGCTCGTGCCCGGCCGCGCGTGATCCGACGGGGAGGCACACGTGGCGGATGCCGATGGTCCAGCCTGACTCGGCCGGCCCAGCTGACTCGGCCGGCCCGGCCGGCGACGGCCCGCGGCCGACGTCGCCTGCGGAGGTCGCGTTGGACCTGTGGTTCGAGGCCGGTCAGTTGCACGCGGTCCGGACCAAAGTGGCCACGTGCGCAACGAGTCTGGGCGCGACCAGCGACGTCGTCGAGCGCCTGCTGATCGTGGCGAGCGAGCTGGCGACCAACGCGATCCGGCACGGCGGTGGCCGCGGACGCCTCCGGCTGTGGGCGGCCGACGGCCATCTCCATTGCCAGGTCGTCGATGCCGGCGCGGGCGTGGCCGATCCGACGGCCGGCACGATCCGGCCAGCACCGAGCGCGTCGGGCGGGCGAGGCCTGTGGATCAGTCGGCAACTCGGTGATGCGTTCGCGATCGACAGCGGCGCCTACGGCACGGCTATCCGCGTGACCATCGCCCTCGACGACCACAAGCGTTCGACCGACGCTCGGACGTCGACCTAGCAATGCCCAGCAGACAGGACGAGCCGGCCGAAACGCGGGACGCTGAACTACCGTCGCGGGCATGTACACCCACGGCCACCACGAGTCGGTCCTGCGGTCGCACCGATGGCGTACCGCCGAGAACTCGGCCGCGTACCTGCTCGGGCACCTCTCGCCGGGCATGTCGCTACTCGATGTCGGCTCGGGTCCTGGCACCATCACACTCGACCTCGCCGAGCGCGTCTTTCCCGGATCCGTCACCGCGCTGGAGGCGACAGAGTCCGCGCTTGCGCTGACTCGTAAAGAGGCGGAACGCCGTGGCGCGCCACCGCTGACGTACGTGGTCGGCGACGTACACGCGCTCGAGTTCGCGGACGCGTCGTTCGATGTCGTACACGCGCATCAAGTGCTGCAACATGTAGCCGACCCGATCGCTGCGCTCGCCGAGATGCGCCGAGTCGCCCGGCCGGGCGGTCTGGTCGCCGCCCGGGACGCGGACTACGCGGCGTTCACCTGGTTCCCGCTCCTCCCTGAGCTGGATGACTGGCTCGCGCTCTATCGACGTGTGGCACGCGCAAACGGCGGCGAGCCGGATGCTGCCCGCCGGTTGATGTCTTGGGCACGTGCGGCCGGGTTCACCGACGTCACAGCGTCGGCGTCGACATGGCTCTACGCCACTGAAGAGGATCGCGAGGAATGGGGCGACATGTGGGCCGAGCGCGTGCTGCACTCCGACTTCGCTCGGCAAGCTGTCACGCAGGGCGAGGCGACCGAGCATGACCTTGCGCGCATGAGCGCGGCGTGGCGGCGGTGGGCTGCGGCCGACGACGGTTGGCTGGCCATCTTGCATGGCGAGATCGTCTGCCGTCGTTGACGATTCGTCAGCGGGGCGAGACGGATCCGTGAGCCGACGTGCCGGCAGAGCGTGATCGCTCCGACCAACGCACGCAGGTGAGTTAGCCGCGCACGCGGGCGGTCGCTTCGGCGGCGCGCAGCTTGGCAAACTCCCACGCGCTCAGCGCGCGTTCCATCTCGCGCATCCGGTGGTTGCGCGCCCAGATCGTCGCGACCACTCCTCCGATCGCGGTGCCAAGTCCCGCGCCGGCCCAGACGCTCATCGGACGCGATTGGCTGCTTTGCGCGTGGCTCGCCGTGCGCCGTCGATCAGCGGTCGCCAAGCGGCGATCGGCGTCTGCACGACGTTCGTCGGCGAGCGCCCGTCGGGCCTCGGCGGCCGCCCGCCGGGCTTCTGCGGCGGCCTCGCGCTGTTCGGCACGAGCCTGACGTCGCTCGACGAGCATCTCGCGCTGCCGCGCGAGCCGACTTTGACCGCGTCCCAGCGCGTCCTGCGCCTGTGCGACGGCACGATGACCACGGTCCTTAGCGTCCGCGACGCTGTGCCGGACGGCATCCGACGTGCGCGCCTTCACGTCGGTCTTCATGGCCAGCGCCTCGACTGTCTCGCTGAGCTGCGCGCGAGTCTCAGCGATCTCGGCGCGGAGCGCGGCCGCGTCGGTCGGTGGTGCGCTGTTCAGTCGGTCCGTCACGGCCGTGACGCGGGCGCTGTCGATCGACGTCGCACTGTCGGCTCGGTCAATCTCGG
>DASTMZ010000114.1:0-14478 GCA_035713725.1 Micromonosporaceae bacterium
GGCGTGACCGCGACCGGAGCTTGTGCGGGTGGGTCCGCGACGACGGTCACGTCAGCTCACCTGCTCCCGCCACCGAGACGCCCGCAGGAATGCCAGCACCACCACGACGATGAGCGCGAAGTTGATGACGGACATGGCGGCCGACTCTCCGATGAAGCTCTGCTTGAGTTGGAAGAGGAACGTGGTGGTGGTGCTCGTCTCATGCCCGGGTCCGCCGCGCGTCATCTCCCAGATGATCGGGAACGAGTTGAAAACGTTGATGATGTTGATGAGCGCGGCGACCAGGAATGCCGGGCGCAGCAGTGGCAGAGTGATCCGCCGGTACATCTGCCAAGGTGTGGCACCGTCGACGCGGGCCGCCTCGTAGATGTCGCCCGGGATGGACTGCAGACCGGCCAGCAGTGCGTACGTCGTGAACGGAAGCGATACGAACACGGCGACCGCGATCATCCACGCGAACGCGTACGCCGGCCGGCCGAGCCAGTCGGCCGCGTTGGAGTTGAACGATTTGATCAGGCCGATCTGATGCAGGAAGACGTTGATCACACCGTTGTTCGCGTCCAGCGCCCATCGGAAGACAAGCGCAGTCATGGTGACCGAAGCGGCCCACGGTGCGATCAGTGCCCAGCGCGCTACCCGGCGTCCCGGCCACCGTGCGTTGAACACCTGCGCCAACACCATCGAGATCGCCATGGTCACGATGACCACGGCACCGACCCAGATCACCGTACGGATGAGCACGCCGTTGAGGTCCGGCTCGTCGAAAAGGTTCGAGAAGTTCTTGCCACCGGCGGACCCCAACACGAAACCGTCCGGGCTGATGTGCTGAAAGGACGTCTGGAACAGCACGACAACCGGCCACAGCACGATGACGGCGATCAGGCCCAGTGCCGGCCCGATCCAGAGCATCGGCGTCAATGCCTCCTGGATTCGCCGACGGGTGTTCCGGCGCGGCCGAACCGTCGACACAAGCTGCTGGGTCATCTGTCTCCCTCGGATCACCCGCTGCAGTCAGGACATCGTTGCCCCGGCCTCGACGGAGCCAAACCGTCGAGGCCGGGGCGCGTTCGGGCGGTCTAGCCCTTGGTCGCCGTCTGCTGGATCGCGCCGAGGACCTTGCTCGGGTCACCGGTGATGGCGGTGCCAATCGTTTGCTGGATCTGCGTCTTCGTCGCCGCCCACGCGGTGCTGGACGGATACTGCACGGCCTGCGGCAGCGCCTTCAGGAACGGACCGAAGACCGGATCGGACGACAGCTGCGCAGTTGCCGAGTTCGTGGCGGGCAGCAGGTCGTATTCCTTGTCGAACTGCAGTTGGTAGGTGTCCGAGTAGGCGAAGTCGAGGAACTTCTTGATGGCGGCCTGCTTGCTGGTGTTGCCGTTCTTGAACGCCGCGGTGAAGTCGCAGACGCCAAGCGTGGTCGCCAACGGACCGGTCTTGCCCGGGATCGGCACCGACGCCCAGTCCGAGTCGGAGAGAACCTTGCCCGCCTGAATGATCGGGATCAGGGCCGGCGAGCCATTGATCATTCCGATCTGGCCTTGCGCGAACTGCTTCCACAGGTCGGTGCGGTTCTTCGTGCCCGGGTTCGGCTCGGTGTCGCCGGATGCGACCAACTGCTTCAAGAACTGGAACGTCTCGATGTTCTGCGAGCTGTTGATCGTGAAGTGTCCGCTGGAATCGGTGTAGTTGCCGCCGTTACCGAGCATCCACAACAGGGACTCGGCTTGCGCCTCCTCCGGACCGAGCGGCAGACCGAATCCGATGTTGCCCTTCGCCTTGATGGCTGCCGCGTCGGCCTGGACGTCGGCCCAGGTCTGTGGCGCGGATGTGATGCCGGCCGCGGTGAACAGCTTCTTGTTGTAGAACAGCGTGCGCGAGCTAGTCGTGAACGGCATGCCGTACTGCACGTTGTTGTAGCTGCCCAGCGTCTTGAACACGCCCAAGAGATTCGACGGGTTGCTGAACACATCGCTGACCGGATAGAGCAGACCCTCTTGCGCGTAGTTCGCGAAGTAGTCGCCCTCGGTGATGTCCGGATACTGCTTGTTTTGCACCATCGTCTGGATCTGGTTGTCGAAGTCGTTCCAGTTGATGGTCTGCACCTGGACAGTGATGGACGGATTGGCCTGGTGGAACGCGTCCGCGATGCCCTGCCAGTAGATCTGGCTGGTGTTGGACGGGCCGGTGCCGTAGTCGGCCGCCACAATCTTGAGTGTGGTGGTGCCGGACGCCGAAGAACCCTTACCACTGCTGCCACATGCTGTCATGGTCAGCAGTGCAGTCGCCGCGCACAGCGCCACGACGACCCCGTACCGTCGTTTCATGCATCCTCCTGAGTCCGCATGGCGGTAAGCCGTACCGCGGCGCCGTCGTGGCCGATGCGACCTGCCGCGACGATGCGGCGAACCGTGTCATGTGGTGATTGAAACTGCTTTGATGACGCCGCGTTCAATCACCTTCGATCGCTGAGCGACCACACTAGACCAATGGCGAGCCTCGGCGGAAGAACGCAGACGAGCCTGATGCGAAACCCACAGCCGGGCGAGACGCTGGCGAAATCGGTGCGTATCGTGTGGCCGGTGCTCGCCGACTTCGAGTCCCTGATCCGCGCGGCGACCTGGCCAAAGTCCCGAAGCGTCACGAACGGTGGACCTGGCGTTGCGCCGGCGACGATCCACGTCGTCGGTCCGAATCCGGCGCTCGACCGCCTCGAGATCCTTGACGACCTGCACGTCAACGCGGTGAACCGGTCGGTCGACGTGCTCAATCGAGCAGGCGGCAAGAGTCTCAACGTGGCCCGTGCCATCCGCCGGCTCGGCCTCGAGGTGTCGGTCCACGGGTTCCTCGGCGGCTGGACCGGCACGTTCATTCGGGACGCGTGCGTCGCGCAGGGCATGACCGACCGCCACATCGCCATTGCCGGCCAGACCCGCATCAGCCTCGTACTTGTCGAGCCGGCCACCGGCAGGTCGACGGTGGTCAACGAGCCCGGGCCGACCATTGCCGCGGCAGAGGCGACCGCGCTCCTTTCTGGATTGTCGGCGGACTGCCGGCCCGGCGACATTGTCGTGCTCAGCGGCAGCCTCGCCCGTGACCTGCCGGTCGACTTTCACGCCGAGATGATCCGGCGCGGCCGAGCGGCGGGCGCACGAGTCATCCTGGACACCAGTGGCGCCGCGCTCACCGCCGCGGTCGGCGCTTGTCCTTGGATGGTCAAAACAAATGTGGCGGAGTTCGCCCATCTCGTGCGCCGGGATCTGGACGCCGACCGGCCCGAGCCGATCCTGGCCGAGATGCGTGCGCTGGTCGACATGGGCGTCGAGATCGTCGTGGTCACCCTGGGGGAGCAGGGCCTCTTGTACGCCGACGCGGCGCGAGAGCTGATCGTGCGGTCGCCGCGCGTGACGGCGGTGAACCCCACCGGATCCGGCGACATCCTCCTCGCCGGCTTCGTGGCAGCACACGCGTGCGGAGCCGATGCCCCGACCGCGCTACGCATCGGGGTGAGCGCAGCCGCCGCTAGCTGCGCCCGCATCGAGCCGGACATCGAAGGCCCGACGGAGGTGCGTGCACTGCTGCCACAGGCGTTGGTCGAGGTGCCCGCGGCGGCCGTACCCAGGACCGGTGCCACGTGACGCCTCAACGTCGGCCCGAATCGTCGAGCTAGGAAGCCATCGTCATGCCCACGGCTCGTACGGCCGACCTGATGTCCGCCGCGTACGCCAACGGAACCGCCGTCGGCGCGTTCAACGTCATCTGTCTCGAACACGCCGAGGCGATCGTCGCCGGTGCCGAGGCCGCGCGCCTGCCGGTGATTCTGCAGGTCAGCGAGAACACCGTCGCTTACCACGGCGGGTTGGTTCCGATCAGCCTCGCTTGCATCGCGCTGGCCGAGACGGCGGCCGTTCCGGTTGCCGTTCACCTTGATCACGCCACGAGCGAGGATCTATGCCTGCGAGCGATCGACATGGGCTACAGCTCGGTGATGTTCGACAGTGCCACGCTTCCGTACGCGGACAACGTCCGGGCAACCGCCGCGCTCACCGCACGAGCGCATGCGCTCGGCGCCTTCGTCGAAGCCGAACTCGGCATCGTTGGTGGCAAGGACGGCGGCGGCAGGGACGGCTGGGGCGATGCCCACGCCCCCGACGCGCGGACCGATCCTGGCGAGGCCGCCGCATTCGTCAACGCAACCGACGTTGATTCGCTAGCGGTCGCGGTTGGCACCAGCCATGCGATGGTCTCGCGCGACGCTCGGGTCGATCTGGATCTCGTCGCACAGATCCGCGCTGCCCTGCCGGTGCCGATCGTCATGCACGGCTCGTCCGGCGTCTCGGACGAACTGCTGCGCGATGCGGTGCACGCCGGCATGACGAAGGTCAACATCGCGACGCAGTTGAACAAGACAATGACTAAACGGGTACGCGAGGAGTTGGCTCGCGACCCGGCGGTCGTTGATCCCCGCCGCTACCTCGGCCCGGCTCGGGACGCGATCGCGGACGAAGTTTGTCGGCTGCTAGACATTCTCGCGCTAGCGAGCTCAGTTGAGTCGGCCGCGCCGCGACAGCCGATGCCCGGCGCCGCTGGCGTTGCCCAGCTGGAGTTGCGGTGACCTCAGCTGCGTTGCTGACAGCGCCGCCTTGCCGGTCAGGCGTTGGTGCGCGGCCGTGTCACGCCTTGCGCCATCGGTAACGCGGGTCGGTGGTCGACGTCTTGCACCGCATCAGCACGTGGTCGACGGTGAAGCCGTACGAGCCGTGTTGCGAGCAGAATGCGCCGGAGTGAACAACCCCTGTGACGGTCGGCGGTGCGGTCGGTCTGTGTGTGGTCACCTTCGGACTCGGCGAGGGCTTGTGGGCGCGCGGCGACGGTGTTGTCGTGAGTGCCTTCGTAGGTGCCGGTGCCGCCTTATTCGTCGATGGCTGCGGGGAGCGGCTCGCCGGCGGCGTAGTCGCCGGACCACCCGTTGCTGCGGCGGGCACCTTGGCGGCGGTGTC
This sequence comes from Micromonosporaceae bacterium, assembly GCA_035713725.1. Classification (GTDB taxonomy): domain Bacteria; phylum Actinomycetota; class Actinomycetes; order Mycobacteriales; family Micromonosporaceae; genus DASQPR01. The sequence goes on from DASTMZ010000114.1 coordinate 5,001, forward strand.
ACGATTGCTGGCTGGCTTGGCCGAGTCAGCGGCGTTGGCAATCGTGGCGACGATCACGATCGCGAAAAAGCCGGCGATCACACCAAGCGTGATCTTCACGCCCCTGCTCGCGCCGCGAAGCGTCCGCTTCGGTCGCGGCGGTGGCTGATGTCCCGGAAACGCGTTCGGCATCGGTGCCTGAATGTGGCCCGAAGTCATCGACGGGACTTGCGGATGTGGTGGCTGACCGTAGACCGGCGGCGCAAATCCGGGTTGCAGCGAGATCGGTTCGTTCGGTCGCGGCTGGGGATCGGGAGTCGAGTGGCGACGTGGCATGAAAGCGTGATCTTTCCTATGTACGGCCAGCGACCGCCTGACGCCACCGGCGGGAGCGGCGTGCGTTAGGCGGTCGCTGGTGGATGGCGATTATCAGCGGCTGCAAGTATCCGGTGCGCCAGCGCGAGACGTTGACCCAGCAGGGCGACTTCCGGTGGCGGTGTGCGGCACGAGAGGTCAGATCTAGTGCACCGAACGGGCGGTCCCCGTGGGCGATCGCGATCGGATGACCTACGCTGCCGGCCGTGGGATTTTCGGTCAAGCTGGCGCCTGGTGTGCGCATCCGTGCCTCGTCGCGTGGCATCCGTACGAGCATCGGGCCGCGTGCCGCCCGGGTACACGTCGGTGGCGGTCGGACGGGGTTCTCCACCGGTGCCGGCCCGGTTTCGTTCTACACCACGTTGGGCGCGGGTCGACGAGCCAGTGGACACCGGACCACATCGACCGCTGCGTACCACAGACAGCTAGCGGCACAAAACCGGCAAAGCAGTCAACAGCAGCGCGCGGCAGCCGCGTACGAGCTCGCCCAAACATTCCTGCACATCGTCAATCTGCACCGCGTCGATTTCCCGACCGCCCGGCGACCGATCGCGCCACCACCACCAGCACCGGACCGGGAGGCCATCTACCAGCACTATGAGACCGTGGCGCTGGCCGGAACCGGCCGCTTCCAACGCGCCCAGCGAACGCGAGCTCGGCAGCAAGCAGTTCAATGGACAGACGTGGAGGTCAATCGGCAGGCCGCCGAAACCCACGCCGCATACGAGCAATACCAGGTGCAGCTTGACGAACAGTGGCGGCAACTCTGTGGCAACCAACCCGACGTGGTCATGGAGACTCTCGAGGAAGCCTTCGACGACAACGAAGCGCCTGCGGCCCCGGTCGGCGTCGAATCTGGCGAGGCATCCATTGCGATTCTCGTGCCGCAGATCACCGGTGCGATCCCGGAACAGATCCCAGCCACCACGCCTGCGGGCAACCCGACGCTGAAGAAACTGACTCAGCGCGACCGCGCGGACTACTACAAGCTCTACGTCTGCGGCCAGGTGCTGGTGACCGTCAAGGAAGCGCTTGCGGTCGCTCCCGGTCTCGCCTCCGTTCGGATAGTGGTGCTACGTGACGACGGACGAGACGCATATGGCAAGCCCCGCGTTGCATGCATCCTTGCCGCCAGATTTGAGCGGAACGCGTTCGCCGGAATCCAGTGGCACAACGCAGACGCGGTCGCCGTCCTCAATGACTCCGCCGCCGAGAAGCTGACGCAGCAGAAAGGTCGAAGCCAAGAACTCACACCACTCGACGTCAGCGACGAGCCCGCGATCGCGGCCCTCATCGAGGCTGTGGACCTCGACGAGTTGCATGGCGATCGAACGGGTACCCAATCCGGTCGTTGACTGGCTCGCACGCCGGTTCACCTCGCAACTGAGCGGCCTCTGCACATACGGTCGACGGTGGTCTGGCGATCTTCTCCATCGGACCGTTTCCCGCTATGGTTTCGCTGTGGCTAAAGACGGCAGTCGTGCGATCCCGGGGTTCGTGATCACGCTGTTCTGGATCGTCGCGTTCATCCTGGTCATCGTCTTGCTCGCCTACGTCGTGCACCTGACCGGCGGCGGCTCGTTTGTGTTCAAAGTCGGGCACTTCAGCCTGCAGATCGGGGTGAACTGACCGGCACCGCGACGGCAACGCCGAACCGTCTCATATGGACCGACAGCAACGCAGGGGGAGTCCGACGTGGACAACGGCGACGTGAGCCGGTGGTTCGGTTAGTATTTCGATGCGTTTGCGTCGTGCGGTCGGCGCGAACGTGAGCTCGGGTCGCTGCTCGCGTACCACGGCGCCTATCTCGTCACCGACGGCCCAAAATGGCCGGCGCATTTTAGCCCTCGCGGTGCACAGTCGCTGATCGATCACCGACGGCGCCCGCGCGTGTGCGCAAACGACTGGTGCATCACGACGGCAGTGTGCCGAGTGTGATGGACACGTTGCCCGTCGAACCATCCGCGCGTTGCACCTTTGCCGTTGTCTTCTGCCCCGGCGACAGGTTCGCGAGGATCGCTGACAGGTCGTCGGTGTCGCGCACCGCCGTACCGTCCAGCTCGACGATGACGTCGCCCTCCTCGATCCCCGCCTTCTCGGCCGGGCCACCCGGCGTGACATCGACAACTCCGGCGCCGGCGGGCTGACCGTTAGGTCCAGCAACGGTTGTGGCGCGGATCCCTAACGCGGCGCGATGCGAGTTGGTGACCTTCCCGTTCGCGACCAGCTGGCCGGCGATGTCCTTCACGATGTTGCTGGAGATGGCAAAGCCAATGCCCGGGGCCGCGCCGCCGTTCTGCTGGTCGGTCGCGGCCAGTGTCGGGATGCCGATCACCTGGTCGGCAAGGTTGACCAACGCGCCGCCGCTGTTGCCGGGATTGATGGCCGCACTGGTCTGAATCGTGTCGGGCAGCGTCGCACCCGGCGATCCCTCGCTCGCTGGTTCCGACACCGTACGGCCGACGGCCGAGACGATCCCATTGGTGACACTGCTGGTGAGGCCCAACGGGTTGCCCATCGCCAGCACGATGTCACCGACGGCCACCTTGCTGGAGTCCGCGAACGTGGCCGGTTTGAGCCCGGCGGCATCGTTGACATGGATCACCGCCAGGTCATCGGGCGGAAAGGTGCCGACGAGCGTCGCCTGCAACGTTTTCGCCGTACCCGATGGCGTCACCTGGAACGTCGTTGCCGACCCGGCCACGTGAGCGTTCGTGACGATGTTGCCCTTGTTGTCGAACACGACGCCGGAGCCGAGATCGCGACTCGTACGGATGAGTACGACCGATGGCAGCACCGTGCGGATCGTCTGGACGTAGGCGGATTGCAAGGAGTCCGCGCCGGGCGTTGACGGTGCCGACGTGGCGCTACCGACGCCGGGTACCGACTGGGTGCACGCCGTTAGTCCGGCCACCACGGCGACCAGCGCCGTTCCGGACAGTAGTCGGCGGACGTTCTGCGCTCGCATCCGTACCCTCCTCGGCCATCCGCGCGGGCTCCGAACAATCACCCACGATCGTCGTGTTCGGCGCCACGCGCAGCGAAACGCGAGCGGAAGCCGGGTTTCGACCTGATCGACCGATGGGCGTCGTCGCCGCGGTTCCGGCGCGGCCGTGCCGAAGTTAAGCAGCGTCGGCAGTCGCGAGCTTTGTCCGCTTTCATCACCGCACGTTCATACTGCGCGCGAGGTCCGGTTTGAGATCGGGATGCGCAACGGCGCACCGCGATGCACAGCAGCAACGGACCATACTTGCCGACCTCGCCTACTGCGCGCAGGGGGTGCTCGACATCCTCGAAGGCTATGGCGAGTTCTTCCAGAGCCTAGTGGACTAGAGACGGTGTCACGGGGTCTCGCGGACGCGATGGCGTCGGTAGCGTGACGCGCATGACTGATCGATTGGCCGCCCAACAGTTCGATGAATCGGCCGGCGTGGAGGACTGGCGCGCGCTGTGGGGGGCCGGCATGGTGGGTGCGTACTTCCGGTCCGGTTCCTTCGGCACCGGTGCCGCGCTGGTGCACGCGATCAGCAAGCTGTCCGCCGTCGCGAATCACCATGTCGACGTCGACCTTCGACCCGAAGGCGTGTCGGTCCGCCTGTTCACTCACGAGCCCCGTCGCCTCACCAACGCCGATGTTGAACTCGCTCGTGAGATCTCCGCGGCCGCGCGCGAGCTTGGCGCGACCGCCGATCCCACCGCCGTGCAGCATGTGCAAATCGCCATCGACGCGCTCGTCATCGCCGAGGTGCGGCCGTTCTGGCAGGCGGTGCTCGGGTGTGAGCCGGACGGCGACGCGGCTGTGCTCGACCCGCTCCGTCGCGGGCCGTCCGTCTGGTTCCAGCAGATGGATGCGGCACGTCCCCAGCGCAACCGCATCCACATCGACCTCTACGTCCCACGTGACCAAGGCGAGGCGCGCGTTGCGGCTGCGCTGGCTGCGGGTGGCCACATCGTGAGCGATGCGCATGCACCGCTGTGGTGGACTCTGGCCGATCCCGAGGGCAACGAGGTCGACGTGGCCATCTGGGGATAGGTGGCCGCAACCAACGTGCGGACTAGGACACGCGCAGCGTGACGATCTGGAATGGCCGCAGCCGCAGGGTGATCTCGTTGTCGGTGACGCGCAACGGCTCCGTGTCGGCCATCGGTCGTTCGAGAAGGTCGACCAGCTGCGCGTGATCGAATGGGAACGCGATGCGCACTCGAGCGATCGAGTGCCGTCCAATCGCCTCGTAGATCCGTACGATGACGGCGCCGGATCGGTCGTCAGCGAGCTTGACGGACTCGACGATCGTGCCGTCGTCGTCGACCGAGACCAGCGGTGTGACGGTGCGACCGGGCGCGCGCCGTTCCGGGAGATTGATGCGGTACCCCTCGCGGATCGCGTCCGCCGTCTGCGCACCCGGCACTACGGCGCAACGAAGTCGGTGGCGACCTTGGTCCGCGTCGGGATCGGGGTGCCGTGGCGCGCGGATGAGCGACAGCCGCACGACAGTCGTGACTCCGCCACCGTTCCGTGGCCGCCGTGTGACGTCGTGTCCGTACGTCGAATCGTTCACGATGGCCACTCCGTACCCGGAATCGGCGACGTGGATCCAGCGATGCGCGCAGATCTCGAAGCGGGCGGCGTCCCAGCTCGTATTCGTGTGCGTCGCGCGCATCACGTGGCCGAACTGAACCTCGGCCGCCGACCGATCGGCCGCGACGTCGACGTCGAAGCACAGCTTGAGGAGTTTCTCTTGTTCGTGCCAGCCGATGTCGGTGTCGATGTCGATGCGCCGATCACCGGGCGCGAGCGTGACCTCCTGGCTGATCCACGAACTGCCAAACTTCCGGTCGATACGCACGCCGCCGGGGACGGGGGTGACGGTGCCATCGGTCAGCTCGCGCACGCGGTGCCGATAGAACGGGTCGATGTCCCAGGCATCCCACGCGTTCGGCGTGTCCGGATGGAGCTGCAGCAGGTTTCCGACGGCACCGGGAGCGAGCACCTCGCGATCGCCATCGCGGATCGAGGTCATGAGGCCGCGGGCGTCGATCGCCACTCGGAGCAAGGAATTGTCGAGCACAAACCCGCCGGCGTCGTCGGTGGTGACGCTCACCACGCCAGCGTCGGCGTCGCGGGCCATGCCGGCACCCATCGCGGGTACGCCGTTGTGCTCGTGTGGTGCCGCGTTGAACACGACAACGTCGTCCGCCGTGCCACCCAAGCTCGCGAGTGCGCCGCGAATCAGCTCTTCGAGTTCGGACGCGACCGCGGCATAGTTCGCGACGGCTTCACGGTGGACCCACGCGATCGAGGACCCCGGCAGGATGTCGTGGAACTGTTGGAGCAGCACAATTTTCCACAGCCGGTCGAGTGCGTCGTACGGGTACGCATGGCCGGCGCGTACCACCGCCGTCGCGCACCACAGCTCCGCCTCGCGAAGAAGGTGCTCGCACCGGCGGTTGCCTTGCTTCGTCCGCAGCTGCGACGTGTACGTGCCGCGGTGCTTTTCGAGGTAGAGCTCACCGGACCAGACCGGCAAGTCGGGACAGTCCACCTCGGCCTGCCGGAAGAACTGGACCGGGGATTCGATCGCGACTCGCGGAGATCCGTCCAGGTCGGCCAGCCGTGCCGCGCGCGCCAGCATCTCGCGGGTCGGTCCGCCGCCACCGTCGCCGTACCCGAATGGCGCCAACGATCGCGAACTCGCACCTTTGTCGGCGAAGTTGCGCACCGCGTGCGCGAGTTGTGCGCCGGACAGATCGCTGTTGTACGTGTCGATCGGCGGGAAGTGCGTGAAGATCCGGGTGCCGTCGATGCCCTCCCACGCGAACGTGTGATGCGGGAACCGGTTCGTCTGGTTCCACGACAGCTTCTGGCTGAGGAAGTAGCGCGATCCGGACAGCGCAATGAGTTGGGGCAACGCGGCGGAGTATCCGAATGAGTCAGGCAGCCACACTTCGGTCGTCTCGACCCCGAACTCGTCGAGGAAGAAACGCTTGCCGTACGCGAACTGTCGGGCCAGCGCCTCGCCACCGGGCATGTTCGTGTCGGACTCCACCCACATGCCACCGACCGGTAGGAACTGGCCGTCGGCCACCTTCTGGCGGACGCGCGCGTAAATCGCCGGATGGTGGTCCTTCAACCACGCGAATTGTTGAGCCGACGACATCGCGTAGACAAACTCCGGATGCGTGTCCATCAGGTCGAGGACGTTCGCGGCTGTACGAGCCACCTTCCGCACGGTCTCTCGGATCGGCCACAGCCACGCGGAGTCGATGTGTGCGTGGCCGACCGCGCTGATGTGGTGCGCGCTCGCCCGAGCCGGTGCGGCGAGAACGTCGGCGAGTGCCGCGCGGGCGGCTGCCGCGCTGGCCGACACCGCGTCCGCATCGATCGCGTCCAGCGCACGATCGATCGCGGCTCGGATCTGCCAACCTCGTGGATCGCCGAGGTCGAGCTCCGCGGCGAGCTGGCCGAGGACCTCCAGGTCGTGGACCAGCTCCCACACGTGCGGCCGGAACACCGCCAGCGCCGCGCGCGACAGGCGGTAGAGCGGTTCGTCGCCCGCCGTGTCGCGATCACCAAGCGGCGTCGGCCGGAACGCATCCGCGCCCCTGCCGAGGATCATCGGGTTCGCCGCCGCCTCGACGTACCATTCGACCGCCTCGCCGCCGGCCACCGCATCCCCGACGCGTACCCACTGGGTTTGTGGATTCAGGCCCTTGATTGCCTGTCCGTCCGCGCCGTAGACCAGGCCTTCCGCATGGAATCCGGTACGCGTCACGTCGAACCCTAGATCGATAAGCGCTTCGACACGCTGGCCGGACCACTCCGGCGGTACGGCGCCGCGGAGTCGGAACCACGCGGTGCCCCACGGCTGGCCCCACGCGTCGCCGACCCGGAATGGTCGGAACTCGGCCCGCAGCGCCTCGTCGACCGGAACCGGTTCGCCATCGGGCGCCCAGATCGCGACGTCGAGTGCGCGGTGCTCCGCGTGGCACTCCGATTGGATCCGAGTAAGGGCCCTGGCCAGCCGCTGTTCGATCAGCACCCGGTTGTCGTGCATGCCTCGCCGCCGATCCTCGCTCTCGTTCCGCCTCGCGGAGCTGGAATCACGGCCGCACAGTAGCAATGCCGTACGCGCGCTGACAGGATTGGTAGCGATGAGCACGCAACGCTTCACAACGACGGTCGCCGCGTCCGCTCGCGGCACGTTGCTGGTGCCGCTGCCCTTCAATGCGGATGACGTATGGGGTTCAAAGCAGCGGCACCATGTTGCCGGCACAGTCAACGGGGTCCGTGTGCGGGCCGTCGTCGAGCGGGTCGGCGACGGCTTCGGGTTCACTCTGGGGCCGAAGTCTCCGAGCGGACGCGGCGTCGCGGTCGGCGACCGGGTCACGGTGGATATCTCGCCGGAAGGACCACAGCGTCAGGACCTAGCCGACGACGTCGCGGACGCGTTGGCGGCCAACCCGGACGCGGCGGCGTTCTTCGATTCGCTCGCGCAGTTCTACCGGAAGGCATATCTGCGTTGGATCGACGCAACGCAACGCCGACCGGAACAACGACCCGTCCGGATCGCGCAGATGGTGGAACTTCTTCAGGCGGGGATCAAAGAACGCCCGTACTGACCCCGCTCGCAGGCGGCGGGCCGTCGCCTGGCCACTACGAGAAGTGGGTACGCGGCCGGTCCTGCAAGACGCCGTCGAGAAACACGTCGACCTTCTCGTTGTAGAACGCGATCAGTCCGGCGATCGGTGCCAGTTGTTGAGTCGGGAAGTCGTACGTCCATGCGAGATCCGGGTACGCCTGGCCATTGATGACTGCGGTCCAGTAACCGGTCGTGCGGCCCTTGTAGGGGCAGGCGGTCTCCGTATCGCTCGGGCGCAGGTGCTCGAAGTTGATCGAACTCCGGTCCAGGTAGTAGCGCGTCGGCAGGCCGGTCTCGAAGACCATCACGGGCGACGAGGATTCGGCGAGCACGACGCCCTCGAGTTCGATGCGGACAACGCGATGTGACCGCAATGAGTCAACGCGGGAGTACGGGCTGCGCGGATGTACGAAGATCTGCTCGTCCTCCTCGTACCACGCGTCGAGAGCCTTCCAGTCGAACCGGACCATGCCGTCCAGCCCGTCGAGGGCATCCGCACCGAACAGCCACGCGGTGCCCGGCCGGTCCACGTCGCCAGCTCGCAGTCCATGTCGCCGCGCGGTGCCGCGACGCAGCTTCTGCTCGTGGTTCTCGTCGAGGAAGTATCGACGGTCGATGTCGGCATAAGGGATGTAGTACTGCGGGTAGGGCGGCCATTCCCACACGTACACGGCGCGGGTCGTATCGAAGATCTCCGCGTTGTTGAGCAGTCCGCGCACCCTTCGTGGCGCCGGCTCGATGTGGTCTGTCTCGACGTTCGGCGATGGGTAGTGGGCCACGGCCGCCTCCTTGAAGGTTCTATGCGACGTCGTGTCGGACACCCCAAACCTACGTCGGCGGCAACGCGCGCGTCGCGACTGCCGATCCGCCGCGGTCAGGGCGGATGACGCGAGCCGCGGTGCCCACGCTGGACGCCCCTCGTTCAACGGGTGCTGACCGCTTGATGGTCTCGTGTGCCGCGCGTTAAGGAATGGAAAACGCTCGATATTGGTAACGATCGAGAGTCCAGGAGAGCTTTGTCCGTCCGTCACTTCGGCGTTAGCCGTTGGTACGGCGAGCTGACCAAGGTGGCTGGCGTCCCATCCTTTCGTTGCAAAGGACACCCCCATGGAAGACAGCCCGGAACAGACCCACAACGGAACTACCCGACGCAGACTGCTCGGCGGCGCCGCAGCCGTTGGCATCGGTGTGGCGTCGGCCGCCCTCCCGATCAACGTACGCAAGGCGATCGCTGCCACGCCGAACCGAGGCCATGGCAGCCTCGCGGACATCAAGCATGTCGTCATGCTGATGCAGGAGAACCGGAGCTTCGACCACTACTTCGGCACGCTGTCGGGAGTACGCGGTTTCGACGACCCGCACGCGCTGCGAATCTCGAACGGTCGACCGGTGTTCTTCCAGCCGGATCCGACGAATCCGGATGGCTATCTGCTCCCGTACCGGCTGAACACCAAGATCAGCGCGGCGCAGGCGATCCCATCGAC
>DASTMZ010000115.1:0-15839 GCA_035713725.1 Micromonosporaceae bacterium
GCTACTTCCTCGACAACGTCGCACAGTGGATCCTCGAGATCGACCGCGGGCACACGTACCCGTACGAGGGCAACTACTCGACGTACCTGGAGAAGAAGGCGGCTCGCCTTGCCGTGGAGGGTCGCAAGGACGCGAAGATGAAGAAGCGTCTCTCCGACGAGCTCGAGTGGGTTCGTTCGAACGCGCGGGCGCGACAGACGAAGTCGCGCGCCCGCCTCGACCGCTACGAGGAGATGGCCACCGAGGCGGAGAAGACCCGCAAGCTCGACTTCGAGGAGATCCAGATTCCGCCGGGGCCGCGGCTCGGCAACACGGTCATCGAGGTGAGCCACCTCGTGAAGGGGTTCCCGTCCCTCGGCGACGAAAACGGGCAGCCTGGCGTCGACCGCGTGCTGATCAACGACCTGTCGTTCTCGTTGCCACGCAACGGGATCGTCGGCATCATCGGCCCGAACGGCGTCGGCAAGACCACGCTGTTCAAGACGATCGTCGGCCTGGAGAAGCCGGACAGTGGCACGGTCAAGATCGGCGAGACGGTCAAGCTCGCGTACGTTGACCAGGCCCGCGCCGGTCTTGACCCCACCAAGACCGTCTGGCAGGTGGTGTCGGACGGTCTCGACCATCTGATGGTGGGCAAGGTCGAGATGCCGTCGCGGGCGTACGTCGCGGCCTTCGGCTTCAAGGGTCCGGACCAGCAGAAGCCGACCGGTGTGCTGTCCGGCGGCGAGCGCAATCGGCTCAACCTGGCGCTGACCCTGAAGATCGGCGGCAACGTGATCTTGCTCGACGAGCCGACCAACGACCTCGACACCGAGACGCTGTCGTCGCTGGAGAACGCGCTGCTCGACTTCCCCGGCTGTGCCGTGGTCATCTCGCACGACCGGATGTTCCTGGACCGGGTCGCGACGCACATCCTTGCCTGGGAGGGCACCGACGAGCATCCCGACACGTGGTTCTGGTTCGAGGGCAACTTCGAGTCGTACGAGCGGAACAAGATCGAGCGGATGGGCGCCGAGGCGGCCCGGCCGCACCGGGTGACTTATCGGAAGTTGACGCGTGACTGATCCTCGTCCAACCGCGCGCAACGTCTACCACGCGCAGGTTCGCTGGTCGGACCCGGACGTGATGGGTCACGTCAACCATGCGCGATACCTGTCGTTCTTCGAAGATGCCCGGATGACGCTGCTCGCCACGTCGCCGTCGGGCCTGGCCGGCACGTCCGGTGACCGCGGCTACATCGCGGCGCGGGTCGCCGTCGACTACCTTTCGCCGGTCGAGTTCCGACCCGGGATCGTGCTGCGTGTCGAGTCGTCGGTGTCCCGGATCGGCACCTCGTCGTGGACGTTCGACCAGCGCATGTTCGACGGCGACCGGCCCATCGCCCGCTGCGAATGCGTACTGGTCGCCTACTCGTACGCGAACGCCAAGCCGCGTCCACTGGACGACGACGAGCGCGTGTTCTGGGAGCGTTACCTTACGGCGGCGGGCGACGCGTGAGGTTCACCTACGAGTGCCCGTTGCGCTGGTCGGATCTCGATCTGTTCGGCCACGTCAACAATGCACGTGTGCTCACGCTGCTCGAGGAGGCTCGCGTCGCCCTGATGTTCGTCGGCGCCCGCGACGCCGGCCTCACGTCGTTCGAGCAGCAGGGCATCGTCATCCATCGGCACGAGATCGACTATCTGCTGCCGATCGACTACGGACCGCGGGTACGCATCGAGATGTGGGTGTCCGATCTCCGGGCGTCGCGCTTCACGGTGTCCTACGAACTGTTCGCCGACGATGTGCTGGCGAGTCGCGCCGCGTCGGTGTGCGTGCCGTTCGACCTCGCGGCCGGGCGTCCGAGGCGCCTGTCCGAGGCCGAGCGCGACTTCCTCAAGCCCTGGCTGGAGTAGCGGTGATGATCGGCCGGCCCGCTGATGTCGAGGCGTTTCTCGCTCGCCTCGTCCGGCTCGACCCGGTCGCGCTCGTCCGGTTGCGCGTGGGCGCGACGCAGACCACGCTATGGGGCCGCGTTCCGTGGGACGTGCTGGTCAGCCGTACCCTCGTCGGCTTGTCGTCGGCGGACGGCGAACCGCCGGACGGCGAACCGCCGGACGGCGAATTGTCGGACGGCGATTTCGTCGTCCGCGCGTCGGACTGGTTGACCGCGCCGGCCACCTCGGATGTGCGCACGTTGACTCGCCGCGACGCGGGCTGGCGAACGGCATTGCCGCCGCTGCGTCGTGAGGTGCTCGAGGAGGTTCCGGGCGACGAGCTTCGAGGTCTCGGAGTGGCGGCCGCGGACACGTTGCGGGCGACCGAAGCCGGCGGCGTCGGCGGCCGAGCGGTCGGCGCACGCGCGGTTCGCGATGCGCTCCTCGACCACATCGCCATCGTGGTGTCCGCGGGGCCGCGCCGGGTCGAGGTCCCGCAACGTCTCGTGCAGGCGGTGGTACGGATGGGTTTCGCGGCCGCCGACGAGCCGGTGCGGGTGCTCGCGGCGGGCCAGTGGATCGGCCTCGCGGCGGCGTACGGCACGGCCTGGTGGCGCCCGTCGACCGGGCTCGGCCTCACGCCGGCGAAGCGAACGGCGTCGCATCGCGGCTAGCGCCGCTGCGCTGTCACCCGCCTCTGTGGACAACTGCGACGACGTGTCGCTGATCGAACATGCCTCTAGCTGGGCATCGACGAGTGGGCGACAAGTAATCGCCCTTTCGGTGGAGCCGGAGTCTGTTGTCGCCGGGTTCCCGGTTGTAACGTGACGGCGAAAGTTCCGCTCGCTTGCGGTAAGCGTGAGCTTGCAGGACGTGTTCGGCGGGGTCCTGGGGACGAGGAGCGTGGCCATATGCGGTGGCCGAGACGCGGCGATTCGACGGGTGGGGGCGACACCGAGCAAGGCTCGGGACGATGGGCAATAGCGGACGTCGCGATCGCGGGTCGGGAGCCGCCTGTCGGTGCGCCGATCGTCCCGCGACAGACCGGACCACATTCGACGCTCGGCCCGGATCAGGTCGGCGCGGCACTCCACGACCTGGATATCACGTTCGTACGGGATGCCGACGGTGGCTTCGTCGCGATGTGGGAGCGGCACGCGGTGCTGTTCGCACTCGAAGGGCCGGCCGACGACATTCTCGTGATCCGGGCGCGGCCGCTCGGGACCGTACCCGTCCAGTGGCGGCATCGGGCGTACGAAGTGGTCAACGAGTGGAACCACACGCGCCGCTACGTCAAGGCGTACGTCGGCGACGTGAACGGCCTCGACCAGCTGCCGATTTACGCCGAGATGCAGCTGCCCTTCGGCGCCGGCGTGCAATGCGGCGTGCTGGCCGATCTGTTGAACCTGGCCGTCACCGAACTCGGCTCCTTCGTCGACTGGCTGCACGACGGCGGCGGGCTGCTGTAGTCGCTGTCCCGCGCGGTTGCCGGACATTGGCCCGGCGACCGCGTGCTCAGCGGCGTGCCCGAGTGCTAGTCCTCGAACGTGTTGACCATGAACTGGGCGGCGTGTTCGAGGTAGTCCCACAGCTCGGAGTCCTGCTCTGGGCGCAGGTGTAGCGAGTCGACTGCCGCCCGCATGTGCGAGAGCCATGCGTCGCGCTGCCGCGGCCCGACGTGGAAGGGCGCGTGCCGCATCCGCAGCCGAGGGTGGCCGCGTTGTTCCGAGTACGTCTTCGGACCGCCCCAATACTGTTCGAGGAACATCCGAAGGCGGTCGGCAGCCGGTCCAAGATCCTCGTCTGGGTAGAGCGGCCGCAGCACGGGATCGGTCGCCACGCCCGCGTAGAACGTGTCGACCAGCTTCCGGAACGTCGGTTCGCCACCGACTGCCTCGTAGAACGTCACGCCCGCCAATGCTAGCGACCAGTTCGCCGGCGGCCGGCGGTGCCGCTCAGTGGCCGGCCGGCTCGGAGGCGTGGCTGCCCGGCGGGTCGAAGTAGCGCGCCGTAGCGTGGCCGTTGGGTGACGGGTGCGCGACTTGCCGTGGTGTCAGCCGCTGATCCGTCGGGTACGCACCGTTCGTCGATGGTGTCTCGGCACGGCGGTCGTGCAGCGGCGGGGTGTGCAGACCGGTGGCCGCGTCGCGGTCGGCGGCATTGTCCGGCGGCGACGTCATCTCCGGCGCATCGGCATCCGAGATGCTCGACCTGCTGGTCGCGCCGGAGACACCCGCCGGGTAGGCGAGTCCGCTCGTGGCATCCGAGCCTCGTTCGTCGCGATGCCGACCGGGTCGGCCCACGTCCGCCGGGTCTGCTTGGCGCGGCGCGGGCGCATTCGCCGCCGTGGACCGCCAGCGGCTAGCCGGCGGCGATGCCGCGTCCTCCGCCGCCGCGGTCGCCACCTCGTTGTGTGCCTGCACGGTCGCGATCGTCTCGTCGATGCGCTGGATGGACGGCCATGTGGCGCTGACCGCGATCATGGCGCACACGCCGACGCCGCTGAACACCGCGACGGCCGTCGGCACCGACACGTAGCCGGCGACGAAGCCCGTGATGACCAGCGCCAGGGCCTGCGACAGCTGAAGGCTGAACTGCATCACGCCGAACGCGCGCGCGCGGAACTCGACGGGGGTGGCGCGGACGAACATCCCATTGGCCGGTGCGGCCAAGCCGTTGACCGCGAACGAGGAAACGAGGGACAGCACCGCGATGACCTCGACCGAGTGCACCAGGAACACTGGCACCAGGGTGGCGGGCACCAGCACAGCGAGCGGTCGGACCAGACGCTGGCGCCATGATGGCGAGACCATCCGACCGATCACGACCGCGCCGATCACCGCACCAACCGGCGCCGATGCCATGATCAATGCTTGGTCGTACCCACGGGTGCTGCCGTTGTGGCTAAGGTCCGACGCCCACGCGGCGGCGAGGCCCTCCGGCACCACCGCGAACATCGCGCCGAAGAAAATGATGGCCGCGATCGGCCGCAGCACCGGGCTCTGCGAGACGAGGCGGAAGCCGGCGACGGTCTCCGTGATGAGCCGAGCGCGCCGCGCGGCCGTCGAGAGGACGGCTCGCGGCCGGATGCCGGAGGCCAGGATCGCCGCCGACCCGAGGAACGTCGCGGCATCGATGAGCAGCGCGAGTTGTGGGTGAAATGGCGCGAGCGCGCCACCGACCACGTAGCCGAAGATCGTCGCGAGGTTAGTCGTGGTGGTTTGCGCGGCGAGGCCGACCACATAACGATCGCCCTCAAGAATGCGCGGCAGCAGTGACGAGCGCGATGCGTCGAACGCGGGTGACAGCAGCGCGGTCGCAAACAGCAGCAGGAGGATCGCCGGAACCGGCAGATGCGGGATGGCCACCAGCGAGATGAGCACCGCGCGCACCACGTCGCACGTGATCATCACCTTCCGGTGTGGATATCGTTCGGCGAGCGCGGCAAGCGGTGGACCGAACGTCAGACCGGGCAGGTACGCAACCGCGAAGGACGCTGCGGACAGCAACACCGAGTGACTGACTGTGAACACGAGCGCGGTAACCGCGGCGCGCGCAAGATAGTCGCCGACCCACGACAACGCGCTCGCTGTGTAGAGCGACCGGAACTCGGGCACCGCGAAAACGTCCCCGAATGTCGCCGGTCGATCGGCGGCTGTCTTCGGGGGGGTCACCGGGGAGGCCTCCGGGCGATAGGTACAACTGACCGACAAGGTGAACGAATGGACGATATCTGAATCAGCCGTGCCGCGCGAGACCCTGACTTAGCCGGCGATGCTTACGCGCGCGAACCGCCGATATTCGTGCCATTTGCCCCATCATCGGGTCCGCCTTCTGTCGGCGGCCGTAGATAGATCCGACCGGCCGACATCGCCCGCGAAATGCCGGCGGCGGCGAGCGCGTCGGTGAGCCGCCCGCGCAACTCGCGAGTGACGAGCGCCTGCGACTCGGCGGCCGCCCGGACCGTGGTCCGCAGGATGGCGCCGTCCACCGTGAGTTGCTCGACGCCGAGCACCTCGGGAGTGCCGATCATCTTTTCGTTCCACTGTGGGTCGGCAGCCATCTCGGCCGCCGCCCGGCTCAGCACCTCGGTGGCCTCTTCCACGCGGGCAAAGCCGATCGGCAGATCGATGACGACCAGGCCCCAGCCCTGACTCTTGTTGCCGACTCGGACGATCTCGCCGTTGCGGATGTGCCACAGCACACCGCGCGCGTCCCGTAGCGATGTGGTGCGCAGACCGACCGCCTCGACGGTGCCGCTCGCCTCGCCGACGTCGACCATGTCGCCGACGCCGTACTGGTCCTCGAGCAACATGAACAGTCCGGCAATCATGTCCTTCACGAGGGTCTGCGCGCCGAAGCCGATGGCGAGCCCGGCGATGCCGGCGCTGGCCAGCAACGGCGCGAGCTGGATGCCAAGCTCGCCGAGGATCATCAGGAACGCGATCGAGAAGATCGTCGCGGACGCCAAGCTCAGCAGCACCGAGCCGATCGCTTCGGCGCGCTGCTGCCGGCGTTCGCGGAACGTCGCGTCCGCGAGACGCAGCCGCAGCGGCTTGAGGGCGACCGGCGACTCACCCTGCGCGGTCCGGCTCACCAGCCGCCGGATCGTTCGATGCACGAGCCATCGGACCACCAACGCGATCACGATGATCAGCAGAATGCGTAGCGGCTTGATGACGATCAGGTAGCTACTGGACGCGAGCCAGGCGTTGTGGGTCCAGTCGTAGACGGTTCGGCACAGGTCGCTCGTCGCGACGCAACTTGGTGCTGCCGCGGCACGTGGCGATGGGGTCGGCGATCCGGTCGGCGCGATCGCCGCGGGCAGCGAGATCGCTCCGCGCACCGCCGTAGCCGCGGGAAGCGAGATCGCCGTGGCCGTGGGCAGCGCCGTCGAGCCACCGACGAGCATCGCGAGAAGGTGCACCGGTACGTCCTGCTTTCTGCCGTACGCGTCATCGTCTGTTCATGGTGGCCGGCCGAATAGTACGTGCAATAACGCCACCTATCGGGGACGATTGGCCCACGGATACCGCCGTCCGCTGCCCGGACAGCGCGATTCTGGCGGAAGGTGACGCACGATGCCTGACATACGACCGGCGATGAGCTCGACCACCCTGGTGCTGAACCAGACGTACGAGCCGCTGTGTGTCGTATCCGTCAGACGAGCCACCATCCTCATCCTCTCGGCCAAGGCCATCTGCGTCCTGGACGGCGACGGGATACTGCACAGCGCACGGACCGCGTTGCCGGTGCCGAGCGTCGTGCGATTAACCCACTACGTCCGGGTGCCCTACCGCGCGAGCGTCGGGTTGTCGCGCCGCGCGGTGTTCGCTCGTGACGGCGGTCGATGCGCTTATTGCCGCGCACCTGCCGAGACGATCGACCATGTCGTACCACGCAGCCGCGGCGGGCGCCACGACTGGGACAACGTGGTGGCCGCCTGCGCGCGGTGCAACCACAGCAAGGGCGACCGGATGATCACCGAACTCGGCTGGCGGCTGCAGGCACAGCCGGCCGCGCCGCGCGGCTCCGCGTGGCGAGTGCTCGGACACCGGACACCTGATCCGCGTTGGGTCGACTGGCTCGAGGTTGCCGCCTGAGCGCGATGCCCGCCTTAGCGCGATGCCCGCCTGAGCGCGATGGCCGGCTGACCGCGATCGCTAACCTCGCAATGTCAGCGTGGCGTAGACGACGACGTTGTCGGCGTACCCGACCGAACCGCCGAGGAAGTCGCCACCACACGTGATCAACCGCAGTTCGGGCCGGTCATCATCGCTGCGGTAGACCCGGTCACCGGGGAATTTTCCCTTCGGGTAGTACTCGACCGAGTAGATGTCGAACAGCGCGGTGCGATGGTTGGCGAGCCGCAGCTGGATCTTCTCGCCCGGCTTCAGCTGGCTCAAGTGGTAGAAGATCGATTGACCGTTCGGTCCATCCACGTGACCCACGACGACGGCGGGACCGCGTTGGCCGGGTGCCGGTCCGCCCGAATACCAGCCGGCGAGGTTGTTGTTGTTCAACGGCGGCACCGCGATCGCGCCGTTGGACGCGAGGCCGACGCGCGACACCGGTGCATCCACGTCGATCGCCGGGATGCTGATCCGAGTCGGTACGGATCGGTCGAGCGGCGGTGCCACCGGACCGCCCGGGTCCTCGTGCGCGAACTTAAGATCCGGCAGCCCCGGCGCCCCGAACAGCGCACCGAGACCCGCGCCGGAGGCGAACAGGCCGGCGAGGACAAGCAGCACGCCGATCGGCGCGGACCGTCGGGTTCGACGTACCATCGCGGACCGCTAGTAGGGCAGTGTGGAGCGTCGCCGGCGGACGGACACGATGAAGAACACGACGCCGGCGATCACCGCCACGATGCCGGCCACGATGGCGAGTCGCGCCGCGGTGGAGGCGCCGAGCTCGCCTCCGCCGGTCGCCGGTCCGACGTTCGGGTTCGGCGTGACCAGCGGCGCGTGGCTCAACACGGTGAGCTTCGACGTGGTGACCTGACCACTCGCGCAGGTCAGCGTCACCGTGTACGTCGCGGGCCGGGTGTCGCTCGGCACCGTGACGTTGGTGTGCAGCTTGCCGTTGTCCGGCACCAGCGTGATCGAGCCGAACACATCCGAATTCACGAACGCCGGGTTGGCGTTGTCTCCGCAGGTGGCACTGATCGTCACGATGAACCCGGGCGCGACCGAGCTCGGTGTGATCAGCAGGATCGTGGCAGCCGACGCGGGCGCGGCTAGACCGAGGACAATCGCGACGGAACCGGCGAGACTGGCCAGCACGCTTGCCCACCGCCGCGTGCTAACCCGTCGAGTGCGGTACGTCGACCTGTCGCCGTACACGTGCGGAACCTATCGCGGCTGTTACCCGCATAATGTGGGAATTGCAGAATCTGCCCGGTTCGGTCATGTTCGGCCCGGTCCGATTACGTGACGCGGCTGCGTTCAGCCTGGTCCGGCTACGTGACGCGGCCGCGTTCGGCCGGGAAACGTTCGTACACCCGATCGGCCACGATCGCGCGAAGGCGCCGCATGCCTTCGTACACATCGACGAATCGTGTGTAGAGCGGTGCGAACCCCAGCCTTAGCCGGTCGGGCGTCCGGAAGTCCGGGATCACGTCGGCGGCCTTCATCGCCTGGCAGATCTGCCACGCGTACGGATGATGCAGGGTGATCTGCGCACCGCGACGCATCGGGTCACGTGGCGATGCCAGCGTGAAGCCGAGATCCGCGAGCCAGGCGTCGTACTGGCTGACGGCGTACGTCGTGAGCGTCCGCGCCTTACGTCCGATCGCCTCGATGCCGGCCTCGGCGGTGATCCGGGCACCCTCGAGTGCGCCGTACCCACCAAGGATCGAGGGCGTACCGACCAGGAAGCGGTCCACGGTCTCGACCGGGTCATATCGCGCGCCCATCGCGAACTGGTCGCGTTGTGCGAACCATCCCCAGATCGGCTGGCGGAGGTCGGCTTGGAGATCAGCGCGCACATAGAGGAACGCGGGGGCGCCCGGGCCGCCGTTGAGGTGCTTGTACGTGCAGCCGACCGCCAACTCCGCGCCGGACGACACGAGGTCGACCGGGATCGAGCCGGCCGAGTGGCACAGGTCCCACAGCATGACCGCGCCGACGTCGTGCGCGGCATCCGTGATCGCACGCAGGTCGGCGATCGCGCCGGAGCGGTACGCCACGTGGGACAGACAGACCAGCGCGGTGTCGGCGTCGATCACGCCGTGTAGATCGCGGACGTCGATGCCCTCGTCGATGTCCGTCTTGACGATGCGCAATTCGAGGCCACGCGCGGCGGCGAGGCCCTGCAACACGTACTGGTCGGTGGGGAAGTTGTCGTCGTCGGTGACGATCACGCGGCGCCCCGGGCGGGCATCGACGGCCGCGGTGGCGAGCTTGTAGAGGTTCACGCTGGTGGAGTCGGACAGCACGACCTCGCCCGGTCGAGCGCCGATGACGTCGGCGAGCAGGTCGCCGGCCTCCCGACCCAGGTCGATCCAATGATCCCAACCGCGAATCAGCTCGTCGCCCCACTCCACGTCGATCGCTCGACGCAGTCGATCCTGGGTGGCCTTCGGCAGCCGACCAAGCGAGTTGCCGTCCAGGTAGATCAGGTTGTCGTCCGTGATGACGAACCGGTCTCGAAACGACGCGAGCGGGTCGTTGACATCCTCGGCCCGGGCGGCGCGCAGCGCATCGCGGTCCAACGCAGCGCGGTTGCGACGGACCTCGTCGGTGGGCGCGGCACCTGAGCCATCTCGGCGTCGCTTGCGATCGGATGCGCCGGTCACACCGCACACGGTAGCGACACACCGACTCGGTCGGCACCCGGGCGACCGCCGTCCCAGGCTGCTCCGCTACCGTGAACGCGTTCCAGCGGATGCGCCGACCGTTGGGTGGGCCGAATCGCGTCACACGCGGTCGGCGGGCGTCGGCGCACCGCCCGACCTATGGCGCCATGGGGGCGTTGAGTTGACCATTACTGAGACCGTCCTCGTGTTCGCGGGCATCCCCGCCGCGGTCATCGCGATCATCTATGGGCTCGTCTACGCGACGAGTAGCGCGTCGAACAGCAAGCGGTATCGGCCGGGCCGGCCATTCAACCAGTCCACGGTCTGGTTCATTGCCAACACACCGGGCGCGGCGGTCGCCGGACATGCGGCTCGCGAGATCGGCGCAGGCGCCGGGTCGCACGCCCTTTCCGGTGGTACGGCCGACAGCGGCGCTACCACTCATGGCGCCCACCATCATGACGCCGCGGAGGCCGGCCATGACGGGTCCGGCCTGACCACGGTCGGCTACGGCGAGACCGGAGGCGCAAGTGACAGTTGGTGAGAAGTCCGGAAACACTGGCCGCGCCGAAGTGCTGAACGGCCCGTTCACCACCCGGCAGCTGTTGCGGCTCGATGACGCGCTGCGCGGTGCCGACGAGTCAACCGGTCTCACGTTCAGCGTGTACGTCGGCGAACTCGACCAGCCGGTCCGTGGACATGCCGAGAAGTTGCACAGCCAGCTCAACGACCCAGACCACAGCGTGCTCGTGGCCGTGTCACCGAACCTCCGGGTGCTCGAGATCGTCACGGGTCACGAGGCACGTCGTCGGGTACCGGACCGCCAGGCCAAGCTCGCCGCGCTCTCGATGGCGGCGGCGTTCAGCGGCGGCGACCTGGCCGGTGGACTCGTGGCCGGTCTGGCCCAGCTAGCCGGCCAAGCCGGCAAACACTAAACCTCTACCTGACCGGGCTCCCGTCGCTGACCGCTATCACGTAACCGTTCCCGGCATCACGTACACACATAAGCCTTAAACCCCGCACTGGCGGGCGGACCTAGACCGCGGCGCGGTGGTGGGGATGGCTTGTCCACGTCGGGATCAAGCCTGACCGCCCAGAGTGGGCAAGCCATCCCCACCACCGTTGACCTCAACTGGCGGATGCGTCACGGTCTCGACCCGCAAGAGCACGCACGATCCCGTCCTTGCCTTCGCCGACCAGCCGCCGCAGGCCCGGCGGTCGGGAGTCGGCCTCTAGCCAGCGGTCCGTCGCGGCCACCGTGTCGGGGCTGATTTGCAGCGCCGGGTACGCCGCCTGGACGAACTCCTGCGCTTGCTCGCTGTCCCGGTCCGCCCAGATCTTGTCGACCACCTCGAAGTACTTCGCCGCGTAGGGAGCGGTCAGCTCGACCTGCGCCGCGTGCTGGAAGCCGACGAGCAGGGCGCGCTGCAGCCAGTTCGGCAGCGCCTCGTCGGCGGTCAGCCGTCGCCACGTCTCGGCCTTTGCTTCGGGCGTCGCGATCAGCGCGGTCGCGATCGCGGCCTGCCGCTCACCGCCGGCCGTCCGGTCGTTGTCCAGTTCGGTGTTGATGTCCGCCTCGCCAACCCGACCGCCGGCGGACAGCGATTGGAGGATGAGCCATCGCAACTCGGTGTCGATGGACAGCCCGTCGGGTACGCCGTCTCCGCGCAGCCAGCCGACCAGCGTGTCGAGCTGGGCGTCAGTACGGGCGGTCCCGACGTACGTCCGTGCCCAGGCGAGCTGGAACCCGCTGCCCGGCGCGGCACCCGTGATCGCATCACCGGCCGCCGCGTTCAGCATTGCCCAGCCGGTCGGTATCCACGCCGGGTCGGCGTAGCTCGCCACTGCCGTCCGAGCCTGTCCTAGCGTGGCGGTCACGAGGTTGATGTCGGTCTCGGCGGGCAGACCCCGGACGGCCAGCGCCACGTAGTCGCGGGTGGCCATCTCGGCGTCGCGGACCATGTCCCACGCGGCCGCCCAGACGATCGCGCGCGCCAGCGAGTTGTCGATCGTCGCGATGTGCGCGACCACGTTCGCGAGCGAGGCGTCGTCGAGGCGCGTCTTCGCGTACGCGTAGTCCTCGTCGTTGAGCAACAGCACATCCGCGGCGCGCCGGCCGGCGAGGTCGACGAGTTCGGTACGCGCGCCACTGACCGTGACGACCACCGTCTCGCGTCGGGTCAGCCGGCCGTCGACGAGGTCGTAGAGGCCGACACCGAGCCGGTGGGTACGCAGGGTCGGGTAACCCGCCGGCGCCTCCTGGTGTACGACGACCGAGGCGTACGTCCCGTCCGCGTTTACCACGATCTCCGGCCGCAGCGTGTTGACCTCGGCGGTCTCGAGCCACTGCGTCGCGAAGTCCCGCAACGGGATGCCGGAGGCCGCCTCGACCGCGGTCAACAGGTCACCGAACGTCGCGTTGCCCCATGCGTGCTTCGCGAAGTAGTCGCGGAGGCCGGCGACGAACGAGTCGATCCCGACGTACGCGATGAGTTGCTTGATGACGCTGGCACCCTTGGCATACGTGATCATGTCGAAGTTGACCTCGACGGCGTCCACGTCCGGGATCTCGCAGTAGACCGGATGCGTCGAGGACAGCTGGTCCTGCCGGTAGCCGCGGATCTTGCGCGACGCGAGGAACGTGGTCCACGCGTCCGAGAAGCGGGTCGCCTCGGCGTTGGCCCAGTGGCTGGCCCACTCCGCGAACGACTCGTTCAGCCACAGGTCGTCCCACCAGCGCATGGTCACGAGATCGCCGAACCACATGTGCGCCATCTCGTGCAGGATCGTGTTCGCGCGGTTCTCGTATTCGTTGTCGGTGACCTGAGACCGGAAGATGTAGTACTGCTCGCCGTGCACGATGCAGCCGAAGTTCTCCATCGCGCCGGCGTTGAACTCGGGCACGAACACCTGGTCGTATTTCGGCAGCGGGTAGCGCACCCCGAACTGCTGATGGAAGAAGTCGAAGCCCTGCTCGGTGATCAGGAAGATGTCGCCCTCGTCGAGGTAGCGCGCCATCGACCGCCGGCAGAACACGCCGAGGTCTATGCCGTCGTGGGTCTTGCGCACTTCGTGGTACGGGCCGGCGCAGATGGCCGTGATGTAGGTGGACATCCGTACGGACGGTGCGAAGTGGAGGGTCTTCGCGCCGCCGACCACGCTGTTGAACATGCTGCCTGGCTCGGTGCGCTCGACCGGCGAGTTCGAGATCACCGACCAGTGGCCGGGCACGGTCACGTGCCACGTGTAGACGCTCTTGAGGTCCGGCTGGTCGAAGCACGTGAACACGCGTTGCGCGTCCGCGGTCTCGAATTGGCTGTAGAGGTAGACCTCCTTGTCGACCGGGTCGACCGAGCGGTGCAAACCCTGGCCGGTGGTGGAGTAGAGCGCGTCGGCGTCCACCACGAGCGTGTTCTCAGCAGCGAGCCCGGTCAGCGTGAGGCCCTGCTCCGCGCTCCATCCCGACACGTCCACCTGGGCGCCGTTCAGCGTCGCAGAGCGGACGCGGTCCATCGCCGCCTCGATGAACGTGGACGCGCCCGGCTCCGTACACCGGAACGTGACGACCGTGGTCGATCGGAAGGTACGCTCGCCCGGGCCACCAGTGCCGTCGGTGAGGTCCAGCGTGATGTCGTACGACGTCACGTCCAGGAGCCGCGCGCGCTCCACGGCCTCGGTCTGGGTGAGGTTACGAACTCCGGCCACGGCGGCTGACTCCGTTTCGATTCGGGCCGCGCGGGGAACAGCGTCCGGAATCCGGCAGCGCGCACGGCGACGTACGGGTGCGAGGCGAGTCTGTCATGCCGACCGGCGGAGTCGGGCAGTGGCCTTTCACACCGCGGGAGAGGTAGCGGGTAAGTCCTTGACCGCGCAAGAGTGTAAGGGGCGATCTGGCCCGCTCTTGTTACGCAAACGGTGACCAGCCGTTACCGGAACAGTGACCGGACCCATGCCAACGGCGGCGATCTGGGAGGAACGAGGCAATGACCGAAGAGCGCGTCAAGGCGGACATGTGGTTTGACCCTCGATGCCCGTGGGCGTGGATCACGTCACGGTGGCTCCTCGAGGTGGAGCAGGTGCGCCCGGTGGACATCAGCTTCCACGTGATGAGCCTGACCCTGCTCAACGAGAACCGCACCGACATCTCGGAGGAGTACCGAGCGCGTCTCGCCGACGGCCTGGGTCCAGTGCGCATCTCGATCGCCGTCGAGAACAAGTACGGCAACGAAGCGCTGCGGCCGCTCTACACGGCGTTCGGCTACCGCATCCACCACGAGAAGCAGCCGCTCGGCCGTGACCTGTTCGAGGGCGTGCTGACCGAGTGCGGCTTCGACAGCTCACTCGCCGATGCCGCTGACTCGACCGAATACGACGCCCGACTGCGGGAGAGCCATGACGCGGGCATGAAACCGGTCGGCCTCGACGTGGGTACGCCGGTGATCCACACGCCGGGTCCGGACGGCGAGCTCATTGCGTTCTTCGGGCCGGTCGTCACGCCACGGCCCAAGGGCGAAGCGGCCGGTCGGCTCTGGGACGGCGTACTGCTGGTCGCGGGTACCCCCGGTTTCTACGAGATCAAGCGAACCCGCGAGGCTCGCCCGGCGTTCGATTGATTACTGGTCGAAGCGCCTGGACCTCCGGTCGGCGCACTCTTCGCTGGTCGAAGCGCCTGGACCTCCGGTCGGCGCACCGTCCCTGAACGTGAAATGGTGGAGTTGGGACGAGTGCCGTGATACCCGCCAGCCTCTGTGTCCGGGTCCGGCGTTGCCGGGCGCGCGTGACCGGTAGCGTCGACGCATGACCATCGCGCATGCGATCGGGCGGGCCTGGCTCTCGACGGGCGGTGCCGAGGGCGAGACCACCGGTGCGCAGAACTACGACGAATTCGCCGACGAAGCGGAGATCACCGAGATCATCTCGGCGAATCCGACGAGCGCGCTCGCCGTGGAGATGCCGCATCGTGCGCCGGAGAGCGTCGGACGTACCTTCGCCGAGTCGCTCGCGGACGCGTCCGCGCGGTTGAACGCGGCTAAGAGCGGCGGTCACTACCTGCCCTACGACGATGTCGCCGTGGTCTACGGCATCACCGCGCCGGACGGCACGACGGCCTATGGCCTGTGGTGCATGGTGGACACCGATCAGATCTCCACGAGCGAAGACGAACCGGGCCTGGTGATCCGCAACGAGGATGTGTTCATCGACAAGGTCCGGGAACGCGTCGCGCTGGTCGAGCACATCGGACACCTGCTGTCGCCGGTCTTGCTGATCGCGACCGATCAGGCGCCGGCCCTACAGGAGGCGCTCGCGCTCACCGCACACGAGTTCGGCACGCCGGTCGTCAGCGACACCGACCAGGCCGGGCGCCGCCACGAGATCTGGCCGGTGCTGACCGCGGATCGTCGCGACGAACTGCTCGCCGTCGCAGGCTCGGCCGAGCTCATCGTGGCCGACGGCAACCACCGCAGCCTCGCGGCGCAGATGGCCAAGCTGCCACGGTTCCTCGCGGTCATCACGACACCCGAGTCGGTGGAGATCCAGGCGTACCACCGGTTGATCGCCTCGGCGCCCGCGGTGAGCGAGCTGGTCGAACGCCTGCGGACCGCGGGTGCCGAGATCACTGCGCT
>DASTMZ010000116.1:0-16916 GCA_035713725.1 Micromonosporaceae bacterium
GCGCCGGGCCGCGGCGCCAGCACGACGTCGACGTTCGCGCCGAGACCTTCGGCCAGCCCGCGGAGAAAGGCGTGGTTGAGCCCGCACACGAGCTCGGTGTGACGGACCGCGAGCGCGTGGAACGGGCAGTTGTGCAGCAGCGTCTTGGACCCGTCGCGGGCCGGCTCGAAGCCGAGCGAACCCAGCGCGGCAAGCACCCGATCGCCGCCGCCGGCCGCGCGGACCTCCGCGCCGAGGACCTGACCCCGCTGGTACGCCTGGTGCGCGGCCGCGTCCACGGCGTTGTCCGGGGCGGCCGCCATGCCATCCGCGAGAATCTCGGCGATCAGCTCGTAGCGGCGTTCCGGGATGGTGACCTCGAGGCCGTCACCCGCCGGGGCGTAGACCTTCGGCGTGCGACCGCGTCCGCGGGGACGGCCGGTCGGCGCCTGGTAACGGGCCACCAGAAGACCGGCCTCGACCAGCTTGTCGAGGTGGAACGCGGCCAGATTGCGGCTCATCCGAGTGGCGGCCGCCGCGTCCTCGCGACTGACCGGGCAACCGGCATGGCGTACGTAGTCGAACAGCGCTCGGCGCGAACGGTCGGCGAGCGCGCTCACGGCAGCCCAGGCATCGATCCGCCCGGCGGCGCCCGACCCGGCACTCGACCCGGCGCCCGGACCCGTGACCGGCGAACCGGCGCCCGGCCGGCCGGTGGCGGGCGCGCCGGTGATCGACGTGCCGTTCGTCGACTCGTTCACGTCGCCAGAATATCACCAATGGTCGTAGTTGAAATTCCGGGCGCGGCGGTGGAGGATGTTTTTAGCGACAACATCAGCTAGCTAAATTCGGCCATTTCGAGGTTTCCGTCATGACGATCACGCCCCTGCGGACCAACCGCGCCCAGGTCAACCATGATCACCACAGGAGCCTGCACGCGGCACCGCCGCTCGCCGACACCACGGTCACCCATCCAGCGCTCGGTGAGTCGCCCGAGCGCGACATGGTCGCGGCCGAGCAAGCGGCCGCCGCGTTCCTCGACGCGCTCGGCGTTGACCTCAGCCGCGAGGGCCTCGAAGCCACGCCCGGTCGGATGGCGCGGGCCTATGCGGAGCTCCTCACGCCGCGGGCGTTCGAGCCCACCACGTTCCCGAACGAAGAGGGCTACGACGAGCTCGTCCTCGCGCGGTCGATCCCGATCCGATCGGTCTGCGAGCACCACCTGCTGCCGTTCACCGGCGTCGCGCACGTTGGGTACCTGCCCGGCGAGCGGATCCTCGGCCTGTCCAAACTGGCCAGGATCGTCGAGCACTTCGCGCACCGTCCACAGGTGCAGGAGCGGCTGACCAAGCAGGTGGCGGACTGGCTCGAGGCTCATCTGCAGCCGTCCGGCGTTGGTGTGGTCATCGAGGCCGAGCACCTGTGTATGACGCTGCGCGGCGTGCAGGCGGTGGGTTCGAAGACGGTCACGTCGACGCTGCTCGGCACACTTCGATCCGACCCGCGCTCGCGGGCCGAATTCTTCACGCTCGTCGGCCTTGACGGCCGCGGCTAACTCGGAATCGATGAGGAGGCAACGGTGCCTGACCCACGTACGTTTGTGATCATCGGCGCGTCACTGGCCGGCGCGAAGGCCGCCGAGACGCTGCGAGACGAGGGCTTCGACGGGCGGATCGTGATGATCGGCGAGGAGTCCGAGCGGCCGTACGAACGACCGCCGCTCTCGAAGGGTTACCTGCACGGCAAGGATGCCCGCGACGGCGCGTACGTCCATGACGACACCTGGTACGCCGATCACGACGTCGAGCTGCGCCTCGGCGTACGGGCAACCGGGCTGGACCCGGCAGCGCACACCGTCACCCTCGCCGGCGGCGAGCGGCTCACCTACGACAAGCTGTTGCTCGCGACCGGTTCCCGGCCACGACGGCTGTCGACGGAAGGCACCGATCTCGATGGAGTCTTCTATCTCCGTACCCTGCCCGACGCGGACGCACTGCTGCACCGGTTGCGCGGCGGTACGGCGAGTCGGGTGGTCGTCGTGGGTGCGGGCTGGATTGGCCTCGAGACGGCGGCCGCCGCGCGGTCGTTCGGCGCGGATGTCACCGTCGTCGAGATGGATGTGCTGCCACTGCGGCGGGTGCTGGGCGACGACGTCGCGTCGATCTTCGCCGACGTGCACCGGGCACACGACGTGACGTTCCATTTCGGCACCGGCGTCAGCGGGTTCGTCGGCAGCGCCGGCAAGCTCGAGGCGGTGGTGCTGTCCAACGGCGTACAGGTCCCGGCCGACATGGCGATCGTCGGAGTCGGCATCGAACCGGTCACCGATCTCGCGGTCGCGGCCGGTCTCACCGTCGACAACGGCGTGGTAACCGACGCGAGCCTGCGGACCTCGGACCCGGATGTGTACGCGGCTGGCGATGTCGCGTCGTTCCACAGCCCGATGCTGGGCGGGCGGATCCGTGTCGAACACTGGGGCAACGCGTTGGACGGCGGGCCGGCCGCGGCGCGCGCGATGCTGGGCGGCGCGGATCCGTACGACAAGGTGCCGTATTTCTTCTCCGACCAGTACGAGGATGCGCCGAGCATCGGCATGGAATACGCCGGCTGGGTCGACCGCGGCGGGTACGAGCGGATGGTCTACCGCGGCGACCCGACGATCCGCGCCGGCGCGACCCCGGAGTTCATCGCGTTCTGGGTGTCGGAGGGCCGGGTGCTCGCCGGCATGAACGTCAACGTGTGGGACGTCCAGGACGACATCCAGGCACTGGTGCGCGCCGGACATGCCGGCAAGCAGGTCGACCTGGATCGTCTCGCGGACGAGTCGGTGCCGCTTGCCGACGTGGTGGCCGACGTGTCTGCGACCGCCTAGCGCCGCCGCGTCGCGGACCTAGCGCCGCCGCGCCGCGGACCTAGCGCCGCCCGGGTGGCTGGGCCGGGTGGGGATAGCTACACCCAAGACGGGTACGTCGCGCCGGTGCGGGCGACGTACCCGTTCGGCCACACTCGTCGCATGAGATCGGTCGCCGTCGCAGTTCTACGAAGCATCGCCCTCGCCGCGGTCGCACTAGCCGCGACACCGGTGGCGGCGATCACGCTCGTCGCGTTGACACTCGTCTTCGGCCTCGGTCTGGTCATCGTCCTGCCGCCGGTGGTCGTCTTCGATCGCAAGTACGCCAACACGTTGCGTTCGTTGGCGAGCCGATGGTGCGGCGTGGACGTGCCGCGCCCGTACCGAACCGAGCCCGCGCCGCCGGTGCGCCGGCCCGACGGACTCTACGAAGCCGACAACCGGCTGCACCGCCACGCGTGGTGGCCGCGGATGTCGGCGCGCATCGGCTGGGCACTCGGCGACCGCGCAACCGGCAAGGATCTGCTGTTCCTCCTGCTGCATCCGGTGGTCGGTGTCGGGTTGGCCGGCCTGCCGCTCGCCGCGCTCGGGGTCGCGATCGGCGGACTCGTGTCCGGCGCATGGCCGCTGGTCGCCGCGATCGTCGTGGTGCCGACCGCTCCGGTGCTCCTGAAGGCGTACGGCCAGTGGTGCCGCGTCATGCTCGGCACCGTGTCACCGCGCCGGCAGGCGTCCATCGACGCGCGCAAGTTGTGGTGGGGTACCAGGCTCGTGGCGTTGGTGCGTCTCGGCGCACTCGGCGCAAGCGGAGTGCTCGCGGCGCTTGCCGGGCTGTACAACCTGATCGGCCTTACCGCCGGTATCGGATTCGTGTTCCTTTTCGCACCGTCGACAAGCTCTCTGCGACGTGTGGCCGACCTACGGCGGCATCTCGCAAATGTCTGGAGCGGTGTGCCGGTCGCGTCGCTCTACACCACGCCACGGTCGCTCGACCTGGAGCCGGACGGTCGCTACCGGGTCGGCAAGTCGCTGTTCAAGACCGAGCGTTGGGCGCGTTGGGCGGAGCGGCAGGATCGGTTGCTCAAGGACAACGCGACGTGGCGGGATCTCGGCTGGGCGCTCGCCGAGCCGGCCACCGGAATGGTCATCGCGCTGCTGCCGATCGCAGCGATCGTGGCGGCCGTGCTCGAGCTCATTGCACCGGGCGTCGCCCGCGCGT
The DNA here is from genome assembly GCA_035713725.1 of Micromonosporaceae bacterium. Classification (GTDB taxonomy): domain Bacteria; phylum Actinomycetota; class Actinomycetes; order Mycobacteriales; family Micromonosporaceae; genus DASQPR01. The sequence goes on from DASTMZ010000116.1 coordinate 4,050, forward strand.
TCGGCGATGAAGACGGACTGTTCCGCGCCGCGCCGGTCTGGCTCGCCGCTATTGGGATCGCCGCTGGCATTGCCGCGGGGATCTTCGCTGTGCACCTCGCGCCGCGATTTGTGCGCTGGCACGGACAGTGGACGGCGGTGCTGCTCGCACCGACGCGGGGTGCCGAACTCGCGCAGCGCGTCGAGCACCTGACCGAGACTCGCAGCGACGCGGTGGCGGCCCAGGCGGCGGAGGTACGCCGGATCGAGCGCGACCTCCACGACGGCGCGCAGGCCCGGCTCGTGGCACTCGGACTCGCGCTCGGCAACGCGGAACGTCTTGTAGACACCGATCCGGAGGCCGCCAAGCGGCTCGTCACCCAGGCACGCGAGGCGTCCTCGACGGCGTTGGCCGAGATCCGCGACGTGGTGCGCGGCATCCACCCGCCGGTGCTCGCCGAACGCGGCCTCGGTGACGCGGTGCGCGCGCTCGCGCTGGACACGCCGATGCCGGTGGACGTGACCGTCGACCTGCCCGGTCGGGCCGCCGAGGCGGTCGAGTCGGCGGCGTACTTCGCGGTGGCCGAGGCGCTTGCGAACGTCGTCAAGCACGCTCGCGCCTCGCGGATCGAGGTGAACCTACGCTGGGCGGACGGCGTACTGCGGCTGACCGTACGCGATGACGGGCGCGGCGGTGCCGATCCGCGCCGCGGCACGGGTCTCGCCGGCTTGACCCGCCGTCTGGGTACGTTCGACGGTTCGCTCACGGTGGACAGTCCGCCCGGTGGACCGACCGTGTTGACGATGGAGTTGCCGTGCGTGTTGTCCTCGCCGAAGACCTCGCCCTGCTGAGGCAGGGGCTCGTGCTGCTGCTCGAGTCGCACGGGTTCGAGATCGCCGCGGCCGCCACGAGCGGTCCGGAACTGCTCGCGGCGCTGCGTGACCATCGACCGGACGTGGCGGTCGTCGACGTACGCCTGCCGCCGACGTGCACCGACGAAGGGCTGCAGGCCGCACTCGTCGCACGGCGCGAGACGCCCGGCCTGCCCATCCTCGTGCTGTCCCAGCACGTCGAGCAGTTATACGCACGCGAGCTGCTCGCCGACGGTTCGGGCGGCATCGGCTATCTGCTCAAGGATCGCGTGCTCGACGCCGAGCAATTCGTCGACGCGGTGCGACGCGTCGCGGCCGGCGGTACGGCGATGGATCCGGACGTGGTCGCGAAGCTATTCGCCCGCAGCCGCGCCATCGACCGTCTGACGCCCCGCGAACGCGACGTGCTCGAGCTGATGGCGGAGGGTCGGTCGAACGCGGCGATCGGCGGCCGGCTCTTCCTTTCCGAAAGCGCGGTCGGCAAGCACATCGCCAACATCTTCACCAAGCTCGATCTCGCGGTGTCCGACGACGACAACCGGCGCGTACTGGCCGTGCTCGCATATCTGGATTCGTCGACGAACTGACGCAACCGCACTCCGCGTCGCGCCCGTCATTCCGGGTGAGGCGACGCGGAGGGAGCGGTGATGCGCTGCGATGCCGAAGGCGAATACGTCGAGTACGTGAAGGCACGGCTGCCCCGCTTGCGGCAGGCTGCCTACCTGCTGTGCGGTGACGTTCATCGAGCCGACGACATCGTGTCGGGCACGTTGCTCGCGCTCTACCGGCATTGGTCGAGGGCGGCCGCGAGCAACAACCTCAACGCGTACGTGCACCGCATGCTCGTCCACCGGTACCTGGACGAGAAGCGACTGCGGTGGTCGCGCGTCGTGTTGACCGCTCCGGACGGCGTCGATCGCGCCTCGCCGGAGTTCGATATCGACGACCGCACCGACATCGAGTCGGCGCTGCGCAGTCTCCCGTCGGGCCAGCGCGCGGTCCTGGTGCTGCGGTACCTCTGCGATCTGTCGGTGGAGGAGACCGCCGGCGCGTTGCATTGCTCGACCGGCAACGTCAAGGCACAGACGTCGCGTGGCCTGGCCGCGCTGCGTCCGCTGTTGGCGCGAATTGGCTGACTTTCTTGGGAGACATAGACATGGAAGATCACGAGTACGAATCGCTGAGTGCGCTGCTGCGCACGGTGGATCCTCCACCAACGTCGGTGAGCCTGGACGCGATCCTCGACGCCGGTCGCCAAAGCGCGCGCCGCCGACGCGTCGTGGCCACCGCGGCGGCCGCGAGCGGCATCGCGATCGTGCTGTTCGGCGCGGTCGGTGCGGTCGCGCTCACCCGGCACGCCAGCCACACACCGGAAAACGCGGCCTCATCGACCGCCTCGGCGAAGTCGACGCCGACCGCGTCGCAGACGGCAGTCCCTACCGGGCCGGACCAGGATGTCGCGCAGTGCACGCCGCAGATACTTCCGGCACCGCACGGCGAAACCGTCGGGCTGGTCAACGCGGCGGATCCGTCTGGTCGCTACATCGCAGGCCTGACGCTGACGAACAAGCTGATTGTGTGGAAGGACGGCGTGCCGACTGTGTACACGCCGCCGAAGGGCATCGACATCCAGCCCGGTGCATCCGCCATCAACTCGCACGGTGAGGTGGTCGGCGCGGTGCCGGACGGTAGCCACTCAAGCGCCTGGACCGAGTTGAACGGCACGTTCAAGAAACTGCGTGCTCCGTCGGGATTCCCCATCATCGCGCAGTGGCTGGGTATCAACAGCCACGGCGACATCGCCGGCACGGTTGCGGCGGCGTCTGGTAACGCCGAGGCTGCGGTCGTCTGGCCGGCCGATCACCCGGGTTCGGTGCGCATGCTGAAGGGGCCGGCGCACACCACGTACGGCCCCGAGGCGCAGGCCATCGATGACGACGGCACGGTGGTCGGCACAATCGACGACGGTGACTACGCGTTCGTGTGGGACCCGAGCGGCAAGGGGCACCGGCTCGCGAACCCGCCGGGCTACGCGAAAGCCAACGCGAAGGCGTTCGCGGTCAGCGGCGACTGGGTGGTCGGCTACGTCGCGCCGGACGCCACCACGTTGGCCGCGCGCTGGAACCTGAAGACCGGAAAGGCCGAGGTGTTCCCCGATTTCACCCAGGCGACGTCGGTCAACTCGTCGGGCGACTTCGTCGGCGGTTCCGGCAGCGGGCTTGGCCTCGGCAACACCGATGACGCATATCTCGGCCGTGGCACCACAGTTCTGCCGCTTCCGGTGCCGCCGCAGGTTGAACTGTCTGCCGCATTTAGCATCAGCGCGGACGGAAAGACGGTCGGCGGCGCAACGCAGGAACATGTGGGACAGAGTCCGTCGGTGCCTGGCATGTACCCCAACGCGACGATCTGGCACTGCTGATCGGCGTACGCATCCGTAGGCTCGTCGAGGCCGGCACCATAGCGGTGCCGGCCTCGACGATGGGATGGGTGGTCATGGCGCGCGTCGTGGTTACAGGTGGCAGCGGCAAGCTCGGCGACGTCGTGGTCGCCGATCTGACGAGTAACGGGTACGACGTCGTCAACGTCGACCTGGTGCCGGCGCGGACCGAGCGGGTGCCGTTCACTCGTGCGGACCTCACCGACTACGGGCAGACCATCGAGGTGCTGACCGCCATCGACTCGCGTTATCAGGGCGTCGACGCGGTCGTGCACCTGGCCGCGATACCGGGACCCGGTGCCGCGCCGAACGCGACGATCTTCGCCAACAACGTGATCTCGACGTACAACGTGTTTGCCGCCGCGCGTGCGGTCGGCGTACGCAACATCGTGTGGGCGTCCTCGGAAACGCTGCTCGGCCTGCCGTTCGACACGCCGCCGCCCTACATCCCGCTGGACGAGGAATATGCCGCGCGGCCGGAAACCGCGTACGCGCTGAGCAAGCATCTCGGCGAGCAGATGGCGATCCAGATGTGTCGACAGGATCCCGCCCTGAAGATCATCGGACTTCGGTTCTCGAACGTGATGCGGCCGGCTGACTACGCGGCGTTCCCGGCGTACGACGACGATCCGCAGTTGCGCCGCTGGAACCTGTGGGGCTACATCGACGCACGCGACGGCGCACAGGCGGTACGGAAGGCTCTGGCGTACGAGCCAACCGGGTTCGAGACGTTCATCATCGCGAACGCCGACACGGTGATGTCGCGGTCGAGTACGTCGCTCGCGTCCGAGATCTACCCGGACGTCGAGCTCCGCAAGCAGCTGGGATTCCACGAGACGATGTTGTCCATCGACAAGGCGCGGCGGCTGCTGGGCTACGAGCCGGCGCACAGCTGGCGCAATGCCTGACTCGGCGCCCAATCGGATGACCGCGGGCCTGCGTGAGTAACGCAAACGCCGCACTCGCCGAACAACGCCCCGCCAGCACCGATAATGGACGCATGGCGGTCCGCGACTCCGTCGCGCTGGTGACCGGTGCCTCGTCGGGCATCGGTGAGGCGACCGCGCGGGCGCTCGCCGACGCCGGCGCGCACGTTGTCGTCCACGGCCGGGACGCGGACGCGCTTGCCGCACTCGCCAAGGAGATCGACGGCACCCCGGTGGTGGCCGACCTGTCCGTGCCGGGCGACGTCGACCGGCTGGCATGCGACGCGCTGGACGCCGCCGGACGCGTCGACATCCTGGTGGCCAACGCGGGGTTCGGCTGCGCCGGACGGTTCGTGGACATGACGCCGTCGTGCGTCGAGCCGATGGTCGCGGTCAACCTCGTCGCACCGATCCGGTTGGCGCGTGCGTTGATGCCCGCGATGGTCGCGCGCAATCGTGGGTACGTCGCGTTCGTGTCGTCCATCGCCGGCCGGACCGGGGTCGCCCGCGAGGCGGTGTACGCCGCCACCAAGGCCGGACTGGACGCGTTCGCCGAGAGCGTGCGCCTGGAACTGCGCGGCAGTGCGGTCCGTGTCGGTGTGCTCGTGCCCGGCCCGGCGACGACGCGGTTCTTCGAGCGACGCGGCGAGCCGTACGGACGGCGGCTGCCGCGACCCCAACCGCCGGAGCGCCTCGCCGCCGCCCTCGTACGGATGATCGAGCGGGGCAGCGCGGAGGCGTACCGCCCGCGATGGCTCCGCCTTCCGGTCGCGATCCGTGGCCTGACACCCGGTGTCTACCGCCAGCTCGCGCGGCGCTACGGCGGCAACTGAGCGCCGGCGTGCCGTGCCCTCGATTGGGCTTATCTGACTGGGTTTGGGGCGGTTCGTGCCGGAGTACCGTCGACGGTCAGCCGGTCGTTTCGTCGCGTACGCCACATCCCCCAACCCGGTCCGAGCTGGGCGGATTGTGGGAAGATCGGCTAAATCTGTCCTCGACCGACGGGATCCGCTGTGCTTTTCGCTGTCGGCTTCGCGGTGCTGGCGGCTTTTCTCTTCGCCGCCTCGGCATCGTTGCAGCAGGTTGCGGCACACCGCTCGGATTACTCGAGGCAGGTCGCGGACGGACGGGTGCGAACCCAGGACCGCTGGGCGGTCGCGCAGGCGCTCGTCCGGCTGGTCCGGCGCCTGGTGCACGTGCGGCTGTGGTTGATCGGCTGGGTGACGAATCTCGTCGGATTCGGCGTACAAGCTCTCGCTCTGCACTTTGGGTCGGTGGCCTTGGTGCAGCCGGTGCTCGTCACGCAGCTGCTCTTCGCGCTGCCGATGGGCTCGGCCAGGCGGCGCCGTTGGCCACACGTACGCGATTGGGCGTCTGGGGCGCTGATCTGCGGCGGACTTGCCGTGTTCCTCGCGGTGCGTGGCGTCGCGCCGATCGCGGACGTCGCGGACCGCGAGCGACTGATCTTGGTCGGATTCGCCACCATCGCAGCGGTCGGCGTGCTGGTGATCGCGTCGACCGGACGGCGGCCGCTGGTGCACGCCACGCTGGTGTCGATCGCGGCCGGCCTCTGCTTCGCAATCAGCGCAGCGATGATCAAGCTCACGAGCGAAGATCTGCTGCACCGCGGAGTAGCCGCGACGGCGCGCGACTGGCCCGGCTACGCGCTGGCCGTGTCGACCCTCGCCGGGTTGCTGCTCGAGCAAGGCGCCTTCGCGGCCGGATCACTGCCGTCGGCCGTCGCGGCGATGACGATCACCAACCCGATCGCGAGCTATCTGATCGGTGTGTTCGCGTTCGGCGTGCAACCGCCAGTCGAGGTCGGCCAGTTGGCCGCTCTTGCCGGAGCGGGTGCCCTGGTCTGCATGGGCGCGGTAGGGTTGGCGCACTCACCGATCGTTCGGCCGGATCCACCCGTCGAGGCGACTCGGATCTCCGGACAGACCCGTAGCGCATGGGATCTGCCCGGAACGGTCTAGACCGCCTCCTGCACAGGACGACTGATGACAACACATCCCCCCGTGAACGCCGTCATTGAAGAGCTTGTCATCGAGCTTGGCGCCATTCGCCCCGCGTTGATGCGCGCCGGGCGACTGTTCCTCGAGACCATCGCCGTACCGACCGTGCTGCTCTTCGTCCTTCTGCACACCGTCGGCCTGGCGTGGGCACTGTGCGCGGTGCTCGGCTGGTGCGTCGTGACCGTTGCGGTGCGCTGGTTGCACGGTGCGCACATGCCGGGCACGTTGATCGTGTGCGCCGGCATGTTGTGTGCTCGAGCGAGCGTCGCGTTGATCTTGTCGAGCGCGATCGTCTATCTGGTTCAGCCGATCATCGGTTCGATCTTGATGGCCGGTCTGTTCCTCGGCAGTGCGTTCGTCGGCCGGCCGATCACCGTACGGCTGGCGCGTGACTTCGTGAAGCTGCCGGTGCACATCCTGCACCACCACGGGGTACGCCGGATGTTCACGCAGGTCGCGATCCTCTGGGGCTTCGGCCGCCTGATCGACGCCGGGATGAGCCTCGGCTTCCTGCACTACGGCGTCGATTACGGCCTGCTGTCCCGGGGCGTGTTCAGCGGCCTGCTCACGGCGATCATGATCGTCACGTGTGCGGCGTGGGGCACCCGGTGCATCCGGCGCATGCCGGGCGTCACGCTGCGGTTGCGGCCGCTGCCCATCGCTGCCTGACGCTTAGCACGACCGCGTGGCCGACGGCCGGTATCTCACATCGGCTCACCGCGCATCGGCCAGCCGTGCTACAAGACGTAGATGAGCCGAGGCGCGTCGGAGCCGCTTGCTACGAGACGCGGTGCCGCTCCCGACTCGCTGAACCCGGGCCACAACCGCCCGCCGGCGTGGCGCGAGATCCTCATCGGCCTGGCCACGTTCGGCTGCTACAGCCTGGTGGCCGGATTGTCGACGGCCGGCCGCGCAGCGTCTGCCGAGCGCAACGGCCGATCCATCCTGCGGTTCGAGCGGTCCGCGCACATCGCGTGGGAGGACGGGCTCAACCGGTGGCTGGTACCCCATGACGTGCTGCGCGTGCTGGCGAACTACGAGTACGCGTATACCTACGTACTCAGCGCGCTGATCCTGCTGATCTGGCTCTACGTACGCCGCCCGGACACCTACCGGTGGGCGCGCACCTGGTTCCTGGTCATGAACGCGATCGCGTTCGTGTGTTTCGCGCTGTATCCGGTCACGCCACCCCGATTGCTGCGCGGCGAAGGCTTCGTGGACACCGTCACGCTCGGCCACACGGTTGGATCGTGGGGTACGCCGCTGATCGGCCACGCGAACCAGCTGGCCGCGATGCCCTCGTTGCACATCGCGTGGGCGCTATGGGTCAGCGTCGTGCTGGCATGCATCTCCGGTGCGTGGTGGGTGCAAGGTGTGAGCGCGGTCCACGTACTCCTGACGTTCGCCGTCATCCTCGCCACCGCGAACCACTATGTTTCCGACGCGCTCGGTGGCGTGCTCCTGGTGTGGTTGACACTGGGTCTCATGGCAGTCGTACGGGATCGGCCGGGCCGTTTCGCTGGGCCTCGGGTGGCCGCCGCGGACGCGTTTTTCCTGCACGCCGAGTCGCCGGCGGCGCCGCAGCATGTCGGCGGACTGGTGCTCGTGTCCGACGAGCCGGACGGTGTGCCCTACCGGGAGCGCGTGCGTGCCGGCATCGAGGCGCACCTCGACCACCTGCCACGGTTCCACCAGCAGCTGTCGCCGCCGTCCCGGTGGCACCGGCCGCGCTGGGTCGAGGCGCCCGAGATCGACTGGGACTGGCACGTGCCGTCGTTCGACGTGTCCGGCCCTGATGGTCGACCGGGCGGCATCGACGCGGTCAACGCGCTAATCGCGGAGATCCAGAGCACGCCGCTGCCGCGCGATCGGCCGATGTGGCGGTGGCTCGTGGTGACCGGAGTCGGCGACGGGCTGGTGGCCACCGTGCCGATCGTGCATCACGCGATCTCCGACGGCATCGGCACGATCCTGCAGGTGTTTGAGCTGATCGAACCGCCGCCACCGTTGCTCGCGCGCTCGGTTCGGATGCCCGGCAGGCTGCGCCGCGCAGCCGGTGTCGCGGTCGGCTTGGCGCAGCTGGCGAGGGACGGCGGCGCCCGCTACCGGCTGCCGTCGGGCACCACCGGATCCCGCCGCTTCGGAACGGTCGCGCTGCCGCTGGCGACCGTACGGGAGGTCGCGCGCCGCCACCGGGTACGCGTGAGCGACGTGCTGTTGTCCGCGGCCGCTGGTGCGATCCGGCGGGTAGCGCTGCCACAAGACGTCGGTGGCACCGCGCCGGATGTCGGCGCGCCCGACGACTTGCCGCCGGTGGTTCGGGTCGCCGTCCCGCTGATGGTTCGAAAGCCGGACAGTTCGGCGGAGGGCAATTGGACCGCGGCCGTCATGACAAACGTGCCACTGGCCCCGATGTCCGAGGTGGACCGGCTGGCCGAGACCGCGCGGCACAGCGGCCCGCTGCACAGCGGGACACGCGCGCTGGCCTCAAGATTTGTGATGAACACCGGCACGGCCGTCATGCCACCGGCCGCACAGGCGTGGTTCGCCCGAACGGTCTACGGCCACCGATACCTCAACGCGATCGTCTCGAACATGCCCGGTCCCACCGGCGAGTTCCGGATGGCCGGTCGCCTCATGCACGCCGTCTATCCGATCCTGCCGCTCGCACCGGGCGCGCCACTCGCGATCGGCGTGTTCGGCTGGCGCGGCAACATGTGCGCGGGCATCTGCGTGGACCCGGCTCTGGTTGACGATGCTGGCCGGCTGGCCGGTGCACTGCACGCGATCGTCGACGAGCTTGCCGCTGCGCGCCCACGCCGTGATGCGACATCGTCCGAGCCGACCGGTGCCCCGGCGACACACTCTGCAGAGCGCGACGCCGCCACCAAGGACTCCGCGGCGAAGAAGTCTGCCGCCGTACGCGGATCAGCCGGCGTCCGTGATGTCGCCTCCCGGCAGCGCGGCTGAGTCGGTCAACGCGCTCGAGTCGATTAACGCGTCCGATTCCGCGAGGACCTCTGAGTCCGTCGGTGTGAGCACGTGCACCGGCGGGGTCCGGCGGCGCTCACCCCGTCCGCGTGCGGCGTCGGTTGGCGTGTCGCGCGTCCGGTTCCAGGCGAGCGCGAGCGACAGGCGGGCACGCGCCGTCGGATCGTCGAGCGCGGTGCCGTAGAGGTCGTGCAACTGGCCCATGCGGTAGCGGACGGTCTGCGGGTGGACGTGCAACTCGGCGGCGATCGCCTGCCGGTCACCGAAGTGGCGCAGCCAGCTCGCCAACGTCTCGGTCAAGCGCTCGCGGACCGCGGGCGACAGGTCGTCGAGCGGCGCGAGGACAGTCCGGCGCAACGCCGCGAGCAGGCGAGGGTCGCGATGCACGATGATCGCGTCGAGGTGCTCGGCGGCGAACACCGGATCCTCGGACAGCACGCCGCTGCGTTGCAGTGCGGCCGCCACCTCGGCGATCTGTACGCTCGCCGGCAAATATTCCAGCGGCACCGGATGGCCGACCACGGCGCCGGCGCCGCGGAGCAGGTCGGCGAGCCGTTGCCGGCGCCCCGGCCGCACCGGGTCCGGCACCACCGCGCCGAGCATCGACCGGCGCCGGATGAGCAGGCACGACGAGTCGAGTCGGGACAGCACGCTCTGGCCCATCGCGTTGTCCGGCGCCACCAGGATCACGGCGGCCTCGCGGGGCAGCGTCCAGCCTGCGCGGTTCGCGGCCTGCTTGACCGCCGCCGAATCGGAGCGATCCGACAGCAGCAGGTCGACCAACTCGTCACGCAGCCGTTCGCGGCTGGCCACCGCCTCGGACTGCTCCATCACGAAGCCGCGTGCCGAGGCGGACGAGAGCCGGTCGATGAAGATGAATACCGCCTCCGCGAGCGCGGCGAGGTTCGCCGGAGCCACGCCCGTGTCGAGAGCGGCGCGGGACACGTGGTGCCACGCCACGCGGGCACCCAGCTGGTACGCGGACAGCAGCGTGGTCAGGTCGCGCCCTTCCCGCCACTGGATCCGGCCGATCTCCTCGAACAGCTCGACCTGCGGGCCAGGCTCTGGGGCGCGGGGGAATGCCCCGACATCCGACTCGGCGATCTCGATCAGCACTTCCATGAACGCCTTGGCGGCCTGCACCACGTCGTCCTGTTCGTGCCGAAGAAACTCCGCGTAGTCCGGCCATTCGTCGGCCATCAGCTCGCGGACCTCGGTCAGGATCGCGGGCAGCCGGTCCACCAGGGCCGGCACCAGGCCCTCCAGCTCCGCGCGTCGCGACGAGTCGTCCACCTGTATCTGTCTACCGCAAATAGCTCGCACGTGCGCAACCGGCTCAGATCTCTCACGACCGCTGTCGATTTTGTACGTGTGTGACAACTGTGCGTACCGAGAATTACTCGCTAGGGTGCAGATCAACGGGGCAGGGGCGGGGCAGCATCAGGGGCATGGGGTCGGTGCGAGCGGGATCCGGCGGGAGCTCCGCGGAAGCGGGCTGGACCGACCGGGTCGGCGGCCGTAGCGACGGCTACCTGCGGCGGCGCGAGAACACCGAAAACTTTCCGGTGGCGCTGCGCGTGTTGCCGGCGGACGTACGTTCGCATCTGGAGGCCGTCTACGACGTTGCACGCGTGATCGACGACCTCGGCGACGAGGCACCCGGTGACCGGGTGGAGCTGCTCACCGACTTCCGAGATGATCTCGATGCAATCTGGACGATCGGCCCGGAGCCGACCTCGCCGGTGCTGCGCCGGCTGGCCGACACGGTGCGCGCCAAGAACCTGTCACGGCGGCCGTTCGACGACCTGATCGAAGCGAACCTCGTCGACCAAGAAGTGATGTCCTACCCGACCTACGCCGACCTTGTCGAATATTGCGAGCTGTCGGCGAATCCGGTCGGCCGGATCGTGCTCGAGGTGTTCGGCGTGAGCACCCCGGAACGCGTGGAGTGCTCCGATCGGGTGTGCACCGCGCTGCAGATCATCGAGCACTGCCAGGACGTCGGCGAGGACCGCCGCGCGGGCCGCATCTACCTGCCACTGGAGGATCTCGACAAGTTCGGTGTCGTACCCACCGACTTGGATGCCTCGCAGGCCTCCGAGGACGTACGCCGACTCATCGCGTTCGAAGCCAATCGCGCGCGTGCGTTGCTGAACTCGGGCACACCAATGCTCTCGCAGCTGCACGGCTGGGCGAGGCTTGCCGTGACCGGTTACGTGGCGGGCGGCGGCGCGGCACTGCTGGCACTGCGGCGCGCTCGGTGGGACGTGCTGGCCGGCATCCCGCGGGCGCGGAAGGTCGACATGGTCAGGCAACTCGCCGCGGTGACGCGCGGCAGGAGGGCGGGATGGTGACGGCGACCGCGACGATCGGCGAGGCTTACCAGGTCTGCGAGTTGATCACAAAGGAGCAGGCCCGGAACTTCTACTACGGCATCCGCCTGTTGCCCGCCGCCAAGCGCAGCGCGCTCTGCGCCGTCTACGCGCTGTCCCGTCGCATCGACGACATCGGCGACGGCGATCTGCCGGCTGCCGAGAAGACCGCCGCACTCGCATCGCTTCGCGCGTCGCTGGGCGAGGAGCCGTCCGGCGATCCGGTGATGGTCGCGCTGCACGACGCGGCGCGGCGGTTCCCAATCCCGCTCGGCGCGTTCGACGAGCTGGTCGACGGCGTCGAGATGGACCTCGCCGGTCGCACCTACCAGACGTTCGACGAACTGGTGGTCTACTGCCGCTGCGTGGCCGGCTCGGTCGGGCGGTTGAGCCTCGGCGTGTTCGGCTCCCGCGACGACTCGATCGCGCCCGGCTATGCCGACCAGCTCGGCATCGCGCTGCAGCAGACGAACATCCTGCGCGATATCCGCGAAGACCTGTTGGGCGGTCGCGTCTACCTGCCGCAGCAGGAGCTCGATCGGTTCGGCGTGCAACTCGGGCTCGACGAGCAAGGTGCGCTGTGCGACAAGGAGGGCAACCTCGCGGCACTGATTTCGTACGCCGCGGATCGGGCGCGCCGGTGGTACGCCGACGGATGGCGCCTCATGCCGTTGCTCGATCGGCGCAGCGCGGCATGCACCGGCGCGATGTCGGGCATCTACCGGCGATTGCTGGACCGCATCGCGGCCGACCCGACCTCGGTCTACACCGCTCGGTTGTCGCTGTCCGGCTGGCAAAAGGCCGGAGTGGCGGCGCGCGCGCTCGCTGGACCGTCGACGCTGGCCGGCTCGACCTCCGCCTCGACGTCCGCGAGGTCGACGACGTGACCAGCGTCGCCGTGATCGGTGGTGGACTGGCCGGCATCACCGCTGCGCTGCGGTGTGCCGACGCCGGCCGCGACGTCACGCTCTACGAGGCGCGCCCGAAGCTGGGTGGGCTGACGCATTCGTTCCGCCGCGGCGACCTCGACGTCGACAACGGTCAGCACGTGTTCCTGCGCTGTTGCACGGCGTACCGCGGGCTGCTGGACCGGCTTGGTGTCGCAGATCACGTCGCGCTCCAGGACCGGCTCGACATCCCCATCCGGTCGCCGCGCCACGACGGTGCCGCGCGGTTGCGCCGCAATGGCCTACCCGCGCCGTTGCACCTGGGCGGCTCGCTGCTGCGATATCGACTGCTCAACACGTCGCAACGGCTGCGGTTCGTACG
>DASTMZ010000117.1:0-28597 GCA_035713725.1 Micromonosporaceae bacterium
TCTCGTTGCTGGTCTCCGATCCGCATCCGCCGCTGGCCACAGTCACGTCGGAGGAGGACGGGCTCTACTCGATGCGGGTGGGCAACGCGACCGTGCACTACGACATCGCGGGGCAGACCGTACGGATCCTGATGGTGACCGGCGGCGTCGCGCCCGGCCGATAGTTGCCGCCCTACCGGTAGAAGCGCCGCGCCGTCAGACGCGTTCGGGTGCCGCGTTGCCGGCCGCGATGATCGCACGCCGCATCGGAACCGCGGCGAGCGCCAGAAACCCCGCCACGAAGAAGATCAGCAATGTAATGATCGCGATGCGGTAGCTGCCGGTCAGCTGGTACGCCAGGCCGAAGATCAGCGGTCCAAGCCACGTCGTACCGTCGCCGGCGATCTCGTAGATCCCGAAGTATTCGGCTTCCATGCCGTGCGGGATGAGTTGGCTGAAGATCGACCGAGACAGCGCTTGGCTGCCACCGAGCACGATGCCGATCAGCAACCCGAGCGCCATGAACAGCAGCGGCTGCTGGGCCGGCAGGAAATACGCCAGCACCAGCGTGATGACCCAGAACACCAAACTGCCGAGCACGGTACGTTGGCCGCCGTAGCGCCTTGCCAGCCGGCCGAGCAACAGCGCACCACCGAACGCGAGGAACTGCACCGCCAGGATCGTCTGCACCTGGTTGTCCGTGCTGAGGCCGAGCTGCTTGTCGGCGTACACGCTGGCCTGCGTGATGACGGTCTGAATGCCCTCGTTGTAGAGCAGGTACGCGCCGAGGAAGCCGAGCGTCAGCGGATAGGCGCGCATGTGCCGCAGTGTTCGACGAAGCTGCCGGAATCCGTCGGTGAGCACGGAACCGGACGCCTCGCCGGCCACCGCCGGCCGGTTGCGCAACCGCATCAACGGCAGCGTGGTGAACACCGCCCACCAGACGCCGGCGGACACGATGCTGTAGCGCGCCACTTCCGCCTTCGTCATGCCGAGCGCGGTGTCCGCCTTGAGCGCCACTAGATTCAGCGCCAGCAGCAATCCGCCGCCGATGTAGCCGATCGCCCACCCGATGCTGGACACCCGGTCGCGATCTTCCGGACCGGCGATCTGCGGCAGGAACGAGTTGTACACCACCGAGCTCGCGCCGAGCGCGACGTTCGCGACGATGAACAGCGCCGCGCCGAGCGCCCAGCGGTCACCGGTCAGAAACACCAGCGCGATCGTCGCGCCGGAACCTAGATACGCGAAGAACGCCAGCAGCTCGCGCTTGTGCGACGACCGGTCGGCGATCGCGCCGACCACCGGCAGCACGAACACCTGCAGCAGGACGGAGAAGGACACCGTGTACGCGAACAGTGAACCGGCCGCGATCGGGATGCCCGCGACGTGTACGTCGCCGTGTTCACCGACCGCGTTCTCGGCGATGTCGGTCAGATACGGGCCGAGGAAGACCGTCACCACGGTGGTCGCGAAGGCCGAGTTCGCCCAGTCGTAGAAGTACCAACCAACTCGCTCGCGGCGGCTGCTCGCCGGCGGCACGATCACCGATGCGGTGCCCGCGGTGTCGTCGGTGGGCGTGTCGACGGTCATCGGCCAGCCGTTTCTCTCAATGCGATCGATGTACGCCGGCGTGACGCGGCAACACGGAACCGCGGATGCTCCGCGATCACGCCGGCCAGGCGCCGCGCTCGACGTACACGTCCCGCAGGACGTCCAAGTGATCGGTCATGATGCCATCCACGCCCGCGTCAAGTAAGTCCCGCATCGTTGCGGCGTCGTCGACGGTCCAGACATGCACCGCCAGCCCGAGCGCATGAGCGTGGCGTACGAACCGCGCATCCACGGCGCGCCACGGCATCTGTGCCGCGACCGCGTCGTGGGTCAGGCGCCGTCCGCCGACGCCGAGCCGGGTCGCCGCCCAGAGCCGAGTGCATCCGATGCGACCCAACGACGTCGCCACCCGGGTGCCACCGAGCCGCCGGATCCGGCGGAGCGTGTCGTCGTGGAACGACGCGAGCAGTACGCGGTGCCACGCATTGGTACGCGACACGCACCCGAGAACCGGGTCCACCGCGTCGGAGGTCTTCAAGTCGACGTTCAGCAGCGCCGACGGCCACGCATCGAGTACGTCGTCCAGACGCGGCACCACGGCCGCGCCATCCGACCGTACCGACGAAAGGTCCTGCCACGTCAGGTCCGCGACGCGCCCCGCGCGACCGAGCAACCGTTCGGTGGTCGCGTCGTGGAAGATCACCGCGACGCCGTCCGACGTGGTGCGCACGTCGGTCTCCAAATGCCGGTAGCCGAGCGCAATCGCGCGTGCGAAGGCGGCAAGAGTGTTCTCGTCGCCGGCCGCGGCGCCGCCGCGGTGCGCGAACGCGAGCGGGCGGCCGGGTGCGACCGGCTCGAGGTACGGATGCGTCCCCACGGCGGCGAGTATGCCGCCTCGCGAGACAACAATCGGCGGCGCACGCCGACGCCAGCCGCCCGGATTGATCGACCGCGCGGCGGATAGCGAAAACATCCACGTCGCCGCTTTACATCGCTCAGCTGGCGAGAGACCGTGGACACCACAGGTTTGTGCCACATAATTGATCACCCCCCGCCGGGGCAGCGAGGCCACGGAGGTGCACGGATGACGATCCCGCGATACGTAGTCGGGACCGCCGCCGAGGCGACCCAGATATTGCGCCGGCTGGCGCGCAGCGGCTGGCACCCGCGACCCGGCTTTGCCGTCCCACCCACGGCCGGGCCGAGCGCACGCATCGTCTGCTACGGCCGTGTGCCGACGCAATCCGCGGCGCAGGCGGCGGCGTCCGCCGCGATCCGCGGCGCAGGCGTGGTCGCGATCGCGGACATCGGCTCGCAACCCGGCCGCTCGCTCATCAACGCGCTGGAGTCGCACGGGCCAGTGCTGCAGTCCGCTGATGCGTTGCCGGAGCCGGTACCGGTCGGGGTCGTTCCGACCATCACCGCCGAGGTGCCGTCGGTGGCCGGTCTCGCTTCGCTGCTGCCCGAGCAACGCGCGCTGCTCGGCCGGCTGGCCAACGGCGAGACGATCGCGACGGCGGCGGCCGCGGAATACCTGTCGTTGCGGACCGCGAACCGCCGAATCGCTCAGGCTCGCGCGTCACTCGGGGTGCGTACGACGCGCGAGGCAGTGCTTGTGTTTCTGCATCAGCGCCACGGCGACTGACCCGGCGCGGCGCGCAGACAGCGGTGGATTCGTCGAGCGCCGACGGGACAGTCTCAGTCCGGGTCGGGACGGTTACGGATCGCCTGTACGCCAATGGTGACGGCGAGCAAGGCCGCACCGGTCGGGCCACCGACCCAGATCGGCCACGGGTAGATCCAGTGACCGGTCGTCACCATCACGATCATCCACACCGCGATGTTGATGGCGAAGATGCCGGCCCAGATCGTCCACAGGATCGATAGGGCAAGCGGGATTCGGCGCGGTTTCGCCGGACGCTTCGGCACCTGAGCCGGGCGCGGTGCCGGCGCAGTGGTCGAAGGTCGTCCGGCATGCGGCCGGATCTCGAGGATGCCGGCCTGCGTCGGGATGTCGCGCAGCAGCGCGTTGAGGTCGGCGTAGGTGGCCGCCTCGTAGGCCACCTTGACCCGCTCGTCGTATTCGTTGAGCGTCAGCCGGCCCTCGTCGAGCGCCTCGCGAAGCCGGTCGGCGACGAGCTGTCGGTCCCCATGCGACGCCCGGAACTGGGTATGCGGGTGCTCCTGCGGAGTCTTGCCCGCCGTCTCCGGTTCGGTCGCCATGGTGTCACCGTCCTCGATCTTCGTTACGCCGCGCGGCTACACCTTATGCGCTCGGCTATCGCGGTGGCCATCCGGTGGCCCCCCGATATCGATGGGTTCGCGAGGTGCTGACCGGCCGATGGGGATCGATCCAGGCGGGCAGCCGCGGCTCGTCCGGACGGATGCGGACCAGTTCATCAGTGAGCGCGTCGATGATGCGTTCGGTCGCGTCGCGTACGGCTCGGGCCGGCACCGCCGCCTCGTTCGCCTGCGTCCGGCGCGCCGCTGCCTCGGATGTCGCACTAACCGGCGCGAGATCGTCCAGCTGCACGGGGGCGCCGAAGTGCACTCGTACCTCGGGACGGTGGACGGCCGACCAACCCAGCCGGCGGAACATGCCGCGCGGCGTGCCCCACGGCAGGATGAGGTGAGCGCCCCACTGTGCGACCGGTACGACGGGCACACCGGTCGCGATCGCCAACCGGGCCAAGCCGGACTTGCCGCGCTCCGGCCACATGCCGGGGTCGAGCGTGATGCGGCCCTCCGGATAGGCCAGCACCACGGCCCCGCCGTCGACGGCGCGGCGAGCGGCCGGCAAAGCGTCGGCGACCGTCGGGCGTCGCCGGTCGACGCGGAGGTGACCGGCCGCCCGCATCACCGCGCCCAGCACCGGCGCCCGGAACAGGCCTCCGGTGGCCAGAATGCGCGGCGCGAGGCCGCGTCGCGCACACGCGGCGGCAAGCACGAACGGATCGAACGCACCGATGTGGTTCGCCGCCAAGATCAGCGGACCGTCACGGCTGCCGTCCGGTACGTCGCCGGACACGCGCAGCCGGCAGACCGGGGCCAGCACCACGGGCGAGAGACGCAACGCGAGCTGCCACAGCGCCGGGACGCGCCAGCGCAGCGTGCCGCCGACGTCGATATCGCTCACGGAGGGAAACTACACGGCCGGCAGGGCCGCCAACCGCGCTTCGACCTGCGCGAGCTCGGAGCGGAGCCGGTCCGCGTGCTGGTTGGCGTCGGCACGCTCGGCGGCGATGATCTGCCCGACCGCATCGTGAACGCCGGGCACGTCCAGCAGGCTGACCATGCGCAGCGCCTCGGCCGCGTTGATCACATACGGCCGCGCGAGCGCCTTGGTGCCCTGTTGCGCGCCGACGAACCAGTCGCCGTCGGTGTAGCTGAGCGTGACGGTCAACGTCGGCGGCGCCTTCACCTTCACCGGTCGTGGCGGCCGAGCGCTCGCGGTCTCGGGCTTGCCGTTCGGCGCCGCCGTGGCGTCGACGGGTGCGGTGGTCGAGCCAGGCATCGAGGCCTCCTGACGCTGGGGCGGGATATCGGGAACGGGTCGTAGGGTGCGCACCGAGGCCGGCGTGGCAACCACATGACCATTGGTCGCGACGGGCGCTTCGGTTTGGGCCGCCTTCGCCGCTTCGGTCTGGGCCGGCTTCGGTGCCTCGGCCCGGGCCGGATTCTGTGCCGGCACTTCGCTCCGGGCCAGCTTCGATGTTGGCGCTTGGGCTCGGGCCGGCTTCGCAGCGGCGGCTCGGTTTGCGCGGGCCGCCGACTGGCGCTGCGGCATCGCGAGGTCAGTGGGGGAGAACGGCAGCTCGTCGTGGCCGAATCGCACCACGACCCATTCGTCGTCGGACGGGTCACGCAGCGCCACGACGTGCCCGGTCTGCCCAGCGATCTGGCCGGCCGCGTCGGTGAACACCACGCGCGGCTGGCGACCGGACACGAGCGTGGCCCGGATGCCGTCGAGCTCCACCGTCGACAGTCCGCGCGACGCCATGTCAGTCCTCCCCAAACGCTGCAGGCCTCCCCAAACGCTGCAGGCCTCTTGCGACCATTCCTACCAGGCTCGACCGACAGAGTCCGACGACACTCCGTACGCCTGTGCCATCACCTGTCGCGTCGTGCGGTGCGAAGTGAGGGGTCGACGCGAACCGTCACACCGAGTCCGTGGCGAGGCGCGCATGCAGGTGCTCGTCGTAGCGCTGACCGTCGCCGTACACAAAGGACTGCCGCAGCACACCCTCGAGTCGGAAGCCCGCGCGTTCGGCGACCACGCACGACGCCGGGTTCGGCACCGCGTGCGCGAGCTCGATGCGTACCAGCGCAAGGTGGTCGAAAGCCCACACCGTCGCGGCCGCAACCGCCTCGGTGGCGACGCCGCGGCCACGTGCCTGCGGCGCGACCCGGTAGCCGATCTCGGCGTCGGACTGCACGCGGTTGACGCTGTGGATGGAGACGCAGCCGAAGAACGCGTCGGAATCGCGGTCGACCACCGCCCACGTCGCGTGGTCTCCCGACGTCCAGTCCGCCATCCGACGGCACCACTGCGCCGCGGTGTCCAGATCCCCGACCGAGGTGGCCGGATTCCAGCGACGGGTCTCGCCGTCGCACATCATCGCGAGCACCTCGCCGGCATCGGCGTCGACCGGCGGGCGCAGCCGGAACCGGCGGGTTTCGATCATCCCGACAGAGTGTCACACCCGGGCGGCGGCTCCGCCCGCGACAGCCATCGATCGTCGTCGCGCCGGTGACGTTGGCTGCAAGTTCCGACATCGCCCATATTTCGACTACCCGGTTGCTCCTCGGACGCCGCGACCTAGGGTTGATATCTGCCGGGCGCGCGGTTGGCGGGCGCTCGGAACGCGAGGGGAGACCGCGTGGCCGTGGCGAGCACCTCCGCCGCCTCCGCCCGCCCGTCGATCTTGACGGTGGACGACGATCCGGGCGTGTCGCGCGCCGTCGCACGCGATCTGCGCCGCCGGTACGGCGACACGTATCGCATCGTGCGCGCCGAATCCGGCGAGGAGGCGATGACGGCGCTGCGCGAGATGAAGCTGCGCGGTGACCGGGTCGCCATGCTGCTCGCGGACTACCGCATGCCGCAGATGAGCGGACTGGAGTTCCTCGAGGCTGCCATGGACCTCTACCCGGCCGCCCGGCGTGTGCTGCTCACCGCGTACGCGGACACCGGCGCCGCGATCGAGGCGATCAACGTCATCGACCTGGACTACTACCTGCTCAAACCGTGGGATCCGCCGGAGGAGAAGCTCTACCCCGTTATCGACGCGCAGCTCGAGTCGTGGCGCGACGCCGACGTACGGCATTCGCCGGTCACGAAGGTCGTCGGCCACCGATGGTCGGCGCGATCCTCTGAGGTACGCGAATTCCTGGCGCGCAATCAGGTGCCCTACCGCTGGTATTTCTCCGAGACGCCGGAGGGCAGCCGACTGCTCGACGCGGCCGGTGCGGATGCGCGCATGCTGCCGCTGGTCGTCACGCCGGACGGTCAGGCGCTGATCGCGCCGACCGACGCGGAGTTGGCCACCCGGGTCGGGCTCGCGACGACGCCGAGCAAGGACTTCTACGACGTGATCGTGGTCGGCGGTGGTCCGGCCGGGTTGGGCGCCGCCGTGTACGGCGCGTCCGAAGGACTGCGCACCGTGCTGCTCGAGCGGGTGGCCACCGGTGGACAGGCCGGCCAGAGTTCACGGATCGAGAATTACCTCGGCTTCCCGGACGGCGTCTCGGGCGCACAGCTCACCGAGCGGGCACGCCGCCAAGCGGTGAAGTTCGGCGCCGAACTTGTCACCACCCGCGACGTTGTCTCGCTGGAAGTCAACGGGCCGGCGCGCACCGTACGCTTTGCCGACGGCGCATGGATTGACGGTCACACGGTGATCCTGGCGACCGGCGTCTCGTACCGGAAGCTCGACGGTACCGGCCTCGACGACATGACCGGCCGCGGCGTGTTCTACGGATCCGCGCTGACCGAGGCGTCCAACTGCGCCAACGAGGACGTCTACATCGTGGGCGGCGCGAATTCGGCCGGTCAGGCGGCGGTCTACCTGGCCCGCGGCGCCAAGTCGGTCACGCTGTTGGTGCGCGGCAAGTCGCTGCAGGAGTCGATGTCCTACTACCTCATCCAGCAGTTGGGTGAGATCCCCAACGTACGGGTGCGGACGTGCACCGAGGTGGTCGCGGCGCACGGCGACGACCACCTCGAACGCCTCACGCTCCGCGACAGCGTCACCGGCGAGACCGAGACGGTGGAGGCCAGCTGGCTGTTCGTCTTCATCGGCGCACAACCGCACACCGACTGGCTCGACGGCGTCGTGGTCCGCGACGGCCGGGGTTTCGTGCTCGCCGGACCGGACCTGACCGTGCCCGGTGGCACGCCGCCGGGATGGGATCTCGACCGCGAACCGTTCCACTTGGAGACGAGCATTCCCGGCGTGTTCGTGGCCGGCGACGCGCGGTCGGAGTCGGCCAAACGCGTGGCGTCCGCGGTCGGCGAGGGCGCGATGGCGGTCATGTTCGTGCACCGATACCTGGACGGGTTGTGAGACTGCAGATCTGCCTGTGACGCTGGAGGTTTGGCCGTGAGGCGGGATCTGGAGTGAGGCGGGATGAGGCGGGATCTGGCTGTGAGGCGGGAGTTGTGACGATGGCGGACGAGACGCGAACCGACGGCACCCAGGCGGACAACGCGCGCACTGATGCGGCTTCGTGTGCGGTCGACCCGTCCGTGGTGGGCGAGCCGTGCGACATCGACGAGCTGCGCAGCCTCTTCCTCTTCGACCGCCTCGACGAGGAGCAGCTGAGGTGGTTGTGCGATCACGGCCGGACGATTCGCCGGCCGGCAGGCTACGTCTACCGGGAGGGCGAGCCGGCCGCCTGCTTCTATGTCCTGCTCGACGGCGAGGTCGCGTTGTCCCGGCAGGTCGGTCCGGACGACGTCGAGATCAGCCGGACGTCACAGCGTGGCGTGTACGCCGGCGCGTGGACGGCGTACCTCGGCGACCGGGTGCCACAGGTCTACAACCAGTCGTGGCGCGCGATCCAGCCGTCGCGCTTGTTCGTGTTGAGCAACACGGACTTTTCGCACCTGATGCGCGAGTGGTTCCCGATGGCACAGCACCTGCTCGAAGGCCTGTTCTTCGGGCAGCAGAACACCCAGCGTACGGTCGGCCAGCGCGAGCGCCTGCTAGCGCTCGGCTCGCTGTCGGCCGGTCTCACGCACGAGCTGAACAACCCGGCCGCGGCGGCCGTACGAGCCACGTCGTCGCTGCGCGACCGGGTCGCCGGCATGCGCCACAAGCTCGCGATGATCGCCGGCGGCACCTACGACCGGCATGCGCTCGATCACCTCATCCGGCTCCAGGAAAGCGCCGTCGACCTGGTCGCCAAGGCGCCGGAGCTGAGCCCGCTCGACGCCTCCGACCGCGAGGAAACCCTCGGCGACTGGTTCGCCGACCACAACATCCGTGGCGGGTACGAGATCGCCGCGACGTTCGTGTCCGCCGGCATCGACGTCCAGTGGCTCGACCAGGTCGGCGCGGCTGTCGGCGAGGAACTGGTCGAAAGCGCGGTGCGCTGGCTCAACTACACGCTCGAGACCGAGCTGCTCATGAACGAGATCGAAGACGCCGCGAACCGGATCTCCTCCCTGGTCACGGCTGCCAAGCAGTATTCCCAGATGGATCGTGCGCCGGTCCAGCTCGTCAACCTACACGAGCTGCTCGACAGCACGCTCATCATGATGAGCGGCAAGATCGGGCCGCACATCGAGGTCGTCAAGGAATACGACCGATCCCTGCCACATGTCACCGTGTACGCCGCCGAGCTCAACCAGGTCTGGACGAACCTGATCGACAACGCCGTCCAGGCGATGGACGGCGACGGTACGCTCGTCATCCGCACCGGCCGTGTCGACGACAGCATCGAGGTCGTCATCGGCGACACCGGGCCGGGCGTTCCCCCCGCGATTGTCGACCGCATCTTCGAACCGTTCTTCACCACGAAGCCGGCCGGTCAGGGCACCGGTCTCGGCCTCGACATCTCGTGGCGCATCGTCGTCAACAAGCACCACGGAGATCTGTCCGTCGAGTCCAAGCCGGGCGACACCCGCTTCCGGGTTCGCATCCCGATCCGGGCAGTCGAACCCGACGGGCAAGCAGCCGACGGGTTAGCAGTCGACGGATCTGCCGACCAGCCGATCGCGGACAGGCCGATCGCGGACAGGCCGATCGCGGACAGGCCGATCGCCGACAGGCCGATCGCGGACAGGCCGATCGCGGACGGGCAAGCATCCGGCGGGTGAGCAGTCGAGGAGCCGGCGCGGCAACGGCCGTGGCGCCGGGACACCGAGCAGCGGAGGAGCGCATCGCATGAACGACATCGTGGGCATCGATCCGACCATCCCGCCGAGTGGCACCGGCTGTGTCGAGTGCGACGCCGCCGGCGGCTGGTGGGTGCACCTGCGCCGGTGCGCCCAGTGCGGCCACATCGGCTGCTGCGACTCGTCGCCGTCACAACACGCCGCGGCACACGCGGCCAACAGCGGACACCCGATCGCACAGAGCTTTGAGCCTGGCGAGACGTGGTTCTGGGACTACGAGCGGGAGGACTACTACGACGGGCCGATGCTCGTCGACCCGCAGAATCACCCGATGGAGCAGACCATCCCAGGACCGGCCGAACGCGTACCGGCGGACTGGCGGAACTACGTCCACTAACCTCCTCGATTCCGCGCGGACATGAGCGGACCCGCCGTCCTTGCGCGCCTTGTCGCGTGGGCGCGCACACGGGACCCGAACGGGCGGTTCGTGCGCCGCGCCGCGCGCGCCGCGGTCGTCATCCCGGTCGCGTTCGCGATCGGCGCCGAAGTGGTGGGCGACCCGCAGTTCGCCACGTTCGCCGCGTTCGGCGCGTTCGCGCTGTTGCTGTTCGTCGAGTTTCGCGGCCCACGCCGCGCTCGGATCAGCTCGTACGCGCTGCTCGGCGTCGTCGGTGCGGCGCTCATCACGCTGGGTACCTTGGCGCTGCGGCCGGCGTGGCTGTCGGTCGCGTCGATGGCGGTCGTCGGGTTCGCGGTGCTCTACGCGGGCGTGATCAGTTCGGTCATCGCGGCCGGCGGTCGGGCCGCATTGCTCACCTTCATCCTGCCGGTGATGCTGCCCGGCGACGTCTCAGATCTGCCCGCCCGACTCACTGGATGGGCGGTGGCGTGGGCGCTTGCGGTACCCGTCGCGGTGTTCGTGTGGCCACCCGATGAGCAGGACGTGCTGCGTGCCCGAACCGCCGACCTGTGCCGCGCACTCGGCCGGATGCTCAGCATCGCGCCGCGAGATCCGGGCGAAGGCGACCCGCTCGTCGCGATGAGCCGCGCCAACGCCGCATTGCGTACGGCATACCACGCGACAGCCTCGCGTCCGGTCGCGCTGACGACCGGCAGCCGGCTACTCGTACGGCTCGTCGACGAGCTCGAATGGGTCACCACGACGGTCGCCAACGCGTGCGCCGAGGCGCCCGAACAGTGGCCCGAGCACGGTCGGGCGCTGCGCGCGGCGGCCGCCTCGGTGCTGGACGCATGCGGCGTCGTGCTCGACCACCGGGGCAGCGGGCCCACTCCCGAGGCTCGCAGCGACCTCGACGCCGCGGTGGCGCGACTCGAGCAGACCCGCGTCGCCGTCTCCGATGAGGCTGTCGTCGCACTGCGGGCGGCGGCACAGGTCGGCGCGGTCGCGGATGCACACGTGACGCTCGCGGCGCCAGGGGACCGGGCCGCCGGCGAGTTCGAACGGCCGCTCTACGCCGCGCACGAACTCGGCTACACGGTCGCGATGATGGCTCGCACCGTGACGGTGATCGGCGCGGCCGACGCGCGCCGGTGGTTCGCGCGACTCATCGGCCGTCGGCCGGAGGCCGATCCGCTCGGCAACATCGCCGTCTACAGCGAAGCGGCCGCGGCCGAGCGGATCGCCATCGGCCACTTCGACCGCCACTCCGTGTGGCTGCAAAACAGCGTCCGCGGCGCGGCCGGTCTCGCGATCGCCGTGTTGCTCGCTCGGCTGTCCGGCCAGCGCGAGGGTTTCTGGATCGTGCTCGGCGCGCTGTCCGTGTTGCGCTCCAACGCGTTGACGATCGGCGCGACCGTGGTACGGGTACTGATCGGTACGCTCATCGGCTTCGCCATCGGCGGCGTGATCGTCGGAGTGATCGGCACCGACCCGGCCGTACTGTGGCCATTGCTGCCGATCGCGGTGTTCGTCGCCGGGTTCGCGCCGGATGCGATCTCGTTCGCGGCTGGCCAGGCGGCCTTCACCATCGTGGTGATCATTCTGTTCAACATCATCGTGCCGACCGGCTGGCAACTCGGCGTGCTGCGCGTCGAGGACGTCGCGATCGGTTGCGGCGCAACGCTTGTGGCCGGTGCGCTGTTTTGGCCCAGGGGAGCGGGTGCCGCGCTCGGCAACGCGCTCGGCGAGGCGTACCGGCGGTCCGCGGCGTACCTTCGAGCGTCCGTCGACTACGTGGCCGGGCACGGGACCGTCGCGCCGGACATGCACGGTGGCGTGACGGACGCGAGCCATCGCCTGGACGACGCGCTGCGCCAGTACCTCGCGGAACGCGGCGCGAAGCAGGTTCCGCTGGAGAGCGTCACCGCACTCGCCAACGGCGCGAGCCGGTTGCGCCTCGCGGGTGACGCGGTGGCCGGGCTGCGACGGGCGTACCCGGACACCGCACAGGAGATCGACGATCCGGCACTGGACGGCCCGATCCGCGCGCTGCGAACGCAGGCCGCTCAGGTCGCGAACTGGTACGAGTCGCTCGCCGACGTGGTCTCTGGCCGCCGCAATGTGCCGCTACCGGTCAACGCCACCGTCGGCAACCAGTCGTTCCTCGACGTCGTACTGCCCGCGGTGGATCGGTGTGGCGACGCGGACCGCGCGGTGCGCGCCGAGCGACTGCTGTGGTCCGGTCAGTACGTCGGCGACGTGAGCCAGATCCGTGGCGAACTCGTGGCACCGGCCGGACAGATCCGTGCCACCCGCGACATGCCGTGGTGGCACCTGTAACGCAGGTGCTTAGTGCCCAGAGTCGCGGAGATCGGCGATCAGGCGGGTCACCAAGGGACGCAATGCGGCTGCTCTGGTGCGCCGCCAAGCGGATATACGCGGCATGACCGTGTCCGGGATCGTCGCGGCACGGATGCTCCACATCCCGGCCAACCCCACGACGAAACGCGATGCCTCGGGCGGCAGTGTCCGCAACAGTCGATAGGCGCGATCGGTTGCTGCTTGCGCACCGAGCGCGTGGCCGGTGGCGACCACGTCCGCCGCTAGTTGCGCGAGATCAATCCATCGCGCACCGGCCGATGCGTACGCCCAGTCGACCAGCACCGCCGATCCTCCCGCGACGTCGATCACTGTGTTGTCGAGGCGAATGTCTCGGTGGACCAATGCGTCGCCGGCCGTCCAGCTCTCCCACCCGGCCACCAGATCGGCCGCCGGTCTAGCGTACGCCGCCTCCCACTCGTCGCCGGTACCCATCTCGAGCAGGCGCCTCCAACCGTCGAAGTCGAAGATGCGCTTGACGACCGGCGGCAGGCTGTCCGGTGCTCGGTGTTCGCTCACCGTGCGGCATGCGTTGGCAACAGCCGCGATCGCTCGATCGGTCCACGACGCTCCGGTCGCTCCGGCCGCCCACGTGGTGGCCAGCGCGATCCACGGCCCGTCTTCGACCATGGCGAGGCGTCGAGGCGCCAGCACCGACGTCGGAAGGGCATCCAGGATCACCGACTCCTGCCGGATCATTGCGTGGTTGTGCGCTCGGACGTCGGCGGACACGGCCTTGACGAAGACCTGTCGTCCGTCGGCCAGCCGCAGGCTCGCGGCCGGACCGGGCGACCAACCGCCGTGCAGATCCCGATGACCGACGATGGTGGAACCGAGCGTCGACGCGACGGCGGCGCGCACCGGTTCTGGCGTGTCGGCCCACGCGGCCCGCGGTGTGAACATCGGTCTATCGGAACGCGGCGATCAGGCGCGCGCACCGTTGCGGATCATCGGTAAGCCCCGCGCCGAATCCCCACAGCCAATAATCGACGGTACGGAACACCACCGCGTCGCGGGCCTCGTCGGCGGGGACGGCGGCAGCCCGTACCACCGTTTCGAAGTGACGCTTGATCTCGACGGCGTTGGACATCTCGTCGATGCGCGTCCACAGGACGCGAGCGAGGTCGGCGGCGATATCGCCGCGCAGCAGCACCGGATCGATCGCGAGCCACGGCTCCCGCGACGCCCGCAGCACCTGTTCGGAGTGCAGATCGCCGTCGACCGCGAGGCCGGAGTCGCCACCCGGGAGCGCCGCGTCGCGGGCCACCAGGCGCGCTGCCGCGGCCGTCGCCTCGGCCATGACGGCCGCGTCGAACGGTCGGGCGAGCCGCTGCCACTCGCGCTCCAGCTCGGCTGCCCGGCCGGCGACCAGCGTCCTCGTCGACGGAACATCCGGCGGTGCCGGCTTGGCGAGTCGACGCATCGTGAACCCGAGTACGGACATCGCCTCGTCCACCGAGACGCTCCGGAGCGATTTGGCGGACGGCAACCACTCGAGGAGCATCGCGCCACTGTCCGGGTCGTGCTCGTAGAGCCGGACCATGCCTTCGCCGTCCCAGAACCGCAGGGCGCGCACCTGTGCGGCCACGTCCGGACCAGGCGGCGTCATGCGCAGCGCGAACCATTCGCCGTCGCGAGTCACCGGTACGACTACGGCGTTGGAGCCGTGCGCCACCTCGCCGACTCTCCGTAGGTGCCACGCTGCGCACTGGGTACGGATGGCCTCCGGTAGATCGTTGAGCCACTGCGTACCGTCGCGCCACCATCTGGGCATGTCTCGAAACGACTTGGGCAGCACAACGTCATCCGGTTCGGACTCGTCGCCGCGTCGCACCCGTACACGGTAGCCATCCGACGACCGTGACGGCCCTCGCCGGACGCGGGTGACAACCGCGAATCCCTTGAGGGGTCCCGTGAGTGCCCGATTCGATAATGTACATTATGTCAAGCTAGCCGAGCGCCAGACTCGGCAGGTAGCCGCCGAGGACCTCCTCCGCGGGCGTCACCGGAACTCGGCGATGACCTCGATCTGCCCGACGATGTTCGCGTTCAACTCTGCCAAGTCCTCCGCCGGGATCCAGTACTCCAGGATCGTCTGACCACCGACCTGCTGGACGTCGTATCGGTCCAGGAACTGCTTGCGGACCTCGAATCGGGTCACAAATCCGGCCCCGCTCGCGGGCACGTTCCAGTCGCGAGCGATCGTCGTTGCGTATTCCTCATTCAGGACCGGATAGAAGATCGGTTGGTCCGGCAGCCGCGGCGGCCACTCTCGCCAACCCGACGCCTCGACCAACGCCAGCTCCTGCGGGCCGGTCGGACGCCACAACGTCACCGTCTCCATGTGGCGCATGCTGCCCCGCCGCGACGCGTCCTGTCCCGCACGTTTCCGCCCGCGTGCAGTGCAAGAGGCCCACGAGCAGCTGGCTATGCCGGCGTACGGGCCGTCGGAACCTCCTCGGACGCGTCAAGCAGGCGGGACAGCAGCCGGTCGTACCGGTCCTGAAGGGCACGAGTCTCAACCTCGGCGCGCTCCGCGCGTTCGTCGGCTGCCGCAACCCTCGTCGCTGCGGCGTCGAAGTCGGCGCGTGCCGCCAGTGCGTCGCCGCGCAACTGTTCGACGTGGCTTTCCATGTCGCGGATCCGCGCGTCGGCGCGTTGGTTCTCGGCAACCAGTGCAGCGATGCGCGATTCGTCGGCTGCCTTCGCCGCGTGTACGGCGTCGAGAAGCTCCCGTACGTGTGCCGTCGCGGCCTCGGCCAGATCGGCCCGGCGACCGACCTCGTCGATGCTGCGCAGCGCCGTCGCATGTTGTTCCCGCGCATCTTGCAGCGCGGTGGTGAGCGCCCGCGCGTCGGCGACCGCGGCGGCGCGACCGTTCTCCGCCTCGGTGGCGCCACGCGCTGACGCGACGGCGTTCGCCTCGGCGACGCCACGGGCGCGCTGTGCCTCGGCGACATCGGCGAGTGCGGTCCGGACCTGTTCGTCGGCGGCCGCCCGCGCTTCACGTGCCGCCTCCGTCGCGTTGACCTGGTCGGCGATCGCGCTATCGCGTGCCGCGATCGCGGCCGTCTCGCCACGCCGCGCCTGCTCGGCGGCCGCCTCCGCCGTAGCGGCCCGCTCGACCGCGTCGGTCATCGCGTTCTCCGCGCTGGCCACGGACGCGAGCGCGCCCTCCCCCACACTCGACGTCGTCGTCAAGAGGTCGGCCAGTCGTTCGAGCAATGTCTCGGCAACTGGTACGACCGAAGCGGCGCTCGCGTGATAACTGGCCAGCATCAGGTCGAGCCCCACCGCCCGCTGTGCAGTCCGTTCCTGGGCGGCCATCTGCTTGCACGTTCGGCCGGCTGGATCGTCGGCGGGCCACCGGCGATCTGCGCAGTATTCCGGCGGCCGTCCGAGTCCGTGGTAGTTCAGCTGCTGGCGGCATTCCGAATAACCGCAGGTCCGTGCGGCTTCGGCCGGGATTGTCATGGACCACCTCTCACCTCGGCGGCTGGCGCGCTGCGGTACGTCAGCGTGAGTTTCGCCGTAATCCAAAACGCTATCTGAGTTTCGGATTTTCAAAAGGAGGCGCGCCGGAGCACGAAAACATGGCAGCATTCTGACTATCGATAAGTGAGCGTTATCGCTAGTTGGCGACACGCCGCGACCGATCCCCCCGACGCGGCCCGTCGACGCGCACACTCGTCGCCGTGACGACTGCCCGGCCCGTTGTGGACCGCTCCCCCGTCGACGCGCTGTTGCCGGCGCTGCTCGCCGACGAGCCCGACGAGCAGGCCGTCAGCGACGCGTTGTTGGACCGCCTGGACGTGTCGCGTCATCTCGACGAGCTGATCGAGGGTCTGGCGCGACTGCTCGCTGCTGCGACGTCCCCGCAGACCCGGCTCGCGTACGAATCGGACTTCGCGCAGTTCACCGGCTGGGCGGACGAGTACGGCCTCGACGCGCTGCCCGCGCTGCCGCAAACGGTGGCCCTCTACATCAGCGCCCATCAGGACCGGTGGCGGCCGACCACGATGGTGCGGCGGCTGTCCGCGATCGCGGTGCGGCACCGAGTGGCCGGATATCCGTCGCCTACCGACCACGAGCTGGTACGCCGTGCCGTCGCAGGGCTGCGCCGTACGAGAGGCACCCGGCCGGCCGCGAAGGCCGCATTGGTGACCGCGCAACTGTCGATCATCTGTGCCGAGCTGCTCAAACAGACGCAACCCCGCACGCCGGCCCGGCAACC
This sequence comes from Micromonosporaceae bacterium, assembly GCA_035713725.1. Lineage (GTDB taxonomy): Bacteria > Actinomycetota > Actinomycetes > Mycobacteriales > Micromonosporaceae > DASQPR01. The sequence continues at coordinate 16,888 of DASTMZ010000117.1, forward strand.
CCGGACGCCGCCCCGGCAACCTCGGACGTCGCCGACGCAACGCCCGACGCAGGCCCGGCAACGTCGGGCACCCGACACGGCGAGCCTCGCACCGCCCGGCGATGCGCTTCGCGCGACGCGTGACCGTGCGCTGCTGCTCATCGGGTACGCCGCAGCGCTGCGGCGCAGCGAAATTGTCGCCCTCGACCTGGCCGACCTCGTCGAGGACGACACGGGTCTGCGCGTCCTCATCCGGGCGAGCAAGACCGACCAGCTACGCCACGGCGAGGTCGTCGGCATCGCGCACGGGCATCCCGCCAACACATGCGCCGCGACCTGCCCGATTCGCGCCTGGCGCGAATGGCGCGCGGCGTTGGCTCGCGCCGTCGGCACCGACGTGGCCACCGGTGCCGACGAGTTGCCGCCTGACTCGCCTGCGTTTCGCCCCGTCACCCGGCACGGCGCCATCGGTACGCCGGCCAACTGCGATGTCAACGCCCGCCTGACCGGGCAGAGCATCGCACTGATCGTGAAACGCGCGGTGGCGCTGCTGGGCGACGAGCAACGCTTCCCGGTGGCGAACTACGCCGGACACAGCCTGCGTGCCGGATTCGCCACCCAGGCCGCGGCCGCCGGCGTCCCGCTTGAGAGGATCATGCGGCAGACGCGGCACCGCAGCGTCGCCGTTGCCCTACGCTACATCCGCGACGCCGACGTGTGGACCAGCAACCCCAGCGCCGCCCTTGGTCTATGACCGGCGAAATCAGCGGACCGCCAAGAACCGCCCCGCGGGCGGCGGCGTTAGCGATTCGTCGACGTCGCCGTCCGGCGTTCGGTCGGGGTCGCCGCCGTCTCGGTGGACGCCGTCGACGCGGCAGTCAACGCCGGCACCGATCCCACCGCCGGCACCGACTCCACAGCCGGCACCGATTCCACAGTCGGCAAGGAGCCCTGTGGCGCCGGCGAGACAGGCACCGTCGTACGAGCGCGCTTGGCATCGATCGCGGTGAGGAATTCGCGTGTCGTACGCTCGCGGCCGTAGTGCCGGTGCAGCAAGAGGTACGTGATCAACGCGGGAATGCCGAAGAACGCTTGTGCTGGCACGACCGCGTTCGCGTTGCCGCGGGTGACCGCCTCCAGGATCAGCGGGGCGAGTGCTGGCAGGGTCGCGCCGAACACCGCGACAAGTCCTACACCGACGGTTGCAGCCCGCCGCCCGTACGCCTTGTACGCGGCGATCACGAACAGTGAGTAGACCAGTAGGTCGCCGATGCCGATGTTCGCGTTGAGGATGCCGACGCGCATGCCGATCGAGGGGTCGAGCGGATATCCGATGAACGCGTCCGCGAGCTTCGGAGTCAACGGGATGATCACGCTGAACGTCACATCGTAGAAGCCGAGCCCAAACGCGAACCAGGCGACATGGCGCAGTTGCATGCCGCCCTGTACGTAGAGGTTCGCGACCGCGGTCGCGCCGAGCAACACGACGACACTCGTCTCCGCCCAATACAACTGCCAGCCGGTGACGGTGCCCAGCATCGTTCGAGCGATGTAGACGTTGAACCCGAGCAGCCCGCCGATCGCAAGCCACAGCACCGCGCGCGGCACGACGGGACGGTATCCGATCGACAGCGACGCGACGAACGTGAGGATCAGGAATGTCGTGAGCGCCGCGTGCGGCAGAACGAGGTAGAGCACCGGCAGCGTGACGATGAATACGAAGAGCACCACGACGTCGCGGCCGTTGAATACCCCGATGGCTGGCCGGTCCAGACGCACGCGACCGATGTAGACGAGCGATGCCGCGCATGTCGCCATCGCGCCGACGAGGACGACCACGAGCTGCATGATCGTTTGAGGAACGAGCAGATCCACCATCGTTAACCTCCGACCCCGACCAGGGTGCTCGGTTGCATGAATGTCGTCTCTGACAGGTCAGCGCGAACCCGACGCAGGGTGCTCGCCTCGCCCGCGGCCACTACTCGGACGTCCGCGTCGACCCCGCGCTCGGCGAGGTGTCGCGTCACGCCGTCGGCGTCGAGCCCGCCCGCCGTACTCGTGTCGATGGTCAGCACGAACCGCTCGCCGGCGACCTCGGCGCGATAGCGCACCGGCCACGGTTCGGTCGGCAGCGACTCGAGTGCCTCGATGATCGCGCGTGGATGCAGCGATCGGCCGGACGGCGTGACCAGCAGATCACTGGCCTTGCCGAGAATCGCCGAGGTGGCGGGCACGGCAGCGAGTTCGCACGCGAGATTCTCCGGCGCGATCGGCGAGATCAGGTCGCGGGTGTCGTAGCGGAACACCGGCATGCACTCGCGGTAGGGGTAATACGGCGTGATCACCGCCGTACCCAGCTCACCTGGTTTCGCGGGCTCGCCCGACTCGAGCGCAATGACCTCGACGAGCCCGGTGTTGAGGTCGTGGTGCAAGTGGCCCGCGGAGCACGACCGGCCGCTGACCGGAAGCACCTCTGTCATCGCGAACGTGTCGTTGACCAGCGCGGCGCCGAGCGTCGCTCGCGCCGCCGCGGCGAGTGCCGGGGAGAGCACCTCACCGCCGACGTCGACGCGGCGCAGCCGGAAGTCGGCCGGGCCGAGATCGCGGTTGCGCGCCGCGGTGACCAGGACCGCAAGATATGACGGGTACGTGGCGAGCAGCGTCGCGCCGGCCGGACCGAGCAGTGCGTCCAGCGCCTCGTTCGGCGGGATCACGCCGATCACGCGAACCTGCGCGCCGACGTGGCGGCAGACCGAGATGTTCTGCTGCACCGCCGCCGTCGCGCGCGAACTGATGCACACCGCCATCACGTCCGTCGGCCGGATCTCGTCGCGCAGCAAGCCGGACAGCGCGGCGAGCGCAGGCCACAGTTCGGCCTCGTAGCGCGACATCAAAACCTCGGCGGGCCGGCCCGTCGAGCCCGTCGTACGCGTCGACATCGTTGGCGCATCGCCACAGAGCAGTTCCCGGCCGTGCGCGATCAGGTCGGCCTTCGTCATGACCGGAACGCGGCGCACCGAATCGGCGTCGAGCTTCGCCGGGTCGATGCCGGTGGCCGTGAACCGGCCTTCGAACCAGGCTGAGCGCGTGGCCAGCCGCTTCGCGGTGCGACGTATTGCGCGGTCGGTAAAGTCGCGCCGGACGGCCGGGTCGGCGAATGGTCCGTCCACGAGCTGCGCGACGTCCGCGCCCGGCTCACCGAACTCAGCGAGCGTGGCAAGGGCATCGGCGACCATCGCGCCCAATACATCGGTGTTGATACGTCGTCCCCACGTCATCGACATCGCAAGGCGAAACTGCCGAACGCCGGTCTCGAACACGGGTCCTCCGCGCGGTTAGACGGTCCTCTGTGGTGGCGATGTGCGTCGATGGCGATGTGCGTTGGACGCGTGCTGCGCGGGTCGGGCCGACGCTGGCACTAGGTGCGACGGCACCCGCGCCGAGGACGACGCGGGTGCCGGGGAGGCTCAGGAGCCGCCTGCGCACGCCGCGAACAGGACTGCGGTGAGCGAGCCCATCGCGTACCGCACGTGCTTGACCGTGCTGACGAATGCCGACATTGCGAACCTCCTCCCCGGGGGGACGAACGGGAACCGGCGACCGGCGGTGGCCGGAATCGTTGCCCGCTACTTCGTGACGACGACCGTGAGGTTCATCTCGGGGTGCAGCGAGCAGGTCAGGTGGTAGGTGCCCGGCGTGTTCCAGGGCGCCGTGGTGAAGGTCTGATTTTGTTCGGACAGAAACGCGCCGTCCTTGGTCAGCTGCGGCGTGTTCGGTTCGCTGGTGAGGCGGCCGTCGTCGCCGGGACCGATGACGTGGAGAAAGCCAGAGCTGTTGACGAACGTGAGGGTCTGGCCGCGATGAATCGTGACGGTCTTCGTGCTGAAGCCCTCATGAGTCATGCCGATGCTGCCCGGCGGCGCTTGACGGGCGGCCACCACCACGCTCGGCGCGAAGATGCCGACGCCGAGAAGGATCACACCAAGACTGACCGCGGGAACCTTCATGTCGGACCCCTCGATGCCACAAGATCGCGATGTCGCCGCCCACTTGCCGGACGGCGGCCGGGTGTGACGTGTCTGGTCCCCCGTGGCTAAATCCGCGTTACAACCTCAGCATCGTCGGTCGTCAATAAAGATCACAACCCGATCTTTATGATCGACTTCTGTCACATTGATGACAGCGAATTGACCTTGACACCCATCGGCAGGTCAACGGTGTCAACAGTGTCCGGTGGCGGGATCCCGCCAGTGTCTGTGTGTGTTGGCGGCGCGGTCCCGTCGCACGACCGGCGTCTATGCGCCGGGCGGCGGGAGACTGCGGCACAGCTTCACCGGAAACTTCGGCTCCGCCCGTAGGACGTCGGCGCAGCCACCGGTGCGGGTCAAGCCGATCGCCATCCAACCCACCGGCGAGGCGCGGTAGAAGTAACGAACCGCCGTCGACGGGTACGACGGGCACGTGCCCGGTTCCGGCGGGACCGTTCCGGAGGGTGCCGGCAGCGGAGAGGACTGGACCCTGCCCTCGCACGCCGGCGCACCCGTGAACGAAAGGTCCATCACGAGCCACGTGCCGTCGCAGGCTCGGACGGTTGGTGTGACGGGCTGCTGGATATCGGTGCCGCGCGCGGCCAACGTGGTCGACGCGTCGTCGCAGGACGCCGGCTTCGGATGGCAGCCCTCGTCGCCGCAGTGCCGAAGCGGGGTGCCGACCGGGCCATCGGCGATAAACATCGCGTCGCTGTCGTTGTCGACCGTCACGGAGCGCTTGCCCAGCGGCTGCGGCAGGGTGATCTTTACCGTAGCCACCGCCTCGCTGCGACAGGCCGGATCGGTAGCGACGTCCTCGGTGACTTCTACCAACACCGACTGCGCCGAGAAGTCCTGGATGCGCGCAGCCAGGTTGCGCACGCAGGAGCGTGGCGGTTGGGCTGCCGGGACGAGCACGTCGATGGAGAGCGTACGGCCGTCCGTGCCCACGGTGACGCCCTTGGTGCCGCTGACCCCCATCCCGTTCATCCAGCCCGACGCCGTCGTGTCCCCTGGTGACGGCGCGCCGCACGACACGCAGCCGAAGGTGAGGATCAGCAAGGCCGCGGCGAGAACCCCCGTCGCCGTGGCACGCACATCGACCATCGCCGAATTCCATCAGACACGGCCGAGTCGCGCGACCCCACGGCGCTCGCTATCCGTGGGCGGCCGGAGCTACGCCGAGGAAGTCGTCGACCGCGGCGAGGAACTGTGGCCACGCCGGGTCCTGCCGGGGCAGCAGATGGTTGGCGCTGTCCAGCGGAACCAGCCGGCTGCCCGGGATCAGCGTGGCCAGCAGTCTCGATTGCTCGAAGTTGTTGTCCGGTTCGCGGCGCGAACACACGATGAGAGTCGGGACCGTCACGCTCGCCGCAATGTCGGTGACGTCGATGTTTGCGAACGCGTCGACGAACCGCCACGCGTTCTCCGGCGACGTCGAGCGGCGCTGCAGCTCGTCGAAGTCCCGCCACTGATCCTGGGTGGCCTCCGGCAGGAAGCGGGCCACGAACGTCTGCCGGTACGTCGGATCTGGCCGGCCCCAGCCGAGCCGTACCAAATCGACGCGCGCCTCGGCGAGCTCCCGCTCCGGTTGCGTGGTGGCGCGCACTCGGCGGCCCTGGGCGTAGGCGCCGAGCAGCACGAGATGACTGACGCGATCGGGGTGACGGGCCGCGTACGCGATCGCGACCGGCCCACCCTGCGAAATGCCCAGCAGCGGGAACCTGTCGACGCCGGCGGCGTCCACGACGGCCTCGAGGTCGTCGACCCATTCGTCGAGCGTGAAACTCGGAACATCCCAATCGGACAGTCCGCACCCCCGCTCGTCGTAGCGGATCAGCCGAAACCGTCGGGACAGCTCGATCAGCCAGTGTCGCCACACCGTGCTGTGCCAGTCGTAGTCGAGGTGACTCAGCCAGTTCGCCGCCTTCACGAGTGGTGCTCCGGCACCGATCGTCGCGTACGCCAGACGGGTGCCGTCCGTGGTCGTACAGAACCGGATCTGCTGTTCGGGCGGCGTTCGGGACGGCGCACTGTCCTCGGATCGCCGCTCCACGATCTCGCCAACGAACTGATAACCGCGTCCGTGAACGGTCCGGATCAGCCGCTGCGTGTGCCCGTCGTCGCCAATCGCCCGACGCGCCGCCTTCACGCGACTGGTCAGAGCCGACTCGCTGACGAATCGGTCGCCCCACACCACGTCCAATAGCTCGCCCTTGGGCACCACGCGTCGGCGCTCCCGGATCAGCACCGCCAGGACGTCGAAGACCTGTGGTTCGACCGGCGTGACCTTGCCGTCACGGCGCAGCTCATACCGGTCGAGATCGAGCTCGCCACCGTCGAATACCAAGATCAACGCGGTCACCTGCACCAGGTCTACTGATCATCTCCATCCGGCCTCCAAGTCTGCGCGCCGGCCTTGACCGACCGTGGTCTTAACGGACCGACCAGCAACACAAGGGATGAACGAAGATGATCAGCTTAACCGCCCACCGTCGCGACGTCGCCGCCGGCGCTCGCGCGATGGTGCCGGGCATCGTGGCTACCGCACCGTTCGGCCTGGTCATCGGTGTCACTGCCGCTCAGTCGCACCTGCCGACGTTCGCCGGCTGGCTGACCGGGCCAACGATCTTCGCCGGCAGCGCGCAGCTCACCGCGATTCAGATGTTGAACGCAGGCGCCGCACCCGCCGCGGTGATCGTCACCGTGCTCATCATCAACGTCCGGCTGATGCTGTATTCGGCGGGCATGATGCCGCACTGGCGCGGTACGCCGCTGTGGTGGCGGGTACTCGCCGGATACCTGCTCGTCGACCCGTCCTACGCAGTCGGGATACAGCGGTACGAGCAGCCGGGCGACCGTCGCGCTGCACACGTGCACTACTTCGGTGCCGCGATCGCGCTGTGGCTCAGCTGGCTGGCCGCGATCGCCGCCGGTGCCACGCTCGGCGCCGGACTGCCGCCCGCGCTCCACCTTGACTTCCTCGTACCGCTGTATCTGATCGGCCAGGTCGTCCCTCGGCTCACGCAGGCCGCGCCGCGGCGCGCCGCCTTGACCTCGGCGGCGGTTGCGGCACTCGCGCTGACCGTGCCCATGCATCTGGGCCTCGCGGTCGGGATCGTGGCCGGATTGGCCGCCGGCATCGTGCGTGTCAACCGCACGGAGGCGGGCGCCACGGCGACCACCAAGACACTGGCCACGAAGACACCGGCGAACCGGCCACTGGCAAAGGAGATCGCGAAATGAACGCCTGGACTGTCATCGCCCTGGCCGGCATCGGCAGCCTCGTGCTGCGGATCAGCATGGTCACCGCGGCCGACCGCATCCGGATTCCGAAGCGCCTGGAACAGTTGTCCGCGCTGGTCGCCCCCGCCGCGTTGGCGGCGCTCGCGACCACCGGCATCGCCAGCGCGACGACGTCGGTTGGAATCAGAGCGGCCGCCGCACCGCTGATCGCCGCGGCGGTCGCGGTGCTGGCCGTCTGGCTTACGCGGTCGCCGCACGCCGCCATGCTGGCCGGGATGGCGGCGCTGTGGCTGATGACGGCCCTGCTGCCCGCATAGCGGGCGTGCGGTCGGCCACGAATCGGTGTGCTACCGCATATACCCCAGCTCGCCGAGCGTCGCGGTGTAGTTGCCGATCAACTGCTGCGTGGTCTGGTCGGAGCCACCCGCGTAGGCGTCGACGCGGAAGTCCTTCACCAGCGCGCTGGCCTGGTCGGTCAGCTTGAGCGTGTCGTCCTCGACCAGGATCTTCATGAGCTCGTCGAGCTCACCCTCGATCATCATGAAGCCACCGGTCCGACCGGTGACCGAGAAATATTCGTGGTGGCCGTGTACGCGGCCCTGCTTCGCCATTCCCTCGAAGTGTGCAATCGCGCGACCGAATACATCTAGGCCGGTTGCCTCGCGACCCGCCACGGACGCGCCCCACGAGATCCGTATTGCGCCATTCATGGTGTCCTCCCCGCAGAGATGTTCGATTCCGCACCAACCTCGGGTGAGGTTCCGACTATAGGGACCGCCGAGCGCTGGATCTGGGGATTCGGCATCTCGGGCTCGGTATCTCGGCGATCGGCCAAGTAATGCCGGGCGGACCCTCGACTTCATGTCGTACGACACCCAAGGGGCGGGAGCGACACGTCAGTACGTGTGGTGTACGGCATCGATGCCCGTACACGTCCGCAGTTCGCTCGATGAGGAGATACCGATGTTCCAGCTCCGTACCGCCGCCGTCCGCCGCGTTGCCACCACCGCGCTGTCCACCGCCGCCATTGCGCTCGCCATCATGGTCACCGGCGCGCCCGCCCACGCAACATCCGCGAACTCCACGGGTGGGCACTCCGCTGCCGGCGCCGCCTCGACCGCGATTTGCCCGAGCGGGTACCGGTCGCTGAACGGTCACGCCTGCCCGTAGCACCGGCGCCGCGCCGGCCACGGCCCATCGTGGCCGGCTCGGGCGCGGCCGAACCGCGGTCAACGCAGCTTTGCGACGGCGAGGTAGAGGATCGCGCCGATCGGGAACGTGAACACGATGGCCGCGGCCCAGCCCTTGCGCGTCAGGTACGCAAGCTCATCGTCACGAGTCTGCGCTAGGTCTCGAAGAAGCACCGTGTCGATGCGGATCATCGCGGCCAGCACGCAGAGCAACGTCAGCAGTGCGACGATCTGCACCGGGCTCACCGAGTGTTCCTCCCCCGCCGGCCGACTCCCCCGAGGTTGTGTCTGTCCCGCGCCGCGACAATTTGCCGGCGCGAACGCTAGCACCGGCGAGCGTACGCGTCGATCGCAATCACGCGGTGCGCTGGAATTCGGCGATCCAGTTCGTCTCCCAGGTGCTCCCCTGGTCGACCGAGAATGCCTGCTCCCATCGGCAGGACTGATCGGTGATCCGCGACCAGATGTAGACGCATCTGATTTGTTTGCCGTCGTAGACGTCGTCGCCGTCGAAGACGCCGCGTCCATCGTCGTGGAACCGTCCAACCACGGGTGGCAGGGCGAGGCCGCTGCGACTGCTTGCCCAGTAGAGTGACCACTCGTCGCGTTCCTTGTCGTACAAGCGAAGCGTGACGCCACCCCAGCCCAGCGACGGGAACGTCACCTCGTCGACGTTTCCGGCACCGTCGAACACGCTCCAGCACCGTGTCACGCCCTCGAACTCGTACCACTCCTGGCAGCCGGTGAGCACCTCGCGCAGTCGCCGCTGGGTCGAGGTCCATTCGCCGACGAAGAAGTCAAAATTGTTCGTCATGGCCGCACGCTAACCAGCCGTTGCTGACACCTTGTGTCAGTGGCCGGCGAGCTGTTGGTCGGAACGAGGCGACCTATCCGGCGGCACGAATTGTCGGCGGTCGGCGACATACTCCGGCGGTGCGTGCCAGTCGCTTGCTCTCCATCCTCCTGCTGTTGCAGGTGCGCGGGCGGATGACGGCCGAGGCGCTCGCCACCGAGCTCGACGTCTCGCTGCGCACGATCTATCGAGACATCGAGGCGTTGCACGAGTCGGGCGTGGCACTCTATGGCCAGGCCGGCCGTGACGGCGGGTTCCAGCTCGTGGACGGCTACCGTACGAGACTGACCGGTCTCACCGCCGACGAGGCGGCGGCGCTGTCGCTGGCCGCGTTGCCCGCCGCGGCGCGCGATCTCGGGCTCAGCTCGGCGGCCGCCGGTGCCGCCACGAAGCTGTCCGCCGCGCTGAGCGACGATCTCCGGCGCCGCGCCGACCACATCCAACGCCGGCTCTACTTCGACCCAATAGCGTGGTACGAGGAGCCGGACACCACTTCGCTGCTGTCGACCGTCGCCGACGCCGTCTGGCACGATCGCCGGCTGCGCGTCACATACCGGCGATGGAAGGCGCCGGACCAGGTCGAGCGGACGCTCGAGCCGTTCGGTCTCGTGTTGAAGAGCGGCCGGTGGTACGTCGTGGCGCGCGGCGGTGCGCGCGTCGACCCGAATGTCGGCACCTATCGGGTGTCACAGATCCTGGCAGCAACGCCCACCGGCGAGCACTTCGTGCGGCCGGACGACTTCGACCTCGCGGCGCATTGGCGTGCCTACCTCGCCGACTTCGCGATCCGGCGCCACCAGGAGCACGCGACCGTACGCATGTCGCCGTTGGCACGGCAGCGGATGGCGCACGTCATGGAGCCCGCCATTGTGAACGCGGTCGACGCGAGCGCCGGGCCGGCCGACGCGGACGGTTGGGTGCCGGCTCGCATCCCGATCGAGTCGATCCGCCACGCACACGACGAGTTGCTGCGGCTCGGCGCGGAGGTCGAGGTGTTGGCGCCGGCGGCGCTGCGCGAGCTGCTCGGCCGAACGGCGGCTGCGCTCGCGGCGCGCTATGACAATCCGGCACGCGACGGGACGGCGCCGGCCCAACCCGTACCCGTGGGATCGTAGGCGCGTGCGGACCCTGGGCATCGACCTCGCCGCGTCGCCCACGCGCGCCGCTGCCTGCACGCTGACGTGGTCGGCCGCGGCAGTGACCGGCGACCTTCATCCGCCGCCGTTGGATGACGACGATCTGCTGCGACTGATGCGTTCCGCCGACCGCGTCGGCATCGACTGTCCGCTCGGCTGGTCGGTCGCGTTCGTCGACGCGATCGCCGCACACCGCCAAGGTGCGCCGTGGCCGGGACGCGCCGCCGCCGACCAGGTCGCCCATCGACGCGGTCTGGTTTATCGCCGGACCGACGAGATCCTCGCCGCGACGGGTTCGCGCCCGCTGAGCGTGTCGACCGATCGCATCGGGGTCGTCGCGCTTCGCTGCGCGCTCCTCCTCGACGCGTTCGCGCCATCTGATGGCACGACCGCGCCGGACCGATCCGGCGCGTCGGTGGTGGCCGAGGTCTATCCGGCCGCGGCGATGCGTCACTGGGGTCTGGCCACGGGCGGATACAAGACATCACGGGTACGAGCAACCGCCGCGCTCGACCGACTCGTGGCGGAGTTGCGGGCCGCCGTGCCGTGGCTCGAGTTGCCGGATGAAGCGTGGGACATCTGCCGACGGTCGGATCACGCGTTCGACGCGGTGATCGCGGCGCTCGTCACCCGTGCGGTCGCCCGCGGCCTCACCACCGGCCCCGGGCCGGATGATCGGACGCTCGCCGCCGTCGAGGGCTGGATCCACGTACCCACGTGCTCGCTCGCCGAGCTGCGATAGGCCCGGACGCCGGGCGTTTTGGAACTCCGTGGCGCGACGCTGCGCGGATGCGCATCATGGGCGGGTGATCGTCAGACGCGAAGAGCAACCGGACATTGACGCGATCCGTGCCGTGACGCAGGCCGCGTTCGCGCCCGACAAGACTGGGTCCGGCTCGCCCGATCTCGTCGCGGAGGCGCGGCTTGTCGACGACCTGCGCGCCGATGTCGGCTGGCTGCCGGCTCTATCGCTGGTGGCGGTGGTGGACGGTACGGTCGTCGGCCACGTCGCCACGACCCGCGGCCGCGTCGGCGACGTACCCGTGCTCGGGCTCGGCCCGCTCAGCGTGTTGCCGGAGCATCAACGTCGAGGAATCGGATCCGCGTTGGTGCACACGACGCTCGGCGCGGCCGACGCGCTGGGCGAGCCGCTCGTTGCGCTGCTCGGAAGTCCGGACTACTACGGGCGCTTCGGGTTCGTACCCGCGACCGAACACGGCATCCAGGCGCCAGACCCGACGTGGGCCCGGTTCTTCCAGGTACGGCTGCTCAGCGCGT
>DASTMZ010000118.1:0-2979 GCA_035713725.1 Micromonosporaceae bacterium
CCGAGTTGCCGTACGCGGTGGATCTGCTTGCCGCCGCGTTGCGTGCCGGTGTGCCGGTCGAGATGGCGGTCCGTACGACGGCGGTGGCCTGCGGTGGCATCGCCGGCCGGGAACTCCTACGAGTCGCGGACGGGCTACGACTCGGGCTCGAGCCGAGCGACGCGTGGCGGTCGCTACGCGCCATTCCGGGTGGTGACGGGGTGGCAGACGTTGCCGTACGAAGTGCCGACAGCGGCGCCGCGGTGGCTCGCGCCCTGGAACGTCTTGCGGAGGATCTGCGAAACGCGCGCACTCAGCGCGTGGACGCGGCCGCGCAACGGATCGGCGTACTCATCGTCTTGCCGCTCGGCGTGTGCTTTCTGCCCGCCTTCGTGCTCGCCGGCATCGTGCCGGTGATCGTCGCCGTGCTCGGCGGTGTACTGCGGTGAAAGGAGTCCGGATGCGTGATTCGACGGCGACGGCGCAAGACGGCGGACGGCTGGCCTGGTGGCGACGTCGTTGGCGTGAGATGACACAGGCACGTGACGCGGGGATGACGACAGCCGAATACGCGGTGGGCACGCTCGCGGCGGTGGCGTTTGCCGGCGTGTTGCTCAAGGTGGTGACGTCGCCGAGCATCCAATCGGCATTGTCGGCGATCATCTCGAAGGCGCTGCGGTAGTGACGGCGCGACGGCGCCAGGCGTTTCGGCGTGGCCATAACGGCGTTGGCCATAACGGCGTTGGCCAGGACAGCGGTGGCCGTGACGGCGGTGCCCATGGCGGCGGCCGGGATGGCGGCGGCAGCCATGACGGCGGCGGCGTCACGGCTGAGTTTGCGGTGGCGCTGCCGGCGTTGCTGCTGATGGTCACGTTCGCGCTGGGCGCCGTCGACGCCGTGCTCGCGAAGGTGCAGTGCGTCGATGCGGCGAGGGACGCGGCGCTGGTCGCCGCGCGCGGCGGAGACGGATTCGCGGCGGGTCAGGCCCGTGCGCCACGCGATGCCGTGGTGCGTGTGACGAGCGGCGACGGCACGGTCCAGGCCACCGTGTCGGTCCGCGTCGCGCCCCTCGGCGGTCGCCTCGGATCGTTCGTCGCCAGCGGTTCGGCGGTGGCCACACTCGAGCCCGCAGTGCCGTGAGACGCCCGACAGTCGGCCGGGTCGACGCTGTTCAGTGCCGTGACGCCGGCTCGGCGACGATCTGGGTCGCCGGGTCGATGGTGGCGCTCGCCGCGTTCGTACTCACGGTTGTGGTCGCCACGGGTGCGGTGCTGGCGCGTCATCGCGCACAGGTGGCCGCGGATCTCGGGGCGTTGACGGCGGCCGGCCGGACGTCGAGCGGTGCGGCGGCCGCGTGTGATGCAGCACGGCGCATCGTGATCGCGAACGGCGCCAACATGACCGCGTGCCACCTCGACGGACTAGACGCGACGGTCACCGCGACGACGCGTGTCGCGGGGGCACCGCCGGGCGTCGGCCGGGCAGTCGCGACGGCGCGCGCCGGTCCCATCGAGTCGTCGGTCGGCGGCGACACGTTGGACTCCGGCCGCGACACATCGCACAGCGGGAACCGTGGGGCAGCCGCGCCGGCCCGGCCACAAGTTGCACCGCTAGTCGCGCGCGCCGGCCGTGGCAGCGCGGTCAGCGTCGGCCGCGTCGAGGTTCGTGGCCGCGTCGCGCGATCGTTCGAGCTCGGTCTGCTCGAGGGCCGTCAAGACCGCGTCCAGCACGCGCACCGCGCCCGGCTTCGACAGCGGCTCGTTGCCATTACCGCACTTCGGCGACTGTACGCACGACGGGCAACCGTGTTCGCAGCCGCACGATGCGATGGCCTCGCGGGTGGCGCGCAACCAGTCGGCCGCCACGTGATAAGCGCGCTCGGCGAAGCCAGCGCCGCCGGGATGACCGTCGTAGACAAAGACGGTCGGCGCACCGGTGTCGGCGTGCAGCGCGGTGGACAGTCCGCCGATGTCCCACCGGTCGCACGTCGCGACCAGCGGCAGCAGACCGATTGCGGCGTGCTCCGCGGCGTGCAGTGCCCCCGGCACGTCGGCCGGGTCGACGCCCACGGCGGCGAGCGCGGTTGGCGAGATCGTCCACCAGACCGCGGTCGTGCGAAGTTGACGCGCGGGCAGGTCGAGCGGGCGCGTGTCGATCACCTCGCCCGTCACGATGCGCCGGCGCTGATAGCTGACCACCTGGTTGGTCACGTCGACGGTGCCGAGGAACATGCCGACCGGTCCGGCATCCACGACGTTGCGTACGGACTCGACCGTCATGGATGTGATGTCGCGGGCGTGTGTCGTCCAGTCCGGTTCCTCGGCATGCACGAGCGCGACGCCGTCGTCGAGATCGAGCGCATCGACGACGTACGAGTCGCCCTGGTGCAAGTAGACCGCGCCGGTGTGCACCTGTGCGTGGGCGCCACTCGCGTCGACGGTGCCGAGGAGGCGGCCGGTCGACTCCTCCACGATCGAGATCGGCGGCCCACCGCAGCCGCGCAGGTCGACGTCGGGCCGGCCCTCGCCAGCCCAGTAGACGCCGGTCGGGCGCCGTCGCAGCAGTCCGGCAGCGACCAGACGTTCGATGCTCGCCGATGCGACGTCACCAAACAACGCGATGTCCTCGTCGGTCAGCGGATGCTCGGCCGCCGCGCAGCACAGGTGCGGTCCGAGCACGTACGGGTTGGACGGATCGAGCACAGTGGCCTCAACCGGCCGCCCGAACAATGCCTCGGGGTGGTGCACGAGGTAGGTGTCGAGCGGGTCGTCGCGTGCCACCAGAACGCACAGCGCGTCCCGGGCGCCACGACCCGCGCGTCCGGCCTGCTGCCAGAGCGACGCCAGCGTGCCGGGATATCCGGCCAGCATCACCGCGTCGACGCCGACCAGGTCGACGCCGAGTTCCAGCGCATTCGTCGAGGCCAGCCCGAGCAGATCGCCAGCGAGCAGCGCCTGCTCCAAGCGGCGGCGATCCTCACGCAAGTAGCCGGCGCGATAT
>DASTMZ010000119.1:0-5302 GCA_035713725.1 Micromonosporaceae bacterium
GTCACCAGCACACATCGCCGCCCACACCGGCTTGACCACCCGCTGCAGATACCGGCCAAACTCCACCTGATACCGCGCCGCCGCCCGCGTCCACGCCAACGTCACCGCCACCTCGTCGGCGTCAAACCCAAGCCGATCCCGGTCGGCGACGGCCACCACCGCGTCCAGCAACGCCGCATCCGCGACCGCCGCGGCCCGGGCACGAGCGGCAAGCACATCGGTCAACGCATCCACGGCCTGCGCATCCACGGTCTGCGTGTCAGAACCGCCGCCGTCGATACCCACACATTGATACTAGTGTACTAATCACCGCCCGAACAACCCTCGCCAACAAGGAACACCGCACTGTCCACATAGGACGCCATGCGGAGAAGAGCGTCGGCACCGCAGCGCAACTCGCGCCGCCGGACGTCGGCACCAGACACCCGCCAACAAAGTCGATGCGGTCAACGAAGAGTCTCGGCATACTGCCGCGGTGTACTCCGACGACGACGCGGCCGCTCTTTACGACATCCAGAACCCGTGGGACACCACGCGGTATCCCAGCGACGCCTTCTATCACGCGCTCGTGATGTCCGCCGGCTCGGTGCTAGACGTCGGCTGCGGAACCGGCGCAATGCTGCACCACGCTCGCGACGCCGGACACACCGGCAGACTGTGCGGTCTCGATCCGAATCGCGCCAGGCTCGATCGCGCTCGACGTCGGACCGACATCGAGTGGGTGCTCGGCACGGCCGCCTCGGCCCGGTGGGACCGCGAGTTCGAGCTGGCAATCATGGCCAGCAACACATTCCAGGTGTTCGTCGAGGACGACGACCTACGAGCGTCGCTCGCCGCGATCCGGGCTGCGCTTGTGCCGGACGGTCGGGTCGCGTTCGGCAGTCGCCATCCACAGGCCCGCGCATGGGAGAACTGGACACCCGACAACGCAACCGATGTGGTCGACGCAGCCGGACGAACGATACGCGTATCGCATCGCGTGGAGGCCGTCGTGGGCGACGTTGTCGTCACGTTCACCGAGACGGTCAGCCAACCGGACTCCACCACGCTTCGCGTCGATCATGGCCGCCTGCGTTTCCTCGACGTACCCACGCTTTCGGTGTTTTTGACGGAGGCCGGACTCGCGATCGAGGAGCAGTATGGCGACTGGGCACGCGGTCCGCTGACCGGCAGTAGCAAGGAGATCGTGACGGTCGCCCGCCGCGCCTGAGCCGCGTCAAGGCAGACAAGCCGAGCCGGGTCGAGGTCGTTCGCCGCGTGGCCGTCGACGCCGCCAATCCGACTACGCAGGTACGCCCAACCGATGGCGCACCCTATGCTGTCGACGTGCTGACCTCGACGATCGGCGGCCGCCGGACCGACGCCGCGCCCGCCGGCAACGTGCTGACGTCGCTGAATCCGGCCAATCAGACGCAGGAAGTCGCGCAGGTCGCGCTCGCCGACGCGCACACGTACGTCGACGCGTGCCGTTCCGCCCGAGCGGCACAGCGCACGTGGTCGCGGGTACCCGCGCCGGTGCGTGGTCAGGTGATCGCGAACCTGTCGCGACTGGTGGCCGCCAACAAGGAGACGCTCGCGCAGATCGTGACGAGGGAGATCGGCAAGCCGATCGCTGAGGCACGCGGCGAGGTGCAGGAGATCATCGACACCTGCGACTTCTTCCTGGGCGAAGGCCGGCGACTCTACGGGCAGACCGTACCCAGCGAGATGCCCGACAAGCAGCTGTTCACGTTCCGAGTGCCGGTCGGCGTCGCGGCGATCATCACGGCGGGCAACTTTCCGGTGGCCGTACCGTCGTGGTACATCGCGCCCGCTCTGCTGTGCGGTAACGCGGTGGTGTGGAAGCCGGCGGAGTACGCGGCCGCTTCTGCCGACGCCTTCGGCGAGCTGATCCGCCGCGCTGGAGTTCCGGATGGTGCGTTCGAAGTGGTGTACGCGGACGGTGAGACGACGTTCGCCGGCCTCACGAGCGCGCTGGAGGGCGGGTTCGTGGACAAGGTCGGCTTCACCGGATCGTCGGACGTTGGCGCGCGCATCGGCGAACTGTGCGGCCGCCACCTGCAGACCCCGTGCCTCGAACTCGGCGGCAAGAACCCGATGGTGGTCACCGAGGACGCGGACATCATGCTCGCCGTGGAGGGCGCGCTGTTCGCCGGCTTCGGCTCGGCCGGTCAACGATGTACGTCACTCGGCACCGCGATCGTGCACGAGTCACGTTACGAAGAGTTCCTCACGGCACTCGACCACGCTGTGCGTACCGCCATCGTCGGCGACCCGACGCGGGAGGACGTGCTCTACGGACCGATGCTGGCGGAGCGGTTCGCCCGGCGGTACGAGGAGTTCGTGAGCTGGATCGAGCCGTACCACCGGGTCCTCGGCTCAACCTCGACGGGCCGCATCACGCGCGACAACCCGCGGGACGGCTTCGCCGGCAACGAGAACGGGCTTTACTACCACCCGGCCGTCGTCGCGGACATACGCCCGACCGACAAGCTCTTCACCACCGAGACGTTCGGGCCGATCATCGGTGTGATGCCTTACCAACTGCTGGACGAGGCGATCGAGCTTGCGAACGCTCCCGGATATGGCCTGTCGTCGTCGATCTACACCACGGACCCGACCTCGGCGTTCCGCTTCCGCGACGGGATCGGCGCGGGCATGGTGTCGGTGAACAACTCGACGTCCGGTGCCGAGGCACACCTGCCGTTCGGTGGCAACGGCCGCTCCGGCAACGGATCGCGCCAGTCCGGCATGTGGGTGCTCGACCAGTTCACCCGCTGGCAGGCGATGAACTGGGACTACTCGGGCCGCCTGCAGAAGGCGCAGATGGACACCGCGATCATCGCGCCGGACCTCGACTTCCGGCTCTGACGGGTGCGCCGCACGAGCGCCGCCGCGACCTGACCTGCGCGATGCAACCATGCACGCGTCCGGATGCCTTTAGCTATCGACGGCGGACGCGAAAGGTGCGGGGATGCACGCGTGGGAGCAGGACTACGTCGATTACGTCACGGCGCGCACGCCCGCGCTGCGCAGGCTCGGCCTGCGACTGTGCGGCGACGAGGCGACCGCTGACGACCTGATCCAACAGACCATCACCGCGCTCTACGTCCGCTGGAAACGCGTCAGCACGGTCGAGCACCTTGACGCGTACGTGCGAACCATGGTGGTGCGGGCCTATCTGAACGAGAAACGGCGGCCGTGGTCGCGGGTCGGCAGATTCGCGACTGCGCCGGAGACGTCCAGCGTGAACGACCCGGACGTGACCGAGCGCATTGTCTTGCACGCCGCGCTGGCCAAGATTCCGCCGCGCCAACGCGCCGTGCTCGTCCTGAGGTTCCTCTACGACCTTCCGGTCGACGAGGTCGCGGAGATGTTGCGGTGCTCGGCCGGCACCGTGAAGAGCCAGACCTCGCGCGGCTTGGCGACGCTGCGAAACATCCTGAACGAAGTGCCGGCGACGGCTACCGAGACCTGGAGCCTGACATGACAATTGACAAAGACACCATCGGCCCGTTTGTACGGCTGATGGACGAGGAGCCCCGAAGCGCGTCGCGCGTCGACGTTGCTCGCGCGATGAGCGACGGGCGCCGACTGCGGCGCATGCACCGCGTCACGCTGTCGACCGCTGCCGCGGCCGCGGTTGCCGCGATCGCGTTCGCGGTTCCCTTTGCGCTCGGCGGCGTGGTCGGCACGCGTCCCCCCACGGCGGCCGCCAAGACAGCCACGGCCGTCAACCCGCCCGCGACTGCGGCGAGCGTGACCGCGATCCCCACGTACCAGCCGGTCGCTCGGCCGCCGTCTCGGGCCGGCGTGCCGCCAGTGCCGGCCAGTTGTACCGGACGCTTCCTGCCACTGCCGCAAGGTGTCGGCGCCGCGATCATCACCGACGGCGATTCAACCGGTCGTTACCTCGTCGGGTACGCGACCGACCGTGCCCACACGTACCAGCCGATCCTCTGGACCGACGGCACACCGACGCTTCTGGACGCGGACGCGAGTTTTGGCCCGCCAGTAGTGAACTCGCACGGTGAGGTGGCCGGCTCTGGGATCACGACGGACGGATCCCAGAACGAGTGGATCGCGTGGACGTACCGTGACGGTACGGTCACCCGCCTGCTGCACGGAGACACGTCCTACATGGTCGCGGGGATCAACGACAACGGTGATGTGCTCGCCATCCCGATGCCACGGTTCGAGGACGGCACCCAGGACGCGCCGTTCGTACCCTTGTCACCGGTGGTACTCAACGGGGACAACGTCCGTCATCTCGACACCGTGCCATATGAGGACGCAACACTCTTCCAGGGCGGCATCGGCAACGACGGAACGGTGGTCGGCGGAGAGAACCAGAGTGGAAACGCGTACGTCTGGGATCCGCAGGGGCACATCTCTCAACTGACCGGTCCGAGCGCCTACTCGTATGCGTCGTCCACCCGCAACGGGTTCGTACTCGGTGGCAGCGGCCGCGACAACCCCGATCTGCCGGGGCTGTTCCTAGCCGCGCGCTGGGACCTGGGGACCGGCAAGGCGAAGTCGTTCCATGACGTCACGCTGGCCGCGGGCGCCACGATCACGTCGAGCGGCTGGTTCGCCGGCAAAAACGACAAAGGCCCGGTCGCAGTGTTCGGCGGGACGGTACGCCAACTCCCCCGCGTACCCGGTGCCGTCGACTGGACGCAATTCGCGTTCGCCGTGACCATGAGCGACGACGGGCACATCATCGGCGGGCAAGCCGACCGGACCGCCGACGACATCGGCGCGGTCGAGTGGACCTGCCACTGATCGGGGCTATGGCAGTCCGGGCCGGTTCGGGCGACGTGCCCGAACCGGTCCGCTGTCTGTGCGAGCTGAACTACGGAGTCGGCGGCCCCGGATCGGGCGACTGGGACGGTTCGACGGCCGGCGGCGACGTAGCGGTCGATGGCGAAGGTGGCGGTGGCGGCGGCGTGTTGGACGACACCTGAATGTCCTGGAACGTCACGTGGTACGACTTCGACACGGCGGCGCTCTTCGGTTCGACAATGCCGAGCGTCACCACACCTGGCTGGTCGAATGCGGTGTTCGTCACCTGCCCAAGCGGCTGAGAATTTTCGCATCCGCTCGATGACACCGCGCACTGCAGAATCGTGAACGTCGATCCCGACGCGACGATCGCGAACCGCACCTTTGATCCGGCGGCAATGGCCGGCTTGATGGCGATCGTACTAATGCCCGCGAATGCGAGACCGCTGTGGATCGCGAACGTCACATGGTCGGCGCAGATCTGCAACGCGTAGCCATACGCTGGGCCGTTTTGGAA